>JAGFCA010000157.1 GCA_022394755.1 Candidatus Poribacteria bacterium
TCTAAATCTGGCAACAAAAACATAATCGTAAAATGTTGATCTCAAAATCGTTTTACAATTTGTTAGAGAGTTAATTCATCCAAGATTAGTAGTGTGAAGTCAGACTTAAAACTGATTATTAAGGCAAGACAAACAGTCTATATAGGTATCCATATATAAAAATTGTTGCCATTCACTACCATGTAACGTTATAATTATTGTTTTAGTGAAATAAAATTGAACTTTACTACGTTAAAATGATACAGATTACAACGAAGGTACGTTGACGCAAATTTTTTTAGGAGGAAATAAGCGGTACGTTTAACCGCTTGTCAAAATAGATGTACTCAATTGTCAAGAAACAATTCGCGAAATATCAAAAATATCTTCTTGGCTCATTAGTACTTGCAATTATTTGCTTAAGTGTTGGTGTCCCCATTTCTGCTGAAGAAGATTATAATCCAATTCGGGATGTTGCTTTTACATTAGCTGATAAAGGTGATTACAAACGGGCAGTACCAAAATTAGAGAGTTTGTTACAAACTGATTTGTCAACGATGAGGAAACATGAGATATATCATGCTCTCGGTTACTTCTATGAAAAATTGAAAAATCGACCAAAAGCTGTTGGAAATTATGTCAGAGTTATCACAAATGATTATCCACTTGCTGACACTGCTGCATATCGTTTGGCTAAGTTGTATGTTGAAATGAAAAACAACCCAAAAGCAATCAAGTGGTTTAAAGAACTTGTTAACAACTATCCAAACAGTATCTATGCCACTGTATCAAAATGGAAGCTTGCTGAACTCCATCTGAAATACAAGCAATACAAAGAGGCTAAGGAAGTATTGGTTGATGTAATTAAACATCAAGAATACAAACGTGAAGCAAGTTATGCCTTAGCACGATGTGAAGAAGGATTAGGTAACTATTCAGATGCATTTAAAATCCATCAACTACTTATCAGTGAAAAACAATCGGATTCAGTTGCTGATGACGCAGTAGGAAAGTTGAAAATGCTTGCCCGTTCACGGCAGTCTCTCAAATTGACTGTGAACGATAGATTTAATTGTGGTTTGGTAGAATATTACCACAGGAACTATAAGACTGCTATCAATGAGTTCAC
>JAGFCA010000188.1 GCA_022394755.1 Candidatus Poribacteria bacterium
CTTTCAGCCTACGATGCGGATTCCAAAAGGCAAATCCGCGGATGATTGGAGTCTCAAAGGCATGTGCGAGTTCTACCATTCGGTCAAAATGACGCAGATGCCTTTCATATTCCTCTTGATTGTCTATCGAACACTTTCCAAAAGGAGAACCGATACTTGCAACGCTAACACTGTATTTACTAAGAACATCTTGTGCACGTTTAACATCATCATCATCTATCTCAGTAACGTGCTTACCCCACACGCCACCCCGAACTTCAACAGTCGTTGCCCCCGCATCCACACCGAGTTTAATGGCTTCTTCAAAGTCATCTCTTGAAACTTCATCGGCGAAAAAACATACATTAATCATAAAAAATAACTGTGAATCCTCGAAAAACACATAATATCGATAGAGAATAAATAAAACTTCTGTTCTACTATCAAACAGTAGTTACGAAGAAAACACATACTCCTTTCTATAATCTAAAGATTACTATCCATTCAGATTTACAAGCTATCAGATTAAGATATAAAAAATAAAACCGCACCAACAATTGCCATTAAAGCACTGATTACATTTGTTGTGATAGACTGAGATATAAGACTGAGTAGACCACAGCAAAGAAATAACGATCCAGATATTATCACCAAAATACCAGAGGGATGACTCGTCTTGCCTTGAAAAAACGTATAAGATCCAATAAGTAGATATGTTCCTAATGCAATGGAAATGACATTAAATATCCATTGTCTCCTCTTTACTTGATGATAATAGTTCTTTATTTTAGCAAACATAATTCCCGCCGTCTTTATTACTCTATATTTGACACAAGAAACGGAACTAATTTCAATATTTCCTCAAGTGGCGAGTTTTTCTCTGAAACCACGACCTCAAACTTAGCTACATCCTCTTTTACAGAAATCCAAGCAAGTAGCGGAGACACTTCTTCAATACTTTCATCAATTATTATCTCTCCCTCACTAACTACTTCCGCAAACTTCATCATATTCAGTTTTACAAATGCAAGCGGGTTCTTAGGTGCAAGTTTTAACATAGGTAACTTCTTCTTCTGATTAAATCCATCAATCATTGATATCATCTGATCTTCAGAAAAACTCAACAGAGAAAATCCGTCTTTTTCAGCAAGATAAATACTTGAAGTGAACACCG
>JAGFCA010000153.1 GCA_022394755.1 Candidatus Poribacteria bacterium
CATCAGAGCAATAGGTGAAATTTGTAAAGAACACAATATCTGGTTTGTAGTCGATGCGATTCAGAGTCTCGGTGTGATTGAAGTAGATGTGAAATCATGCCATATAGATATACTCGCAGCTGATGGCCACAAATGGTTACTTGCACCAGAAGGTGCCGCAATCTTTTACTGTTCAAATGAAAAGCTAAATCAACTAATTAACACAAATGTTGGTTGGTCAAGTGTGGTGAATCCTCGCGAATTTCTTGACTACGATCTAACACAGAAACCCGATGCAACACGTTTTGAAGAAGGTTCATACAATACTACAGGTTTATATGGACTAAACTCAGCTCTTGATTTATTATTTGAAGTTGGTATATCTAAAATTGAAAAACGAATCCTTGAACTTACATCAAAATTAATTGTTGGATTAGAAGAAAAAGGCTATCAAGTGAAAACACCAAGAGATTCTGTTGACCGTGCAGGTATTGTAATTTTTGAATCCAATAATCATACACCAGAGAGAATTGTCGAACTACTTCAAGACAAGAACATTGTTACTGCTGGTCGGGGCAGTGGTATCAGAGTTTCTCCCCATTTTTATAACACAGAATCAGAGATTGATCGTCTACTTGAAGTCCTACCCGATCAATAGTACATACATAACAAAACAGGATTGAGAACACATAGTGAAAATAAATCTAAAGCAAAATAACCATCGAACTAATATGAAATCTGGACTATTACTAATGTCTTGTTTTCTAATTATAATATCAAGCTGTACATTTCCCGGTGGAAAGCAAGACACAAACCGAATTCGTTTGTCTATTCAAAACACCCTTCGCGTTGATCAAGAGAACATTCCCATAATCCTCACATTAGAACAACTGAAGAAGGTTAGTCCAGATTTCTCTCTAAATGCATTCTCTGTGGTAACAGGCGAAGCACCCAGAGAGGCTATGGTACCTGCACAAGCGGATGATCTAGATTATGATGGAATACGAGATCAGTTGATATTCCTATTAGATCTCAAGTCAGAGGAAACAAAGGAGATCTCAATTCTTTACGACCCAAATGTAAAAG
>JAGFCA010000191.1 GCA_022394755.1 Candidatus Poribacteria bacterium
TGAAATAGCATCAATTTGATCAATATGTTCTGTTTTTTCCAATTGTGGAGAAGGTCTTTTAATTGCGAGTGGACTAAGCTTCCCTTCTCTAATATTCCGTATCTTATCTGAGATAGGAACATTCGCCTGTGGTTTCAATGGAACAATTCCCGTATCAATCCAAATATCAGTTATAGGAACTGGAGCGGTAGGTATCCCGAGTTCAGACGTTGAAGCGCACACCCATACCGTTCCCTCGTCTTCCCACAACGATATGTAATGATTATCAATTTCACTGTGAGGCAAAGTCCAACGGTGAATATCTTTCTCTTGTCCGAGATAGGAAAATCCTCGTTTAATAAGCGCATTTTTCGCAAGGTCAAGGTTTTGTGAACCGAGAGAGATTGGTATATCCGGAACAGTTTGCTCTTCATTTTCTTTTTCTGGTGCGGGGTCATGAAGTGTCACTCGTAAAGCATCAATTGGTGCAAAGACGACTTCCTTAGCGATAACAGGTGGATCTAACAAATTACCATGTACGATTTCATAGCGTGCATCCCATCTACTATAATTTTTATCCCCGTAGATTTCAAGATAATTATTGCGTTTTTCCGGGTCTCTCGTAGTTGGTGTATGCTTATAGATATAGAACTTGGAAGTCTCTTCATCTGAGTGCAAATATTCAGGAATCCTACATGAAAAGCGGATACCTCCAGACTTTGTAATTGTCAGAAGTGGATTTGGAATGGCATACGTGAGGGTTTCAATACAAGTGATGACCGCATCAGGGGCATCACAAATGGCGTTGTATGTAAAATGAAAGTCGTGCCATCGAGCTCCGTCCAACTCGGAGGGAGTCCCCGTATAAATCTGAATTCCCCATGATTCATGCCATCGTCTCATTTCCCAATCTTTAATCCTTTGCCGCTTCAGAAATCGTTCTCCTCCCAATTCTCTTGGACCAATATCGTTACCCGGAGCGCGTCCAATCGGCATAAACGAGATGCGTGAATCTTCTAAATTTGTGAGTAAAACAGGATATTTGTAGGCACAATGCGCTGTAAGATGACAAGAATAACCTAAATTGTAAAGGGCTGGGGTTACCACAGTTTTACGCTGCAGCAACGGTTTTTTATACCTTTCCTTGCATCGTTGCAAAATATCTTCAAAGGAAATCATAGTTTCAATGAGCAATTTTGAATACTGCGTCTCCTAATAAACAAAGATTTTCATATAAATATAAAGAGCAATTCAATGTGATAAAGTATATCACAATTCTTTATTCTTCTCAAGGAATATTTCATTTTTTATGAAAAAAGTCCTTGGAATATATTTTACATCAATTGTAGTCTAAAGTCAACATTTAATAAGAATTCTATTCATGAATGGACGTTATACATATTCTACAGATAAAATATTCATTAGTACCAAATTTGTGACTCCTACCGATAAGATGCTTCTCAAAAACTGTTCAACAAGATCAATTAAGATGAGAACGTAAAATAGATATGAAGTAGAAAGTAGGTTGAACAGGGACACAAAAACATTTCTAAACATACAAAGATAAATCAACAGACGGCAATCAGTTTTATCAATTCACGATAGAAGTAAATGGCAGATGTAAAATGTGTACATCAATCCAACATATCATAACCTGACTTTGATTTAAGGAATAGTTGTAGGACAACTAAAAGTTGTATCCTATCTGGTACTGAACATAATACTATTTCCATAAATTAATGTTTATCGGTATGTCAGAATGTGCTGATGGGGTTCTGAATAGAGCAGGGACAACAACTACAGTTGTTATAAGAACAGAGGCTGGGTATTAACACTTCATATCTCTTGCACCGAACTCATGTTAATTTTAGAATGGTATAATATGGGCATGTTACTGGTCGGAACCGTATTCTGGTTCTTGAGCTGATCGGACAACCCAATTCGCAAACACAGACTTAAACGACTTTGCTTTTTCCCCAAAATGTATATATTGTATGCTATTAACTGGAACAGATATTTCACCGTAGATTT
>JAGFCA010000148.1 GCA_022394755.1 Candidatus Poribacteria bacterium
TAGATGGTTCTCAAAAATAGATGGTTCTCAAAAATAGATGGTTCTCAAAAATAGATGGTTCTCAAAAATAGATGGTTCTCAAATTAATAATTTTGAAAGAGAGAAATGAGATAACAAGATATAAAGTGTAACTATACCAGCATTTAATGACGTATTGTACGTGCAAAGCGTCATTAAAATATTGACCACTTTAATCATGCATGATAGAATCGAAGATGTCAAATTCTGGTGGAGACATTAAATGGAAAAAACGAAAAGAAGAAAAATATTACAACCCCGAGTTCTAGATGAATTACAACAGCAAGTATTATTGGATACATTAAAAAATAGAGAACGAGATAGAATGTTAGTTCATTTCTGTCTGAGAACGGGTCTAAGAAATTCAGAAGCATGTGGAATGAATATTGGAGATATTGTTAAATTTGGAAATATTGTTACAACCTTAGAAGTACGCGCTGCTATTGCAAAGAATAAAGTATCAAGAAGAATTCCACTCGTCAATGAAGTTAGAGATGCATTTAGAGATTTTATTAACTGGAAAATGGAACGTGGAGAAGAAGATGGAATAGAAAGTCCATTATTTTGCACATTACGAACAAGAAATCGGTTAGCACCCAGAGATTTTCAACGGATAATGGAAGCAGCATCAAATATGTTAGGACTTAGATTTACTCCACACGACTTGCGTCACACTTTTGGTACTGAACTATACCGAGCAACGAATGATTTAGAATCTGTTCGGATTGCCTTAGGACATTCAAGTTTGGATGCTACTCTTATTTATATGCATACCAGTCCTGATATACTCCGTCAACGTTTTGAAACTGCATTCGGAGAATAGGTTTATATGTTCAATTCAGCACTGGTAAGGGCAAATATAGAATTTGCGTTTTAACGAATTTCCCAGTATATTATATCAGAATCATTTTAAAAATGCGTTACACGCCAACGTGAGCATCCAAAAATTCTTACTATTAACCCAGCAAAAAATTAAACAAACATGTAGACTATCTAACTTAGAAAATTCAAATTTTAAGGTTTGAATACAACATTACTTTAATAGTTGACATTTTATTACGTTAAGCATATTCTATTAAGTCAAATAGACTATCTTTTATACAAGAAGGATAGATAAGTATTTAAGTATTAAGGAGTTGATCCATATGATTACAGATAATATTATGAATAGGAGAATAGGTTTTTTAAGTGTATTAATTTTTGCCTTTACATTGATTACACTACATTCATTTGCAGGTACCCAACTTTGGGATTTTAATAAAGATGCTGAGGGTTGGAAAGCTGCAAATGGGAATTGGTCCGTTACTGATGGTATTTATGAGTTAAAAAAAGGTGGAAAAGCGGAACATTCACTCGTTGGCGAGGAAGATTGGGATAACTATACTATAGAGGCGAAGGTACGACTTGATGAAGGAAATTGGGGTGGTCTTGTTTTTCGTGCACAGAGCGAGCATGAATATTATGTTTACTATCTAAATGTACCAAATAATAAGACTGAACTTTGGAAGCACAATAAACCGAACTGGGATTCAAGACAAAACCTTAAACAAATTCCAGCCGTTGGTGGTGTAAAAATAGAAAATGGGAAATGGTTGGATATGAAGATTGAAGTCCAAGGTGATACCTTCACATATTATATTAATGATGAGATGCAGAGTGAAGATAGTAATGGTGATTACGGTAACGGTCAAGTCGGAGTATGGGGTTGGGAAACAGGAGTTAGTTTTGACGATTTTACAGTAACGGGGAAGAATATTGTTGATACATTAGATGTAAATCCAAAAAGTAAGCTGACAACTACATGGGGTAGTTTGAAACAATCGTTATAAATAATAAATTTTACATGTATTATAGTTTGCTAAAACTTGAAATAGGAGAATTCATGAAATTAAAATCTTCAATTTTAATAACCGTATTATTGATTGCATTCAGTACTACAGTTAGTTTTGCAGGTGATCAACTCTGGACGTTTGACTCACATGCAGATAGTTGGGAAGTTTCTAATGGAACGTGGGGATTAAATGATGGTGCATATCAACTTACACTTGGTGCACAGGCTGAGCATTCACTCGTTGGAGATACTGGCTGGAAGAATTATACAGTTGAATCAAAAGTACGTCTTGATGAAGGTAACTGGGCAGGTATAGTAGTTCGGGCAAAGAGTGAAATGGAATATCTTGTCTATTATCTGAATGTTCCTAACAACAAGACTGAATTCTGGCGTCATAAAACCGGTGGTTGGACTGCACGGGATAAGGTTGGTGAACTCGCAGGAAAAAACATCAAGATTGAAAATGGTAAATGGTTTGAAATGAAAGTTACCGTTGATGGTGATACGTTTAGTCTTACTATTGATGGTGAATTCCAAGGCGAATTGAAAGATAGTGTATATAGCGCTGGACAAGCCGGTGTATGGGGATGGCAGACTGCAGCAAGTTTTGATGATTTTAAAGTTTCTGGGGATGACATTGAAGGACACGGTGTTCCGGTTGAACCACAGGATAAAGCAACTACAACTTGGGGCAATATCAAAGGTCGTCATTAGATCCACTCTCAAAGCATATCAATATTAGGTTTCAGTTAATGAAGGGAGACGTTTTAAAATATTAAACGTCTCCCTTCATCTATATGTTAATGTATTTGCCATGTTTAATTTAAATGTTATGAAAATCAATATGGTAGTAAATATCTCTGTAGCACTAAGTTTATACCTAATTGCGATTACATCTCTTGGATGGAGTCAAGAAGCAAAGATTCCAGAAACTATTGATAAAATAGAATTACTACAGAACCAACTTTCAATTAATCCGAAGAATGTAGAAATTAGGTTAGAATTAGCACAATTATATCTAAAGATTGAGAATTATAGATCCGCTTCGATAGAATACCAAGAGATAATTAATTCCTATAATCAACAACAAGATGTTGCAACTATCATTCAAGCAAATTACGGTTTAGGTTTATCGTATGCAGGTCTCGAAAAATATGAAGATGCGATAGTTTTCTACAAGAAAGCAATTTTATATAATCCTAATCGTGCTCATATTCATGCCGCTTATGGAGCAGCATTATTCCAGTTACATCGGTACGATGATGCATTAAAAGTCTATACTATAGCATACGGAATTGAACCACAGGATATAATGATTTTGCACCAGTTAGGAAACATATATAGTAAGCTTGGAAATACTTCCATGGCAATAGAATTTCAAGAAAAGGTTATTTCTTTACAACCATCATTTGCAGAAGCCTACTATCAGTTAGGTCTACTATATGCTAAGGAAAATCGTTATAATGATTCAATTGCTGCTTATGAAAAGGCGTACATAGAAGATTCTGAGCTAATTCAATCTCTATATAATTTATCACAGGTATATCTACGAATTGGGAATAGAGATGTAGCAATAGAAAAAATGCAATTATTTCAAGAACGGAAGGCAATAATTGAACCACTAAACAAATTAAAAGGGGCGCTTCAACGTAGTAATAATCGAATTGAGAAAGCCAAAATACAGGCAAATATAGCAAGGTATTACCTTAATATCTATGATTATGAAAGGGCAGTAGTTGAATATGAGAAGGCAATTGGATTTAATTCCAAAGTAGTGGAAGCATATAATGGTATAGGTATTGCATATATGATGTTAAATAGGTTTCCTGAAGCAATTAAATCACAACAGAAAGCGATAGCATTAAATCCAGAATTCGCTAATGCGTATGCTTCAATTGCACTACTATATCTTAAGCAAAAGAAGTATGAATTGGCATTGAATCATTATCGTCAAGCAATTTCCATTAGTGTTAAAAATGCTGAAAATCGTAATTTATCATTAGAATTTGAATCGTATAAGAAGATAGGATTAATTCTTATATCTCAAAAATCGTATTTAGATGCAATTTCTGCATTTCAAGCATCAATTCAAATAAATCCTGACGATTCTGAGATACATTATAATATAGGATTAGCTTATGCTAATGAAGAAAAATATCAGAATGCATTATCTTCAATAAGTAAAGCAATTGAAATATATAAACATGATCAGGGAAGGAATACGAAAGACCCATTTAAATCAGATATTAAACCTGGTTTCTTATCTGGGATGTATTTGATTCTTGGAGAATTAAATGAAAAATTGTATGATCCTGATAATGCTAAGCTGGCATATATCAACGCTGACACAGCACAATCATATAATGCGTTGGCTCAACTAACAACCAAACTTGCTGACAAAAATAATCAGATCAAGAATCAAATGTTAAAAGAAGCATTATCCTATGCTAACCATGCAATTGAATTAGATTCCTCTATTGCCAGTTTATATAATACTCGTGCAATAATATCTTTCAAACTTGGTGAGTGGGAGATTGCAGAAAAATCTATCAAAAAAGCTATTGAACTTGAACCAAATAACCCAATTTATCAAGAAGGGTTAAACCAGATATTAAAGAAATAATCTGTAATTGAATCACATTCACAAAATTTTATGAAGGAGAGACTAAATGGCATACGACAGTCTAAGGGATTTCGTTAAAGCACTGGATCGAGCAGGAGAATTAAAGCGGATAAAAACCGAGGTATCTCCAGATCTTGAGATAACCGAAATTACTGATCGCATAAGTAAATCAGAGGGACCTGCATTACTGTTTGAGAATGTTGAAGGTAGTGATATGTCATTGTTAATAAATACATACGGTTCGTATACGCGTATGGCAATGGCACTTGGTGTTGATGATTTATCTCGTATTGCCTACGAGATTGAGGGTTTGATTAAAATTGGTCCCCCTGAATCACTCTTAGATAAAGTAAAAATGCTGAGAATACTCTCCCAATTTACTAATTTTCCACCAAAAAACGTTAAACGTGGTCCCTCTCAGGATGTTGTTTTAACAGGTGAAGATGCCTCTTTAGACAGGTTGCCACTTATAAAATGTTGGCCGATGGATGCTGATAAGTATATCACTTTACCTCAAGTTTTCACCCATAGTTTAAATTCAGGTCAGAGAAACGTTGGTACATATAGACTACAAAAGCTCAATCCACATGCTTTAGCTATGCATTGGCAAATTCACCATGATGGAGCTGCGCATCATCGAGAATATAAACAAGCAGGGGAACAAATGCCAGTTGCAATTGCAATCGGTGGTGATCCAATTATGTCATACATTGGAACTGCTCCTTTACCATCAGGTATTGATGAGTTGTTATTTGCAGGTTTCTTACGAAAAGCAAATGTAGAAATGGTTCCAGCTAAGACAATTGATATGATGGTACCAGCCGAAGCAGACATTATTATTGAAGGTTTTATTGAACCAGACGAGACATGCATTGAAGGTCCATTTGGTGATCATACAGGATTCTATTCTCTGCCAGATGAATACCCGGTATTTAGGATAACTGCAATCACCCATCGTAAAGATCCTATTTATCAGACTATTATTGTTGGTAAGCCTCCTATGGAAGACTGTTATATGGGGAAAGCAACTGAACGTATCTTTATGCCATTGATTAAAACGCAACTTCCTGAATTGGTTGATATGAACCTTCCATTATTTGGTGTATTTCATAACTTTGCCCTAATATCAATTGATAAACGATACCCTTTTCAGGCAAAAAAGATAATGCACAGTTTTTGGGGGTTGGGGCAACTGATGTTTAGTAAGATTATTATAGTTGTTGACAAGGATGTAGATGTGCAAAATGTTGAAGAGGTGCTGTTCTATGTTGGAAGTAATGTTGACCCAAAACGAGATGTAACAATCATTGAAGGTCCGGTGGATGTATTGGATCATGCTGCGCCTTTACTTGGAGCTGGTTCAAAAATGGGGATTGATGCAACAACAAAATGGGAGGAAGAAGGATACAATCGAGAATGGCCACCAGAAATACAGATGTCTGACGAAATTATTGAGCTTGTAAATGATAAATGGAAAAAGTATGGGATTTAAATAAAAGTGTAACCATATATAGATATTTTTTCGTGTTTATACGTAGATACTGAGTGAAGTGAGTATTTTTATGTTAGATACTATTTACGATGTAATTGTTATTGGTGCTGGTCCCGCAGGGACACAAGCTGCAGTTTCAGCAAGTCATCAGATGCGACATGTTTTGGTATTACACTCAGGTAAAGTTAGTTTTAGTCGTGGTAGAGCTTACTGGTCAAAATCTGTTGAAATAGAGGATGCCCCAGTTTTCCCTGGAATTATTGGACCTAACTTTGCTAAAGAGTTGATGAAATGGATGGAAAGTCGTCCAGTCGTTGAATTTAAGCTTGGTGATGAACAGCGTAAAGCAGGAATCGACATCAAAGACGGTCTTGTAACCAAGTTGACTAAAAAGGATGATGTTTTTGTGTTAGAAGCATCAACATCTACTTTGAAAAAAGATAATTCTATTCAGTTAGAACAATTTACATCACGGACTGTTGTTGTTGCCTCAGGATTTGATGATAAATGGCCAGATATTGAGTTTCAACCTGATGAAAATAGATTATATAAACAGTATGCAACAGTGTTCAGATACGCTGGTAACCGTAAAGGTTGGCATGTTTGTATACGATGTGATGGGCATTTGCATGTGAATGAACACCTTGCTCTACTGGGTGTTGGCGACTATATCTATGAAGCAGCGATTGGTGCACAAGATTTTACTGAAGAGATTACAATACTAACAAATGGACGTCCACACGGAATGTCACCTCATATTCTGAATCAGTTGGAAGAGAGAAACATAGACATAATTGAAACAGGGATTAAACGCCACATTGGAGAAAAAACTGATTTACTCGGATTTGAAATGATGGATGGTACTGAGCTGTTTTTCCACGGATTCTTAGTGGATGAAGGTTTAATTCCAAATACAAAGTTTCTCAGTGGATGGGATTACCAAAAAGATGATGAAGGATTGATAATTGCAAATGAAGATATGCAAATGTTAGATAGTGAAGGTAATCCAATACCAGGATTATATGCTGCAGGAGATATTATCTCTGGTGAAAGAAACCTTATAGCAACGGCATTTGCTCTTGGACAAGAAGCAGGCTTATCTGCTTCAGATTCTCTTAGAAAATGGCATTATCCAAATTCCTAATCCATTTATAAAATGTACTATATTTAAGGAAGACAATATGAATAACGAAAAAATAAGGACTTTCTATATTCTTGATACAATGGCAGAGATATTCCGTTCTTTTTACGCAATACAAAATCGATTGGTCAGTTCGGTTACTGGTGAACCTACAAATGCAATATATGGGTTCACAAGTACACTAATGAAACTGTTTTGTGATTATAAAGCAGAATATATTCTTGCTGCTATTGATACCCCAGGAGATACTTTCAGAAATGAAATGTATGAAGAATATAAAGGACATCGACGTACTCCACCAGATGAATTAGTTACACAAATTCCAAGGATACAAGAGTTACTTGAAGCGTTTGATATACCAGTACTCGGAAAACCTGAACTTGAAGCGGATGATATTATTGCTTCTGTTACTCAATATGTAATTGATTCACCAGATACCCAAGATGTTCAAGTACGTATTGTTTCAAAGGATAAAGACCTTGAACAATTATTATCTGATAGAGTAACAATGTTTGATATTCATAATGATAAGATTATTGACACTGATGTTCTCATGGAAAACAAAGGTATTACTCCTGACCAAGTAATTGACCTACTCGCATTGATGGGTGATTCTTCTGATAATGTTCCAGGTGTTGAGGGGGTAGGATTAAAAACTGGTGCAAAATTGATTCAAGAATTTGGTTCTATTGCTGGAGTCTATGAGAATATAGATCAGATCAAGGGTAAACGTCGTGAGAATTTAGAAAAAGCACAGGAATATATCTCATTATCTCAAGAATTGGTAACCTTGAGACGTGATACTGATCTTGATTTCACAATTGAAGATGCTCGTGTCACTCCTCCTAACCTTAGTGTTGTCAGACCATTGATGGAACAGCTTGATATGAAGCGTTTTATGGCTCCAATTGAAGATCTTGCTAATGGCACTCAGATTGGTGACAATGTAATGACAGAAGTCAAGACTACCAGAAGAGAACGTCTGGAAGCTATGGAATTGGAGAAAGATGCCATTTTGGAAAAAGGTAATTTTACAACTGCAGAAACAGGAGACTATTCTGCAATCACTACTGAGGAACAATTAGCATCTTTGGTAGAAACTCTTTCATCTCAGAAGGTAGTCGCTGTAGATACAGAAACCAACGGGTTAGATAGGACTGCTTCATTATGTGGAATTAGTTTTTCATGGGATCTACAACAAGGTGTGTATGTACCCATTCGCTCACCAAACCCTGAATTGCACCTAAATGAAGAAACAGTTATCTCCAATCTTAAACCGATTTTAGAAGATCCTAATTTACACAAATGTGGCCACAATTTGAAATATGATGCCAGTATCTTTATACGTCATGGTGTCCAGTTACAAGGGGTTACCTTCGACACTATGTTAGCAAGTCAACTTGCTGATCCGAGACAACCATCCCATAATTTGGATAATCTCGCACTACTTCATTTGAGCCATAGGATGATTCCTTTATCCGATTTAATTGGGGATGAGAATGACTCTATTACCATTGATAAAATACCGATTGATTTAGTAACAAAATATGCTTGTGAAGACACTGATATTGTACTTCAATTGTATAATTACTTTAAACCGAAACTTGAAGAAACTCAAACAGATGAACTCATAAGAGATATTGAGTCACCCCTCGCTCCAATTCTTGCATTGATGGAATTTAATGGTATCGTGTGTGATGGAGAAGAATTAAAGAAACAAAGCAAAGTTGTAGCAGAAATTGTAGAGAAAACGGAAAAAGAGATTTACGATTTAGTTGGTTATCCTTTTAATATTGGGTCACCAAGTAGGTTGGCAGAAATATTATTTGATGATATCGGGTTTAAACCTGTTAGAAAGACAAAAACTGGTAAGTATTCAACTGACGCTAATGTACTTGAAGCATTAGCTGCACAGGAGAATATTAATGATCCTAAAACCAGTGTGCCACGTCTTATACTTGAATTTCGTCAATGTAGAAATTTACAGAGTACATATCTCGGTCAACTCCGAGGATCAATCAATGAGAAGACCAAGAGAATCCATACACACCTTTATCAGCTGACTACTGCTACAGGAAGGCTTCAATCGGATAGTCCAAATTTACAAAACATACCTGTTAGAACTGAAATTGGCAGAAAAGTTAGACGGGCATTCCAATCACCTGAAGGTTATAAATTGATTTGTGCAGATTATTCCCAAATTGAGTTACGTGTTCTTGCTCATTTCAGTGAAGATGCCAAACTAATTGAGATCTTTACTCAGGATATGGATATTCATACCTCTGTTGCTTCAGAGGTTTTTAAAATACCGACTGAAGAGGTAACACGAGATCTTAGAGATAAGGCTAAAATTGTGAATTTTGGTATCATATATGGTGTTTCACCATCCGGATTGGCAAGACGTATACAAGGGATGAATGTTGACGAAGCAAGGGAGCTAATTGGGAATTATAAAGAAAGGTATCCTGGTATTAATATATTTTTCCAAAATTGCATACAACATGCATTAGAACATGGGTATGTTTCAACATTAACTGGCCGTCGTCGTGCGATTCCAGAGATATTTGAAACCTCTCAAACCCGTAAAAGTCTTGGTGAACGATTAGCAGTTAATACTGTAATCCAAGGAAGTGCTGCCGATCTAATCAAAGCAGCAATGGTGAAAGTACAACATAGGATTGATAGAGATAAGCTACCAATGAAATTACTACTACAGATTCATGATGAGCTTGTTCTTGAATCCCCAAACGAGTTAGTCGAATTGCATGCAGGAATTGTTGCTGAAGAAATGGAAAAGGCATTATCCCTTCGTGTCCCTTTACGAACTGAAACAGGTATCGCTGATAACTGGATGGATGCCAAGTAATTCACATAGTAAAACGAAATTTGACAATTCTATTATTTTATTGTACAATTATAGCGTTTGGGAAATGTGATGGTGTCTGCTTACCAAGTTAAGCGTAGTATTTTGAGAGTATTCCGTTAGGAACACAACTGTTTTTAGTGTGTTGTGATCCGAAAGATTGATGAGAATCCGGAGTTCATTTTTAGCAATCTTTACATACTATCAGATACCTGCCATAAAACATGCTGACAGTACTCAGTTTTCTCACATTCCCGTTTATTCAATTACAAAAGGAGAAACGAGATGAACATCTACGTTGGCAATGTGCCTTATGCAGCCACAGAAACTGACTTGGAAGAACTTTTCGAACCACACGGTCCACTTACCCAAGTGACAATTATTCGTGATCGTTATGATGGTCGTTCTAAAGGGTATGGGTTCGTTGAAATGGAAAATCAAGAAGATGGTGAACGCGCGATTGAAGCTTTAGACGGCCAAGAAGTTATGGGACGTCCATTGAAAGTAAATCCCGCACGTCCACGCGGACGACGCCCTGAAACTCGCTATGAGGAAGAGTAATCATTCATTATTATTCGTCTAAATAGTTTTATTTATTCTATTTAAGAATGCGAGTTAATTATTTGCTCCTATTGAAATTCAATAGGAGCATTTTGTTTTAAACTTGAAAATATATTCTTCTTGAGTTCCCAGTTGAGGAATTCTTCATTCAATACGGTATATTCTTTCTACGCAAATTCATCATGCACTCAAGCCTAATTCCTTACTAAGTTCCATAATACGAACGTTTATTTTTGTCTTATTAATCTGTCCTTCCTCAATAAACTCTTCATAAGGTGGGGGAAGTCTATCTGGTATCATTGAGCGAGAAGTTGCTTCCTGTAGGGCAAGTAATGACATAAACATACGCATTTCATGAGAATAATTAGGCATAAAATCATCAATCACTTCCCGTAAATCTTCTTCATCAAAAGAATCTTTATTCTTACGTTTCGCGAGATTATGACTACGTTGTGCAATCTGGTTTAGATCGTTTACTGAAACACCTCTTAGTTTTACATGACTTGCAATTTCTTGGAAATTCATTTCTTTCTGGGAATGGAGTCTACAGAAAAATTGTAGTATACCTGCCCGACTTTGTCTGATTGGGGGTAATAAGACCATTTTTTGACTAAATATTTCTGAATTTCTGAAAATTGGAGGTATTAGGTCAGGACGACTTGAGGTACCGATCCATATCACTTTTCCATGTAGTGAAGCATCGTTAATTGCATTCAACAGAATTGCAGGTATGGTTGATTCAGAATTATTCTGTTTTATTCCTGAATGCGGAGATGCTTGTTCGATTTCTTCCATAAAAACAACTACAGGAGCTAAACCTCTAATGAAACTAATGGCAGAATTCAGATTCCTTTCATAGGTGGAACCATTGTCATTTATACTGATAGATACCTCACTAATTTGTCCTGCATAACGTAATTTAACAAACGCCATGTTTGTTTGTCCAGCTAACATTCGTGCAGCAAATATATTTCCATTACCAGTTGGTCCCATCAGAAGCATTCCACGAGGTACACGACGCATATCATTATCTTTTAAACCTTGTATTATATCTTGGATAACCCTTGTAACATGTGGAGACCAATGCTGGTTTGGCTGTGTGAGTGGTTCACTGACTTCAATAATACCATGACTGAATGTCTTGACACTTTCGCGCCGATAATTATTGAGTAATTGGCCTTGAACTTTCTGTTTTAATGATGCAGCGTGCCTTACCAGATCATGTATACCAAATAGGTTTAAACCTGCTGTCTCTCGTGCTAAAGTCTGCTTTTCACGCTCATTACCAAGATCTAACTTTACTTCAACCTTTTGATCTGGTGAATCTTGGTGTGCAATTTCCTGTGGAATGTTACTTAGATGATTAATAAATCTTAATCTGTCATCGTAGTCTGGAAATGGTATTTCAACTATAGGAATTTCTTGATTAACAAGGAAATGTGGATGTATATCGTATGTGTTCTGTGTTAGTAGTAATACTATATGTCGTTTTCTCCGAATTTCCAAATCCGATGCCCAATTCTGAAGTTGATGATAGAAGTATAATGTGTTCTCTTTTGATGTAGATTCCATTGAGGGATCGTTAGGTGCAATTTGTTCAAGATTCGTTACAACTAAACCAATTCTGGCACGTTCTTGTTTTAAAAGGTCATGCATTTTGTTGGCTAATTCTTTAGTAGGCATTGGATCACTTTTATAGAATGGATCTTCATGGAGTTTATTATAAGAAAGTCTCGAGTTGATTCTTTTCCGTTCATTTGTTTCTTCTGGTACCTCTTGATCTTTGGGAATTAGTCCTAATATCTTCTGTGTAGCTACCCATTGACCTACTCTCGGTATCATAAAGCCTTTAGTGGCATTATAGCCGATTATTAATCTGCACCCCAGAAGATTTAATTGTTCCATTAGATAATCAACTGCTGGGATATATCCGAAATGTTCATCATAAAGCAAATCATTTACATTAAAATGTAGTAAATACTGATGTGCTGCGGCTACTTTGTATTGTGATTCTATTCTTTGCCAAAACATAACGAATCTCCATATTCTATATAATTATTAATTTCATTTAATGATTAATGTTACATAAATTCTCTAAGATTAGAATAACATATTCTGAAGATGAATGTCAAATATTCACTGATTGACATGTGTTTAATGATATGATACTCTATTGATGTATTGATATATTCCTATAGAAATGAAATGAGTGGATTATGGCATATTCTGATGAGAAAAAACCTATTATAATTGGTATTATGGGAGGGTCCGCATCTGGTAAGACAACTTTTGCAAATGCTCTGTCTGACCAACTAACTGACCTTACACCTATCACCTTACATCAAGATTCATATTTTCGAGATTGGTCAGAATATTCACCTGAAGAACGGGAAAAGGTAATTACTGCTAACCATCCAGATGTCGTACTATGGGATGTATTGATTGGAGATATTAAGAAATTACGATCTAATCTCCCAATACAAACACCTACTCCTGGCACACGTGGTGCTCAGCGTGGAGATGAAGAAAAGACTGTCACACCAAGTCAGGTAGTGATAGTTGAAGGACATCTCATATTTTGGAATCAAGACCTTCGGGAATTAATTGACATGAAAATATTTTTAGATGTTGATGCACATGAACGTGTACTCAGAAGGATGCAAAGGGATGTCGGGACACGTAGTGCTAATCTTGAAGGTGCAATTAATTGGTATCGAAAAGATGTGCTTCCGAATTTTCCTATATACACTGAACCCTGTAAACAATATGCTGATTTAATTATACCTTATTTAGATGAAAATCTTGTAGCATTACATACTGTTGCTGCAGGTATCCGTTCCCAACTTACAGATATTAAATAACTCGCTTTCATACTCATTCTCCCCTATCTTAGTTTCTATTGTAACCCAATACAATAGATTACTATATTAATTCGTTAATTAATATAGTAATCGTCAAGATACAATACTAATATCCATCAACCTATTGACATTTTGAAATCTATCCAATTATTCAAGCCCACACTTTATGTTAATATTATTTCAAATGCATTTTTGACATATTTAATAGTCCAAAATGACACATATCTGTCATTTTGTCTTTTTCAAGCTTCTGGTATTTGAACCTAAGAATTATATCCATTTAACTGGTAATACAGAGTTAGTTCATATTATAAATGGATGAATTTTATCTTTTCTATGCTTAGTATTCACAAGGGATTACAGCTTTTCTACGCATTAGGTTAATTATAATTCTGAGTCATTTCTTTCAATGATTTTCATAATTGGCATTGATATTGCTTTATAGATTACAAGTCAGTTCTATGAATTTATTTCATAGTTCAAGTATTTACAAAGTAAAAACAAGCAAATATATAGGAGAAAAAAATGACTTTATTAACGACACGCAGACCAATCGGGAATCTATTCAACTTACATAATGAGATGGGAAGGGTTTTTGGTGACTTACTTGGTTCAAATGAAGCCGATACTAATACAGAAAGTTCTTCATGGGTGCCGTCTGTAGATATATCTGAAACTGAAAATAGTTATGAAATCCATGCTGAACTTCCTGGAGTACATGAAAAAGATGTAAATGTATCTGTAACAGATAACTTACTGACAATTAAAGGCGAGAAACATCAAGTAGATAAATCTGATGATAGAAACATACATCGTATTGAAAGACGATATGGAACTTTCCAAAGAAGTTTTACACTGCCTCGACAAGTCAATTCAACGAAAATTAAGGCAGCTTTTAAAGATGGAATCTTGACACTTGATATCCCAAAAACCGAAGAAACCAGACCTACTGAAATACCGATAGAGGTTGCTTCATAATAATCCTAATACTTGACATACCTCGTTGTGTTGATTTTCAGGTATGTCAAGTATTTCCTAACAACATAACAAGGAGTAGGAAAATGACTTATATTACAATTCGCAAACCAAGATTATCACCATTCAAGTATTACAATTCATACTTCAGACCATACAATATCTATACTAAACCTACAACATCTAACTGGAAACCCTCTGTAGATTTCACTGAAACAGAGGATGGGTATATGGTACGTGCCGAATTACCCGGTGTAGCAAGAGACGACGTCAGTATTTCAGTAAAAGACAATCTATTGACTATATCAGGTGAGAAACCTCAAGAAGATTACGATGAATCTAAGTTTTATCGTCAGACAGAGAATAGTTATGGTAGTTTTGAAAGAAGTTTCTCTCTACCTCCTAAGATTGTACCCGATAGCATAACTGCTCAATACAGAGATGGTGTATTAACCTTATCAATACCAAAGCCAGAAGAGGTAAAACCCAGAGAAATTCCAATTGAATCTGATTCATCAGGTGAATAGATTCTGAAGACCGTGCAACTAATTATAAAAAGGTTGGTGAACCAATAGTTCATCAACCTTTTTATATATTCTGGGGTATGTAAAGTTTTTGGTAAAAAATAGTGTTTTTCCAATTAAGTACATTTTATTAGATGTGTGAGAAAATGTTACACTTTTCCTACAAAGTGTAGGATTGGTTCTTGTCATTTCATTGCCTTTCCTATTAGTCTCTGTCTGGGTTTGAAACGAATTAAACCTCTAATTCTAAAATTTGAAAAAAGTTACAATTTGTAGTTTTCCTTGATGAGTGATTATTCTGTTTTACTATTATTATTCTCATAACATACTATTTATCGGCAGATTCACTCCTGAAATATTAGATTATTGGATTATATTATAATCCACTTAATTTTATTATAGTTTGGACAGTTTAAGGAGACACCTTTCGCCCCTCGAATCAGAAATCAACGGAATGAATGCCTTAGGACATACCCGGGGCTTATTCTTTTGTCTATCCGTGCTTATTTTTCTCAGAGCTGGATTGGTTTGAGAAACGAGGAGAAAAACCAAAACAATTTCAAAATAGGTGAAGCATTTCACAGAAATTGTCCATAACAGGACTTACGCATTTCCACTTAAAGTCCCCCTAAAGAGGGTTTAGGGTGTTAATAGGTAAGAAATACTGAAATATCGGTTTTTATAAAATATTTCTCCTTCTTTGAACAATTGCGTAAGACCTGAATAATAGATTATTGTGACAGTTATATTGCTTGAAATAATTTCTGACTTACTCTGAAATTTCAGAGTAAGTATTGATGTATAATATCTAATTATTGCTCTAAAGTTAGTTATAGTAAGGCAGAACGGCTGTATTTAATATTGATGTATTCTCTGATTTACTCTGAATACTCTGAAAATTTATAATTTAGGTCAACTTTCTATATGTCAATTCTCCCATGTCTGATATTGAGTTAGTAATATCATCTATCGTAGTTTTATTGTCAGGACTTATGTATTTCCACATATGGAAGATCTCTCATTTCTTATACAAATTGCGTAAGTCTTGCATAATATAGTTTACGGAATTAACTTGTAGAAAATTTGTCATATACAAATAAAACCAGCCCCAGTGGGGAGGAAGGTGTGTAGAAAACGTAATAGTCCAAAACAATAACCCCAGAGGGGCGAAAATTGAATCATAAGGATTAAAATGATCTAAACAGCCCTATTAATCAGGACCAATCTGAGAACTTTAAAAACTGTCCAAACTATAGTTTATTTTAGTACTATGGATTATAATATTTCTCCATATGTTATTGTAACATATATTTTCTATATGGTATTAGTTGCTTTGTCATTTATTTTCTTCAATTTATTTTTATGTATTATGTATGTTGTCTGAAACGCTGATAGTCGACTGCTAGTGCTCTTTATGTCAGAATCCCGGATTAAACGGAGAAGAAGACTTTGGATAGGGATGGTTTTCTTTTTTGAATCGCGGATGATACAGGATTACGCCCTCGAATCAGAATCAGGAATCAGGAATCAGGAATCAGGAATCAACGGTATGAATGCCGTTGGACATTCCCGGGTATGGATGTCATTTAGACATGTCCGGACTACGCTTTATATTATCCAAAAATCATTTTTGGAATTAGATTCTCGGGTTAAATGTCGAAATGCCATAACACTTTGAACTTTGGTTGTATCCTCTCTGAAATTTCCCAAACTATAGTAGGTATAAAAAACACTGTTGTAAAGTGCAAAAAAACTTTACACACACTTTATTCTGGTGTTCGTGTTGAAAGATTCTAATATTAGGTATAATATTTAATTTTGCTCTTCCCATCTACTTTGAAATTGTTCTACCATAGCCTCTGGACCGCCATGTTCAGTTAAAAAATCCAAAAAGGCTTGATATAGTCTCCGTGCCTCAACCGTATCGGATTCAAATCGATTATTTAACTGCTCAGGATCTGAAGGTAGATGGAATAACTCCTTTGGTGGACCTTGATTTTCTAAAAGCAACGACCAAGTTCCATCTGTCACACTTCCGTGTGCACTTCCACCATCCGGACTCCATCCTCCACCCCATGCCCCATGAGTAATAGCATAATCTCTACAAGTATCAGATTCTCCCAATACTACTGGCAATAGACTCATGCCTTCAACATTATTTCCACGTTCAGCATCAAAAACATCTATAACAGTCGCTGGTATATCAATAATACTTGCTAAAGCATCAGTACGTCGTGGAATTGCTTCAGGATGGTATATTAACAGTGGTATATGGACTATTTCTTCATACATACCCAGATTCTTTGCAATCAGTCCATGTTCCCCTAACAGAAAACCGTGGTCTGCCATGAAAACGACCATTGTAGTTTCCAATAACCCCATATAGTCTATTTTACTTAATAGTTGACCTATCCAATTGTCTACAAGTGAGGCTTCAGCTCTATATAAACTGTTGAGTCGTTGTGTAGTACGCTCATCCATATTATTCGGACCGTAAGTTGGATAAATCGGTTCAGGACCATCATAATCCTCTGGATCAAAACGGCGTATATACCAATCTGGAACATCCCATGGTTCGTGTGGGTCGAATGTATCAACCATTAAATAGAAATTTTCTTGTTTATAATTCTTTTCAAGCCAATCACATGCTGTCTGCATAGTCTGTGCTACGAATGTATCACCCTCATTTAATCGGGAATCAGAATTCTTAAGATGATTATAGATTCCAGCTGGTAATTTTTCTGGATGAGGTCTTGTGTGCTCTCTATATCGTCGGACTAAATCAGTATTATAGTCGAATGGGTGAGTTTCTAATTGATCGCTTTCTTGTCCTCGTATCCAATTCCATCCTGTAAACCCCCGATTGTAGAAGAAGCCGTTATTTAGATGGTGCGGTGTATCCGCAATCATCATACTGATAACGTCTTTTTTCGTAAGCGAATTTGCTATTACAGGAACATTCCTTTGAAGAGGTTCCCATCCGCGTCTACAAATACCCACTTCCCCTGTAACAAGGTCTCCACGAATTGGAACAGTAGGATAACTACAGACGTATGCCTTATCAAAAACAACACATTTTTCTGCGAATGCATTAAGTGCAGGGCAGTAACCTTTTCCACCATATATTTCTAAATTATCTCTACGAAAAGTATCTGATATTATATGGATTATATTCATACATTCCTCGATTTTAATTAATATTTGATATCAACTAATTTGATTATACCCTAATCAGGTTTTCTTGTGTGATGTTTTCTGACCTATTTTCTGCTAATTGTACTACAGCAGGCAATAGTCCGTAAATTCCCCAAAACGGTACACCTATTGCATCACCATTTAGTAAATTATTTACAACAAAGTGTGTCATTAAGGATATTTCTGATGCCATCAGTCCAATAATAACTGATCTATAAAATCCATTATCAATTCGTTTTAGTGCTTTGAATCCAAAGATAAGAAATGATAAGTTAAGCCAAATCCAAACACCTAATCCAATAATCCCTAATTCTGCCATTACTTGTAAATATTCACTATGTGCCCCTAATTGGTATTGTGCAGTGTATGTACCAACAAGAGCAATATCCTCCTCGTAAAGCATAGCAAATGCCCCATATCCTTTGCCTAAAATAGGATTTTGGATAAACATATTTATCGCTTGTCCCCATCTCAAGAGTCTTGCTTTATTTGAAGCGTAGTTTATATCAACAGTCGTAGAAATTCTTTCAATAACACTGTTATAGACACCAGGAAAGCTAAATGTAACTAAGATGACAAGGCAAGCAATTCCAATAAACAATACCTTTCTATGTGTTACACCCTTACCCAATTGTAATAGCATAAAACCGATGGCAACAAATACAGATAACCATACACCACGTGAAAAACACATAATCAATCCCACACCAAAACATATAATCATCCCAGACCATAATACACGATCATATTCACCATTATCAAACATTAGACGGCTAAGACATATTAAAAAGAATATGGCTGTGAACGAACCGTATACAGAGTAATTTGTAAAAGGTGAATTCTGATATGAACTTGTCCATTGCCATTCATCTATATTATAGATTAGTATAATAACTGTCCAAATAACTGCTATCGCCCCACTTGGAAAAGCAGCAGTTGATATTCTGTCTAAAGATTTACGACTAATAACAATATCATAAACTACCACCGAAAACAGTATATAGATTGATGCACGGATTGAACCCTTAACGGTACCGAATGTATCTGGTGTATTTATGACAGATAAAAAGGTAACCAGAATAAAGCATCCGAGTGGAAGTAAAAATGGAAATCGTGTTTCTTCTCTCTTACCAAGAATATAATCTAAGATTTTCTTGATAAAATAAACTGTACACAGCATTCCTAAAAGCGGTTCGGTAGGGGTTTGTATTTCAAGGAATTGAGGGATAATATATCTAAATGAAAAGGGTAAACAGATTAGAAGAATACATAGTGCCAGTTCTTTGGCAATAAACACAAAAGTGCCTATAATCAAGAGCAAACATAATATGGCAATAGGAGAATCGGAATATACACCGATGACAGAACCTAATAAAATACAGATAAGGATGGCAACGGTATACTTATTCTTTATAAAAGCCATCAGTATAATTAGAATTTCGTTCTGACGCCAAGTCCAATGGCAGTTCCATCTAATACTATGTTAAGGGGTGGGGTTGTAGTAGTTTCAATGGTTTTTAGGATACGTTTAATTTCAATATTTATTGAAGCATTCATACCGAATTTGTCTTCAGAGCCTGGATTAGCTTCCCAATTTAGCAGTTCAGCACCAATAAACACATAACCAAATGTATTTGTAGCATTATTTGCTAAGGTAATACCTTGTGCTTCAAGGGTATCCATCAAGTTTCCACTGAAATTTGCTCTCAGATAACCTATACCACCGCCGATATAGATTGGTATGTAGTTATATAGAAGTTCAGGTCTATATATCAACTGATATGAGAAAGGGGTCAATGATGCGTTTAGTGTCAATGGGTCTGGAGATGTTGTACTTAGGTCTGTACTCCAATAACCCAACTCTATTCGTGAATCAATTTGTGGTAAATGGTTTATTACAATTGAAAGGGAAGGCATTAACTCTGAAGAGGTTTTAGGGATACCAATACTAAGTAAGAGATCATTCAAATCCCCCAATGAAGGTTTATACGAATAGATTGAGAATTGTAGTGATGAATTAACTATCTTATTACTAATTATATCCGAATAGTTAGTAGATTGACGAAAAATGTTAATATTTTCTGCAGGTGAATTGGATGAGAAAACGAAAATAGATATAAAAACTGAAAGTAGATAACGCATAATAGTTAATTCAAAAGTGTAATTTAAACCAAGATAATAAATTGGAATTGTGTATTAAAAACGTGAAGTATGTTCTATACATAGAACATCCTTCACGACACTTATTTATCTACTACCATATCTGGATTAAAAACTGATTTTATGAACCTGAAGGATTAAGTATTACTTCAACACGACGATTCATAGCCCTACCTGCGGCGGTGGTATGTGATGCAACCGGATCTGTATGTGCTTTACCAACTGATTTAATCCTATCTGATTCAATACCTTTGGCTTTCAAATACTTAGCAGCTGAATTTGCTCTTGATTGAGACAAGTCCCAATTGCTTCGATGGCTACCTCTTAGAACAGGAGTTCCATCAGCATGCCCAACTATAATTACTTGTGCTTCTGGATTTTCTAAGATTTGATTAACAATACCATCAAGCATCTGTTTTGCTTTGTTTGATAATCCAGTCTGTCCACTACCAAAGTTTACTGTAACTAATAGTGAAGGTTGTGATGCGACTTCAGCTTGTACTTCACCTAAATCAGCCAAAATAGTAGCTACTTGTGCTTTTAGTTTGGCAATATCATCACTTTGTGATTTTATACTGTTGGTATTCGCGCTAACCATTTTTTGGACTTTTGCATCTTCAGCTTTTGCAAAATCCATAGATTTCTTAGACTGCATTTCAATGTCTTTTGTTAGGTTTGCACGTAGTTTTGCATCCTCTTCCTTAGCGTTTTGACTTGCTGCAGCAATTGTATCAGCATCTCCCTGTTGTGAAGCAGCAATAGCTTCATCTTTTGCCTTTGAAATGGCTTCAGATGTATTTTTATCGTTTTGATCAACCTTTGATTCAAGTTTAGTTACTTGCATCTTTATTTCATCAGTTGTTTGGTCAATCTGTGCTACGTGTTCGTTTTTCCACATTTCAAACTCTTTCTCACTCAACTTTCCACAGCCGAGTAATACAATGCCTACTAACAATAGAGTTGAAACAGTAAGTGTTCCTTTGTAATTCATGGAATTCCTCCAAAAAAGTGATACGAAAGTGTCCAAATTAATTACCCCATATAAGATTCGGTTATATAATAGTTTAACACAATTTCGTGATTATTTCAATAAAAAGTTGGTAAATCAATACTTAGACTATGACTATGGATTGTATCTGTTTATAATATATAACTATCTACCTGATTATATTTGACAGGATGTATAGTTGTGTAGAATTCTTGTATCTATAGTCACAAATTGTAGATTCTGTTAATATCTATTGTAAATAAGATCAAATAATAATAAATTTAATTTCCGTTCTCCTGTTAGAATACAATCGCTTGACATTTGATTTAATACTGTGTACATATATAGACTGAATATATTCTATATAAATAGAATCAAATTGAAATATCTAAAATAGCATAATGAAAATAGCCAATTGATGCAACTGCCGAGACCTTCATATAATAAGTTTATTGGATAAGTATTAGACGGTTTGGACCATTAGTTTCAAGAGATGATGGGTATTGAGTTTTGGTTTATTTCGCTTCTGTTTCTCTTCTATTTTTTCTTCATTCATTTAATATTACAGATTTGATAGATGAGAATTGTGTCTGTGTAGTGAAAACACAGATTAGTTTAATTTAATCAAATAGCAGATATTGATTATTGAGTTTGATGAGGAAATTACTGACTATATATTATTACACCTACAAGTCATATATAATTTAGATGGTTTAGTTTATAAGCAGAATAAATCAATTGAGATTACACAGAAAGATGCTAATACTGAACCAACTATTTTTTATGTCTTATTCAGGTTCAAGGACGATCTTAAGTTTATCAATTGCTCGGTTTATAGGTAATTCGTAGAACTTTTGAATTTCCCATACTTCATTTGCAATATCAAAAGCTACAAGCATAGGTATCCGTGAGTGATCATAGCCTTTTTGTGTATAACTCTCCACCCGATTCTTCACATAGGTAACCAAAACATCAATATCTGCAGCGCTTAATTCATCTGTAGGTTTGATTGAATAAGGAATACCCATAATGACAAATCTAATTGCTTGATTCTCCTGAGCAGGTTGACTCTCTTCCTCATTTTTTTGCTCGTCTTGCATATTCATTCCTTTTTAATTGATTAACAATGCCTTTTTCATAGTCTTCACACATGGTTGAACACCAGTCCATCTTTCAAATGCAATTGCTCCTTGATGTATTAACATCCCAATACCTTCAATTGTAGGACAACCTATTTCCATCGCTGCCTTTAATAATTTCGTAATTGGTGGTGTATAGACAATATCATAAACTATAGTTTGAGATTGTAACCAATCTTGATTAATTAAGAGAGGTTGTGACTCATCCATTCCAGATGAAGAGGTGTTCACTAACATGGCACAATTCGTAATTGCATCTGGTAAATGCTTATCGTCATATCCTATAGCAGAAATATTATTGGTATATGATTTTTTCTGACAATGCTTGTCCTGATCAATGTCCTCATCATCGATTTTCTTTACAATATTCTTAGTAAGATCTTCAGCCAAAGTAATTGCTTTATGTATAGTACGATTAACAATGGTGATTGAATTCACACCTGCAAGTGCAAGTGCAACAACAATCGCCCTGGCAGAACCTCCTGCCCCTAATACAACAACATCCTTACCTATAGGTATCGGAACATTGTTCTCATTCATAGCTTTTATAAAACCCGGAGCATCTGTATTTTCACCATGAATTCCATCTTCTGTAAAAGTTAGAGTATTAACTGCGCCTATTAGCTCTGCCTCACGTGATATTGTAGTTAGGAATGGTATGACAGATTGTTTATGTGGTAATGTTACATTGATTCCAACTACATTAATTGCCTTAAAACCGTTAATCGCCTGATGGATTTCATTAGCGGATACATGAAAAGGGACATATACATAATCGAGTTCTGCCTTCAAAAAAGCTGCATTATGCATTTGAGGAGAACGACTGTGATTAATAGGTGAACCTATTACCCCTACAATCTTTGTATTTCCAGTGATAGACTTTCGTTTTTCCATCAGTTACCTATATCAAATCTACTATATTAGAATAATTTTATATAATTCATATCAACCAAGTAAATTTCCTACAATCTGTTTTGCTTCATCCATCTTTGGATATCGTATTTCCCTATAACCCCTAACAGAGTCAACACATTCAATTGCTTTCAAATGGTTTGTATAGGATTCCTCACTTGATGGGGAAAAAGTATCAATTACTTCAGTTATATACCAATCACGGAATTCTCTCTCTTTCTTATGCCATTTAGATAGAATTCTTCTAAGAAATTTCATTCTTTTCATTAAATGAAGCATCCAATTTCGAGTATCAATATCTGTTTCTATGTCTATCCCTAATATATTGAAATGTGGTCGATTTAAGTGTAAATAACGTATTTTATCACCATTCTTTTCATCTATATTATAACGCAATTTATCTCTTTCAAGTTTTTCCTTACTTGTTAGGAGATGTGATACATAAACCTCATCCTTTATCAACATCACCTTGTGTAGGAATCTGATAGTTGCTTTTGTAACTTTGTATGAATCTCTATCTTTCTCATATACTTCATTAATTTTTTCAATATAAAGTTGGGCATATTTTATATCTTCGAATTGAATCAGATCGTATATATAAATAGCAAGTTTTCTATTGGTCTCATCATCAAATGATAGTTTTGTAGTGATATCATTAACGATATTGATATATGTTTCAGCGATCTTTTTACCCTTAATTTTCTTTGATAGGATAGCCTCTTTCTCTTTTAAAGTATTTGCAAAGGATTTCTTACTTTCATCATATAAAGAATAGGGTGGATTATAGTCTATATTTTCGTGTATAGCAATATATCTTCCAATTTCAAAGGCATTAAAATTCTGTTGTAGATCTGTGCGTCGTACCATCTGTTTTAGTGCAATTTTTAAAGGTTCTAATTCAAGTGGCATCAATCCTTTTTGAAAAGCAACACCAATTAGCATAATATTAGCATATAACTTTGTGCCAAATAATAATTCAGAAATATCAAATAGATTTGCTCCAACATATCTATTAGTACCACTCTTAATAGTTTCTTCTAAATCAGCAACATCAAAATCATCATTTCCAATGAGTGTTGACATTGTCTCTGTTTTAGCAGTATTGACTACAGCAGAAGTTCGATTTTTTGCAGCAACTTTAAAAACAGAATCCGATGAAATCCCGCGTACTGCCTCTAAGATGTCTAAACCCAATATTAAATCTGCTTTCCCATACGGAATAATTGGGGATATTTTCTTATCTGTATTTGTATAAGTAACATGAGTATAAACACCACCATTTCGTATTGCTAAGCCTTTCCTATCACAGAAATCTACCACATACCCTTGAAGATATCCAGCAACGACCAGAATCTTTGATATAGTTCCAATTCCCATACCACCTACTCCTGCTGCATATATACTCCAGTCCCCACTGAAAGTAACTGGTTTTGGTGGTGGTAAAGGAGTATCATCAACTATACCTATTTTGGATAGTAATTCTTTAATGTTAGTCTCATTCCAATTGATATCAGCATTGACTTTCTTAATATCAATATCCGTGAGATTCTGTACTCTTGGTGGTCGTTTACGGGTAATGACTACCTCTTCAAATGATGGACATGCCCATTTAATCCGTGCACATGCTCCATCTGTTACACAGTTTGAACGATCAATAGCTATTTTGTTTCCATAATCAGTATCAACTATTTTTAATGCAGGACATCCTGTAGATTTGGTACATTCTAAACAGAATTCGCAGACTTCAGAGGTAATATTGATATGTTTTTCAGTTTTCAAAAAACCTGTTTTCTGTTTGATTTTTTGCTCATCTCTCCGTCTCCGTCGATGGAATGTAATTGCACATTCCTTATCAGCAATGACTATTTTTACACCGGACCTTAATATAGTCTTCTCAAGATATGATTTATATTTAGTTCGCTCTTCAGGGTTTATTCGAACAATAGTAATTTCTGAATCCCCTGCTAACCCTTGTACAACTTTTTCTATGTCTTGTGCGAATGTAGGATTGCCAAGAATATCAACTCCACCGGATGGGGTTGGTTGGTGTCCAGTCATTGCAGTCGTCTGGTTGTCTAAGATGATATAGGTGATATCTTGATTATTTTTTATTGAATCTGAAATAGCGGACATTCCACCATGGAAGAAAGTTGAATCTCCCATAAATACGATTTGTTTGTTTACTATAAACGGATCTATTCCTGCTCCTGCCCCACCACCTAAAGTCATCGCTGAGAGATTGTGCATCAAACGAGGAAAAGGTTCGTACTTTAACATTGAATAACACCCTATATCTCCATGAAACACAAGATCAACAGGAGCAGAATTATGATGTTTCTTCATATATTCTTCGTTGATAAATTCCTTTGTAATATCCAGTAGGACACTTGAAGAATCTCTATGTGGACAACCAGGGCAGAAGGTAGGAGTTCGATTGGGAATATCAGGTCTAATATCAGATACTTGCTCCTGTATGTAAGCTTCTCGTTCCAATATTTCTAAATCAATCTTATCATCACTTTCAAATTGAATATCCATAGAATTTTTTGAAAGTAAAGGTATGAGACGATTAATTAATATTGAAGTATCTAAACCGGCTTCTACTGGAATACCAGGTAATTCATCAGGGAACTGTTTACCCCAGACATTTACAAACTGAGCAATGCGATCATCTTGGTACAGTTGAGTTAGGTAGGATTTAATTTCATTTTCGAGTACTGGACGCTTTTCTTCAATTACGAAAATATCGTCCATATCTTGAGCAAATTCATATACAATTTCTTCATCAAGGGGGTAAGTCATTCCAAGCTTTAGAATAGGAAATAACTCACTAAGATTGAGTTCCGAAAATGCATGTTCAAGGTACAGATAACTAAACCCAGAAGTAATAAAACCGATCTTTTTATGTTTATTTTTGGATGTTGTAGATTTTGATATAGAATTAGAATAAAGTATCTTATTAAGACCTAATTCTCTTGCTTTTCTAAGAGCATTGGGTAGACGTTCCCTTAATGTCTCTACCTCGATTCGTACAGTATCTGGTGGCAAGACTACACGTTCATCATTTGAAATTAATTCTGTATTGATTTCAGTCTGTGTAAGATGGTTTATTTCTGGTATTATATTTTCATTTAATTCAACGATGCCACCACCATCAGCTTGATTTTGTGTTGTTAAATAGCAGGTATACAAGTTTGATTCTGATGAAATCTGAAATGCACAATCAACCCAATCTTTTAGTTCCTGCCATGTGGAAGGTTCAACGAGTGGCATAAATAGATGTCTTGCCAATATTCGAGAATCTACCGGTACTTGTGTACTATATGACCAGGTATCATCACCAACAACAACGACCGCACCACCAGTTGTTCCAGCCATATTGCTAATAGCCAGACTATCTGATGCAACATGCATTCCGACACTCTTCATAAATGCAATAGCACGGATATTTGCCATTTGTGATCCGTTCAAACGAGCGACACTTAATGCTTCATTATTACCGATTTGTGCTACGATTCCATTAGATTTCAGAAGATCTGCATTCCTTTCTAAAACATCAAACACTTCTGCAAGGGGTGAGCCTGGATAACCTGTTAGTAAGCTAACACCACCCTCTAAAGAACCTTTCACAAGTAATTCACAACCGGTATAGACATTAGTCCCGTCTGGTTGAGTAAACCTATCATCCATTGACTGAGGTACCTTTGTTAAATTTACAAAATCTTTCTTTATTCTTATCCATTATGTTTCATATAATTAATCTATGTTGTATATTTATTTTTTAAGTAATTCACGGGCATGTGCTAAACCTACTTCAGATTCAATCCCACCATGCATACGTGAAATTTCTGTAACCCGTTCAGATTCTGTTAATGGTTTTGCAGAAATCACTGTATTATCATCAATTACATCTTTTTCCACAAGAAAATGTCTATCAGCAAAGCGAGCTATTTGAGGTAGGTGGGTAATACAAATGACTTGTGCTGTTCTTGCTAATTCTTTCAATTTTTCTCCTACAATATCCGCGATTTTACCACCTATACCGCTATCAATCTCGTCAAATAGAACTGTCGGTATATTATCTACTTGAATTAATACTGTTTTCAGTGCGAGCATTACTCTGGAAATTTCACCTCCGGAAGCAATTTTTGCTAATGGTCTCAATTCAGAACCTACATTTGGTGCAATTAGAAATTCAACATTATCCATTCCATGTTCTCGTAAGCCGTAACGTTTTCCATCAATTTGTAATATACCATTGTCATCTTGAATTGGATTTACAGCAGTCAAGAACTTAGCTTTCTCCATACCAAGTTCTTGTAGTTCCTTTTCAACCATAGTAGAGAGTTTTGTAGCAACAGTTTTTCGTTTATCAGATAATGTAATACACAGTTGTAATGCTAACTCTTTCAATTCTCTTATTTGTTGATTGATAATATCAATCTTTTCTGACCCAAGCTCAATATTTTCCAATTTCTTTTCAGCATCGGATTGATATGTTAACATATCAGATATAGTATTTCCATAACGTCTCTTGAATTTAGAAATCAGTTCAAGTCGATCAGATACTTCAGCAAGTCGATTGGGGTTGAAATCTATTGTATCTGCATATTGTCTGATTTGAGTAGATATATCTTCAAGTTCATATAATGTTGAGTCAATCCGTTCACTCAATTCTATTAAGCTTGAATCTATTTCTGCTAATTTGGCAAGTGATTTAGCAGAATCTCTTAAGTATTGAAGAGTGGAAGTGTGGTCTACAGATCCTGTCCCAGACAAGCCACTTTGTCCTTCACCATCGAGTTGATCATACACCATGTTTGCTGATTCATACAATTGTTCTGCATTATTGAGAACAGTTATTTCTGATGTCAGTTCTTCCTCTTCGCCATCCTGGAGATCCGCAGCATTTAGTTCCTTTACCTCAAACTCAAGCAACTCTTTCTCTCGTTCCGATGAACTAATAGTATGTAGTATCGAATCTAATTCACGTTGAAGGTCTAAGAGTTGATGATAAGTCTTCTTAATGTTATTACACTCAGCTTCTAATTCTCCAAAATCATCTAATAATTTTAAATGTGTTTCAGTCTTAAAGAGAGATTGATGTTCATGTTGTCCATGTATATCTACCAGCAACGAACCGATTTCTTCTAACTGTTTCAAATTGACCAGTTCTCCATTAATACGACATCGGCTTCTTCCATTGGCACTAATCTGTCTCGAAAGAAATAAATCATCACCAAAGTCTGTATCAATAGGAATAGATGTGGTTGGATTCACAGATACTTCAACAGAACCGTAGTCAGTATTTGCTCTTACAATATCTACAGAAGTCCGTTCCCCTAATACCAGACCAATAGATCTAAGGATAACAGACTTTCCAGCACCGGTTTCACCTGTAAAAATATTTAGTCCTGGAGACAATTCTAATTCAAGCTCGTTAATCAGAGCAATATTGCGGATAGAGATTGTTTCTATCACGGTTTTTCCTTAATAAATTCAAAAGAATTTGAAAGAGTTTACAGTTGCATGTAACCGAATTACAATATTACTTTCTTCTTTCACCTAACATCAGTTTTTCACGGAGAGTTCTATAATAACTATGGTTTCTTGATCGAATAAGTTGAATAGTCCGTTCTGCCTTTCTGATTTCAATATCTGTCTCTCTTTGGAGAGTATGTGTCTCTCGTTGTCCATCAATAAAGAGATCTAAACTTTCATAGGTAGAATGCATTTCAACTTTTATTTCTGCATCCCCATGTGCGATAAACGGTCGTATAGTCAGACTATGGGGGGCAATTGGAGTTAATAGAATCGCCTCAAGTTGTGGTGCGACAATAGTCCCTCCACATGAGAGAGAATATCCGGTAGAACCACTTGGTGTAGCAATTATCAATCCATCAGCATTATATGGAATAAATAATTCTCCGTCTATAAATGCATTTAGTTCAATTAATCGTGTATAGTGTCGAATGACAACATCGTTTAGAGCGTATGCATGAAACGGATACGGACTTTTACTATTTACAAATACCTCTAACATCATACGATGTTCTATACGGTAATCCTCATTTAAGGTAGCTCTTAATGTTGGATTTAGTTCATCAAGTGAAGCATCTGTTAAAAATCCAAGGTGTCCTAAATTGATTGCAAGTATAGGTATCTTTTCAATGTTAGGTGTATGGGCTGCACTTAGGAGTGTCCCATCACCACCAAGTACTATGACGAGATCAGATTCCTCTACCATCTGATCAGTACTGATACCTGTATCCGTAAACCCGAGCACCTTTGCTTGTTCACTCGGTATTATTGGAATAGCTCCAGCCTTTTTTAAGAATAGAGATACTTCTATTACAACCTGAGCAGCTTTCTCTTTACTCGTATTGACAAAAAAACCGACTTTTTTCGTCATCCTGTTTCCTTATCCAATCTTGAAAACAATAAGATGATAGCACAACCTACAAGAAATACGCTCAATGTAATTAGTAGGTTCATATTCAATTCTGGTAATAGATGTGTTGTGTCATAATGATTATCACCGACTGTCTTAGATGCACGAAATGGCCATAAACCGTATAATGAACCAATCATTAATCCAATAAGGAATGCGATAGTTAGATCACGGTACTTTTTTAATAATAGATTTAACAATCTTGTGAAGAGTAGGAGTCCACTCAAACACCCTAAAGCAAATATACTTAATAAGAAAATATTGTCAAGAATCGGCTGGATTGAATTTCCCTTAAGAATTGAGATGAATCCATCAATTGTCTCTTTTATTGCAGTTACTAAAGGAAAATACACACCAAATGCTAACATAAGAAAAGATCCACTAATTCCAGGTAAAATCATTGCCGAAATCGCTAAAGCACCAGAAATTAAGAAAAGTCCATAAGTAGCAAAAGTTGTGTTTATTTCCTGATCAGAAACGGTAACAGAATTCGCTGCACTCTTCTTCAATTCCTCTATCGTAACAATTAAACCGATTGCAACAAACAATACTAATAATTCTTTCAATCTGAATCGGTTGAGCATACGAACAGGGATAAGAATTGAAGTCAGTACAAGTCCGAAAAAGAAACCGTATGTTGCATCATGATGAGTACTAAGTAAATAAACAATAATTTTAGATGAGAGTACAACAGAGATAAAAGCACCAACACCTAATAAGAAAAGAAATTTAAAGTCAATATTACGAAGTTCATCTTGAAATGCTGAATATGCCTTTACTCGAAACGATAGTATTCCAATTCCGGATTTAACAGTACTAAATCCAATATTTCGTAGGGCATTAATCAACCGTTCATATATCCCCAATACAAGGGCAAGTGTGCCACCACTCATACCAGGTATGATGTTAGCAATACCAATGAGAAAACCATTAATAATGTGTCGGAGTGTAATCATTTAGTATGTCTAATTTACTTTAAAGAATATATAGATAGACTTTATACAATACTCCTATAAAACCTGTAAATAAGTAGATATTTACAGTGTATAAATAATATATTATGGCAAGAATTATACTACAAATCAAAAAGTAATTCAAGATGGATATTATGAGAAAAAGTGTAGAGACAGCCATATTATTAAGTTTATTTAAATCACAATATCTCACCTAACAAATTATCGGTCATTTTATTAGAATTCTCCAATCTAATGAACTTTTCACTGTATTATGTAGTTTATACACAAAAGGAGTAGAAAAATGTCAGTAAAAGCGTTCTTAGATACTTTTTACACGACTTACAGAATATGTAGTTCTAAGGTCGTAAAAGAGGAAATGTCTAAGGCATATAAGTGTTCCTTATTGGAAGTGATTATGTGATATGCTTGGATATTTCAAATGACAAAACTTGTTAATATTATTTAATATGATTCGTTTCAAGATGAAAGCATTTTCACGCAAACCTGCACGAAGCAATTTTACGAACCCTTATTCAATATGGGTTTATAGATTTAATGCCCCCAATTCTTCGTGAATCACGTATGCAATATATTATTTAACTTTATTGTGAGTATAATGTAATTCTTGGGTAAAATAAATTACGAATGTATTGGATAATTAACAAAGTTCTTATGAATGCAAAAAACTCAATACAGGTCTATTTACTACAATTATCGATTGATAATTGTAGTTGTTTTAGTAATGATCCAAGATAATATTGATAAATTCTATTAAATAATCAGAATGTGCACCCACGAATACTATTATTTTAAAAATCACATTATGTAATATCTAAATTTGCATAAAATATTATTTATACTATATTGTATAATTTTTCTAAATATGATAATGAGACTCATTACCTTAACATATAACAATACTGAGTCTCATTATCAATACACAAATATAATAATGAGTCTCAATATCATATAAAATTTCTATCCTCGAATATATATCTTATTATATTGTGTAATATATTATATATACTATTATGTGATATTCAAACTAAAATATTCCTTATTCGTATTTTCGATAAGATATGTTAAATAAAGTAGCTGAGATGAGGTTTTTGATAGAGTAATGCCAAATTACAGAAATTGTATAATAAGATACGTTTTGGAATTTTCAGAATAAATAAAGATTCCGTTTCTTTAAGATTCATAATATGATTGATAAATGGTTTAACAGTGAAGAGTGTTTGAATTGTATGCAATCGATATGTTGAATATTATTGATAATAACAAATGCTCTACCTCACAATATAAGGATGAGAGATCACAACGATTTCCCAAATCATTTTAAATTATATGAAGAAAATAACAATATCTGGCAACTAATACATATACAATACAATCAGATTAAATAGTATATAATTATTTGTCAAAATATAATTAATATTATAATATACTATATCGACAAATTACATAAACTATATTGTCATACAACTTAATATTTCAAGTCTCATACACATTGGATTACCTGAATTTATAAATCAATATCATAAATCTGTAAAAACGTATTCTATGATCGATGACATAGACACAAATAACTTGATAAAAGTGTTGGTAAATATACCATCTAAACTCCTCTCAAAATTTATGTTTTAGAAGAAATGAAAAAGACAAAAATCCGTCATTTTAAAAATTATTATTATCTGAAAAAAGTGTCTATAAACGCAGTGGTGTACTGACAGGAGAGATGTTTTACTAATATCACACAATGTGACGAAAAGTGCAACTTTTACAAACATTCTATTACATATTATATAACATATGTGGAATGGCAGACCATTACAATTAAGGATCAATTGACCTCTTTTAAATTTCAATTGATAGATTAGCTTATTGACTTATTTGATACACGGATTATTATATAAATTATAAGTACTTATAAATGATTCAAATGTCTTTTAAAAAGCAAGATTGTCTTTAATAAAATGGAGAAAAAGCCAGAAACACTTTGAAAATTAGGGTCCTGTCATAGTAGTTACCCAAACGATAGTATGAGAGATACTATAATAAAGTGATATAGAGTTAAACACCTTATTATCCATTAATTGACTGTTTTATCAATTATATGATAATCTATATCTCTATGCAATTTAATGTGTAAGGTAAAATAACCATGAAATTTCCAACGATTCCTGAGTACCAACGTATACAGAACTTACAACCCCCAGAAGGTAGTGTCAGAATGATACTTGACACAGATACCTATAATGAAATTGATGATCAGTTTGCAGTTGTTCATGCCCTATTATCTCCTGATGAACTCAATGTTGAAGCTATATATGCTGCACCGTTCCACAATAATCGTTCCAAAGATGCTGAAGACGGTATGGTGAAGAGCTTTGATGAGATACTTCGATTATTATCCTTTTTAAATGTTGAGTCTGATGGATTTGCTTTTCGTGGTTCAACAGCTTTTTTATCGAATATAGATTCACCGGTGGAAAGTGATGCCACTACAGATTTGATAAACCGAGCATTATCTGATTCCAACGAACCACTGTATGTTGTAGCTATTGGTGCAATCACTAACGTAGCATCAGCCATCCTAATTGAACCAGAAATTATTAAAAATATTGTCGTTGTTTGGTTAGGTGGTAATCCATTATATTGGCCACATACCCGTGAAATTAACCTTGCCCAAGATGTCTTAGGTGCGAGAGTAGTCTTAGATAGTGGTGTTCCTTTTGTCCATCTACCTGCACGAGGGGTGGTTTCACATCTGTTAACAACTGTATCAGAGATGGAACGATACGTTCAGGGAAGAGGTAGGATTGGTGACTACCTTGTTGAGATATTCAAAGAATATCATCAAGACCACTATGCATGGTCCAAGGTTATATGGGATATATCAGCAACGGCATATCTGATTAATAGTAATTGGGTACCAACAGAAATCGTCCATACTCCTATTCTAACTGATGCCATAACTTGGAGTTTTGACAATAGTAGACATCTCATGCGTATAGCAACTGGTGTAAATCGCGATGCGATCTTCAGAGATTTATTTGAAAAATTGGAAAAATCAAGTTAACTATCGAGATTAATATACCACTCATTGCCACATATCATCTCGATCTGGTCTTTCGGCTTGAAATAATCGGTGGGATGAGAGTTTTCACCCATAAAACCGAACAACCTTTGACGACGAGGTGTCATCCTTAATAGAACATCATTTGGAATAGAATCATAATCATAAGGTCGACTCCACATCTGTCCATACCTAAATGTAACACTTTTTCGTATGTTGTCAGAATGATTTGGACCAACGCCATGCCAAAGTGCCCAAGGAAATATCACTGCATCGCCAGCCTCAGCAGTAATTTGTATTGCCCCATCTGGATTTTCAGAGTTAACAGAATTGTAATTTGAAAACGGTTTTTGATGACTTCCAGGTACACACATGAAGTTGGCACTATTCGGATGTGATAGATCGGTAAGAAAAAACTGAATTTTGAATTGTAACGGTAGGCTATTAGGATGTGGGTGAATCCTTTGTAAAGAAGGACCGGCATCAGTATGAAAACCCATTAGTTGGTTTTCGTCAGGATGACGCACGTATATCTGCGTCCCCATAATTTGTAGATAAGGTCCCATCAAAGATAAAATTTTACCAAATGTGTTTGGATGATCAGTAAGTAAATCTAATGCATCTGTTCTTTCTATTGCTCGGATAATGGTAAATGCACCTGAACCAAAGCGAGTTCCTTGAAAGTTTGTAGACTCTCTTACATAGGATTCAATTACCGTATCTACTGCATTTAATATGTCATCAACTTCAGTTGATGACAGAACATGCTTTAGAATTAAATAACCGTTATCGTGCCAGTGTTGTTTCTGCTCTTCGGATAGGTATACTGTGTTCATGTCATATTCCAATGTTTCTACTATCGAAAAACGATAATTAATATATCTTACCATATCGTATGGCTAAAAGTGTAACATTTTCCACACTTGATTAGTTAATATTATCAGGAATTAGACGCGGTTCGAAGATATAAATTGTTCGGGTAAATTCTGAATGAAAAATGTATATGATGATTGATAGTTTTATATGACAGAACAATTACTAACACATTGTTTCTAAGCGGTATTATGAGTATACTATAAACTATATTACTGTTTCTCTTTCTATACAATCTGAGCCGCATTTGAAGTATAACCTCATCACAGATTAGATAAGAATAATGAATGAATTAAATAACATTTTATCTACTATTAGTAGACCATTTCAACAGGAACTAAAGAAAGGTTGTCATGATGATGTTGTAATAAATGGTATTGAGGCTTATGTGTCCCTTTGGATAGATAATGCCCAAAAAATAGAACTGAATTCACAAGAAACCCAGTTCCTAACAAGATTGAATGCGCTTTTTAAGAACTATTCTAATTTATCTATAACCGATAGAGAGGCTGTATTACACAAAGCATCAAATGTGATTAATGCAGCACTTACAGGTGATTTAACACACCTCAATTCTGATGTAGAATTAGTACAAAAAACAGAGAATCAGTCAATAAATAAAATTAATAACACAAATCAAAAAAAATCTACTGAAAAAGATTTAAAACAGATAGAGAACCTACCTTTATTTCGTAATGCCAGTCAGAAAGAAGCAGACTCTCCTGCTGAGGAGAAACTGAAAACTGCAATTGTCCCAAAGCAAGATTCCTCAGACACTCTTAGCACCCCACCAGCATCATTTGATTCAATAAAACCTTCTTTGAAGGTTGATATTTCAGAGGTTGAAAATACCCAATTAGTAATTAGTGATATTCCCGTATCAACTGATATGGATTCTTTGGATTTGTTTACTAATACCCTTCAGTATGTTAAGGGAATAGGTCCCAAACGTGCAGAAATATTATCGGAAGAAATTGATGTTCATGATGTAGGTGGGTTATTAGAATACTATCCACGCGACTATCTCGACAGATCCAAGATTGTAGATATATATAACTTGGGTAGATCTGAAAGTGGAGAACCTGAGACTATTCAAGGAAAAGTCGTTAATCATGTTACTCAACCACCAGTAGCTAAAGGCAGGAAAAGCATTGGAAAAGTATCAGTTTTTGATGGTACTGGGGTAGCAGTATTAATTAATTTCGGAAGACGTATTGGTTATATAAAATCTATCCTACCGACAGAAACAGAGGTGGTAATTAGTGGTAAATTCACAAGACGATATAATGAAATTCAGACAACAGATTATGAATTTGAGATTTTTGATGAAGATAATTTAATCCATACTAAGCGAATTGTTCCAAAATACCCCTTAACTGCTAAACTTACTGCTAAGATGATACGAACTGCAGTGCGGAATGTGTTAAATGAGATAGGAGATAAGATTCCAGAGATATTACCTATACAAGTAAGGAAAGAAAATCAGTTAATTGATAGACAGCATGCAATAAATGAGATACATTTTCCTACATCTGATACCTACCGTATTGCTGCACAACGTCGTCTTGCATTTGATGAATTCTTTTTATTAAGTCTTGGCATGGAAATGCGAAAAGATAATAGAACCGCACAAAACGGGATTAGTTTTGTTATTGACCATGCTGATTCTAATAGTCTCTTAAATCGATTTATTGCATTACTACCATTCGAATTAACTCGTGCCCAATCAAAGGTAGTTGAAGAAATACTTAATGATATGAAAAGTTCACGGGTGATGAATAGATTAATCCAAGGGGATGTTGGATCTGGAAAGACTGTTGTGGCAGCTATGTCTCTTCTTTGTGCAATTGAGAATGGATACCAAGGTGCATTAATGGTTCCAACTGAAATACTTGCAGAACAGCATCATCAAAACCTGAATGATCTCTTATCTCCTCTTGGACTTAAGGTTGTTCTTTTGAAAAGTGATCTATCAAAATCTGAGCGAGACGAAGCTATGACAGCAATTTCAGATGGAAGTGCTAACCTAATTGTTGGTACACAAGCACTTATACAGGAGGATGTAGAATTCTCTAATCTGGGTCTTGTAATTGTAGATGAACAACATCGTTTTGGTGTAATGCAACGTGCAACACTCAGAGGAAAAGGGAAATCATCCACTGATAAACAACTTTCACCTGATGTATTAGTGATGACTGCAACTCCGATCCCAAGAACTCTATCATTAACCGTATATGGTGATTTGAACATCTCTGTTATAGATGAATTACCACCAGGAAGACAGAAGATTGAAACAGTATGGATAAAAGAAAAAAATCGTGGTGAGTTATATGTCGATCTTAAGAAAGAGATAAATAACGGGAAACAAGCATATATTGTATATCCATTGGTAGAAGAATCCGAGAAATTAGAAGAATTAAAAGCCGCTACCAATATGGCTGAACATATACAGAAGGATGTGTTTCCAGATCTTCGAATTGGTCTATTACACGGTCAGATGAAATCTGTTGAGAAACAAGATGTAATGACAAAATTCAATGCTAAGGAAATTGATATTCTTGTTGCGACAACAGTTATTGAGGTAGGAATTGATGTACCCAATGCAACTATTATGGTAATTGAAAATGCTGAACGTTTTGGTCTTGCCCAACTACATCAATTACGTGGTAGAGTCGGACGAGGGAGTGATAAGTCCTACTGTTATTTGGTAGCCACACCTAAAACGGACGAAGCATATCGTCGTGTCCAAGTTATGGTGCGATCTAATAACGGTTTTGAAATTGCTGAAGAAGATCTGAATATACGGGGTCCTGGTGAGTTTTTTGGGACACGACAATCAGGTATGCCAACATTTAAGATTGCAAATATCATCAGTGATGCTGAATTGCTCGAATCAGCGAAAAAAGAAGCAATGAATATAATTGAAAATGATCCAGAATTAAACCTACCTGAACATCAACTCATGAAAAAAATGTTGCATGCCCACTGGAAAGGACATTTAGAGATTGCATCAGTGGGTTAATAAGGTTTCTGATTTTATTATGAAAAAACATTATGAAGTAATTATCATTGGCGCTGGAATATGGGGTTTGAGTACTGCCTATCATTTAGCTAAATATGGACAAAAAGGGGTCTTGGTATTAGAACGTAATTCCGATATCGCTGCAGAAACTACTCCGCAAGCTGCTGGACTTGTAGGTCAAATTCGGTCCACAGATATAATGTTTCAAGCTATACATTATGCTCTTGATCTGTTCTCCAACTTTCCTAAAGAGACAGGGTATGATACAAGTTTACAACAAACTGGGAGTTTGATGATTGCCCTTACGCCAGAACGGATGGATGCATATAAGAAACAGATAATCAAAGCTAAAAAGAACAATATTGAAGCAGATTTTATATCTGATGGTGAAATATCTAAGCTTGTTCCTTCAATCAATCTGAGTAAAATCGAAGGTGGTTTCTTTGTTCCTAATGATGGGTATGTGGATCCGTATGAATGTGCTTCAGCATATGCCAATGCAGCAAAAGACTTAGGGGTAGAAATTAGTTTTAATACACCTGTAAAAGGATTGTGTCAGGAAAAGAATGAGATTCATGGAGTAGAGACTAATGAAGGTATAATAGAATCCGCCAATGTAATCATTACTGCAGGACCATGGGGTGCTTTACTTGTGAAAGAAACTGATACAATATCAGCAGTTCAACCGATCCGTCATCAGCGTGCGAGAACAATGCCAACTGATAATATTCCCGATGTCCATCCTGTGGTAAGAATTCCTGATCTCAGTTGTTATCTAAGACCTGAAAAAGGTGGGTATCTCTATGGTTATTTTGAACCAAATCCTGTAAGTATTGATTTAGAAAAGATGCCAGCAGAATTCAGAACTAAGGATTTAGAACAACCAATCACTGTAATGAAAGATGCAAAGAATCGGTTGTCACCCATATTTCCTATCCTGAATGATCTTGACATTACGGAATATAACAGAGGTATGACTACATTCTCTCCAGATGGAGCTTATATGATCGGTCCTGTGTCTGGAATAGATCGTTTATACTTAGCTACAGGTTGTGCAGCATTAGGCATAGCAGGATCGGCAGCTGTAGGGAAATGGTTGTCAAATTGGGTTATGAATGGAGATCCGGGAGAGGATATATCCGATTTTTCACATGAACGTTTTGGGGATAAAGTTGCTGACTTGGAATGGTTACGTCGAGAGACCGAAGATTGTTATGCTAATTACTATAGCATTCGAACTGAATAACCGTTATATGGAGTTCTGAATACTCAGAATAGACCATAAACTACAATTATGTGGTAATCATAGAGTATAAATTTGGTACAGTTACAGAAAAGTCCCCTGAGATATGATAACTCTCTCCACCGTCCTTAACAGTACGGATTAGAATGGTTTTCTTTGGACGGTGATAATAATGTGCGTCAGTAGGTTTACCTTCTTCTTGAAAATCAGTGAAATCTATTAAATCGAAATTGGCAGTAGTGAAATGACGTATTTCCTCACCGCGTTGTGTTGCGATATTGCGTGCCATAGATAGGCTTTTTAAATATACTTCTGGACCCATCACTGCTGATCCTAAGTTTAGGAATACACCATCCTCTAATTTCGATACAGATTCAGCAAATTTAAGAAAATCTTTGCCAGAAGTCCACCCGATAGCAGCATAATCAGCTGAAGGATGTTGATCTGTAATGTCAAACCCGATACCTTTATGTACAGTTATCGGAATATCTAAGCGATATGCAGCTGCGAATATGCTAATATCACGGTAGGTAAATGTCAAATTCTCCTCTTCATTTTCAATGAGTTTTCCTATTGATTCACCAAAACCTATTTGTTCTTGGTAACCTCTATTGATGGCTTGATTAATATACCTTCCAGTTTCTTCCCAATTACCGAATTTTCCATCTTTAATATAAATCTCAACATCTTCAAGGGTTTCACCGATATATGCCATTTCAAAATCGTGTATGGCACATGCCCCATTTGTAGCGATATGTGTGATGATACCTCGTTCCATCAAGTCAATGATATAACGTGAGTTTCCACGACGCATCACATGTGCACCCATCATCCAAATAACTTGATTAGAATTCTGTCTTGTTTGGATAATCCGTTCAGCAATGATTTGTAATTTTTCGTTTTTATATTTTGGGATTGGTGTATCTAAACTATAAATATCTTTTACACTCATCTTATGTTCACGTTCAGATAGAGGAAGAATTCTTAGATGAGATCGATTCAGTTCAGGCATATTAGGGTATTAGGAAGGAAGTAATTAATCAGAAAATCTCTTAGATACAATTTTTGACATACCAGCTTGTTCCATAGTTACACCGTACATGACATCAGCAATTTCCATAGTTCGATTGTTATGTGTAATAATAACAAACTGAGTATTCTCAGCATAAGATCTGATTAAATTAGTGAAACGTAGTACATTTGCTTCATCAAGAGCGGCATCAACTTCGTCAAGAACACAGAATGGACTAGGTTTCAGTTTGAAGACTGCGAACAGTAATCCTATGGCAACTAAAGACCGTTCTCCACCGGATAGTTGGGTAATACTCTGGGGACGTTTTCCGGGAGGCCGTGCAATTATCTCAATACCAGATTCAAGTACATTTGTTTCATCCGTCAATTGTAATTCAGCCTCACCACCTTCAAATAACTGATTAAACACTTCTTGGAAGTGTGTTTGTACCAACTGAAAAGACTCAAGAAAGACGTCCCGTGATGTCTCATTGATTTTTTGAATAGCTTGATAGGTGGTTTGTATAGATTGCTGAACATCTGATCTTTGTGATTCAAGAAAGTCTAATCTCTTTTTATGTTCATCATGAGCCTCAATAGCCTTTAGGTTTACCGAACCTATCGCTGCTATATCTGCTTTTAGCTTCTCTATTCTATCCATTAAATCAATTTCATTCAGTTCAGTAATAGGTGGTGTTGTAATTTCTTCAGTAGACTCAGTTGTTTCGTTTTCTATAGAAGGTTTTACAATATCATCAATTGATACCTGATATTTATCCATGATTCGTTTTGAAATAGACTTTAACTGCATTTCTAATTGTGTTGTCTTAATTTCAAGCTGACGTCTGGAATTATTTTGTCTTTCCGATTGTTTACGAGTTTTTCGCACTTCTTGTTGTACAGATTCTATTTCCTGTAACAGCGATTCACGTTCTTCGGTTAACTCGTCATACTTCCCTTCAGCCTCTGCACGATCAGCACCAATACTAAGGAATAAACGTTGTGCTTCTTCAATCTGTTCAGCAATATCATTCTTGGTTTGGTCGTCAGATTCGATGATTGATTGTTGTTCCTTTATATCATTGTCAATTTGAGCGTGTCTATCGTCAAAAGATTTTATATCAGTATCTAAGTTATCTAACTTAATCCTTTGTTCAGCGAGGAAGATTTCTCTTTCACGACAAAGGGATTCCATCTCATTTTGTTTTCGGATTTCACTTTCAATCTGTTCTGAAACAGTCTTTATAGATCTTTCGGATTGTGTCTTTTTCTTTGTAAGTTCTTCAATTTCAACTTCAAGTTGCTTATGTTCTTCACGTGAAAGATCAACTGATTGTTGAAGTTGTTGATTCTCTGATTGTATATCTGTTAGTGCTTTTTCCAAACGTTCAATGTTCTGATTTTCCTGTTCAATGTCTTTAATCAGACCAGCTTTTTCAATCTGTTTATTCTGTAACTCAACAACAAGTTGTTGTCTCTTTTGATGTGTTTCAGCTATTGTAGCAGCATAAGACTTACTCAATTGATCCTTATTATTGACAAGTTTTGTTATTTCTCCAATCTTTTCTTTCAGGACATCTAATTCCCTGGAACGGTTGAGTAATCCAGTTTTCCTTTTATCGTTGTGTCCTCCAGTAATAGTACCATAGGTATTGAATAATTCACCTTCTAACGTTACCAGTCGTGCGGTAGGTCTACTTCTACGCGTTAGAGTGATGGCAGCATCTAAATCTTCAAGGACAAGTGTATTACCTAAAAGATGTTGTACTGCTCTATCGTATTGATTTTCATAATCAACCAATTCCCTTGCGATACCGATAACACCAGGTTGATCAAGTAGGGAGTCATCAGAGAATCTTCTACCTTGAATATAATCAAGTGGTATAAAAGTAACAATACCTGCCCGATTATTCTTCAGATAATTAATTCCATTCTTACTATCTTCACGTGTTTCTACAATAACGTTCTGAATAGCACTACCAAGTGCAACTTCTATCGCGATCTCAAATTCATTATCAGTATTGATTAACTCAGCAACGACGCCACAGATACCACCAAATTGATCTGGATATTGTTCTTTTGCTTGCATTATGGCTCTTACACCAGTGTAATAACCTTCATAAGCAGAATGTAACTGTTCTAAAGACTTATATCGTGAAACATTGACACCCATTGTGTCTTGCAAACCGCGTAATTCAGTATCAATTTTTCGTAATGCATCCTGTGATTCGTTATGTTTTGTTTCAACTTCTTTTTTATCAGCCTCAATTTTAATTAACTCGGTATCTAACTGTGTAACTTTTCTTTGTATTTCATCACGTCGATCCACAAAAACCTGTAATTCATTTTTAGTGGAATCAGTATTTTCCTGTAATTGCTGCAGATTACTTTGAGAATTTGATAACTTTTCATCAATGGTTGTCCTTAAGTTCTCACGTTTTGAGAGTTCAATAGACGATTCTTGTAATACCGTTTTCCGTTCTTCCACTGACTTTTTTGCATCTTCAATTCGGGTAGTTAATTCCTCTAATAGTTGCTTTCGAGCATTAAATCTACTTTCTTCAATTTTGAAAGATGCCGAAAGTTTGTTCTGTTCTTGTATTCTTTCTTTCTTCTGATTTTGTAAGTTTACTTGTTGTGTCTTAAGGGAATCAAGAGTCTGTTCAGCCCTCTGCCTTTGAGATTGGATATTCAGTTGTTTTTCTTTATGTAATACTATTTGACGTTCTATTTTTTCAATCCGCTCAGATATATTTCTTATCTCTTCTTGTGATTCAGAGATAGCTGAATCTAATTCAGTACGGCGGGTTGATGCATTCTCTATACGTTCTTCTGCTTCCTGAATTAGATTATTAGCCGATGTGACTTCAATCAAAATGGATTGTAGTTTATCTTGGGTTTCACGATAATCATTCTCCATTTTTTCATAATCACGATAAGCTAATCCCAATTCTAAATCTTGAAGTTGTTCTTGTAAGGATTGGTAATGTATTGCTTGTTCAGCTTGTACTCTCAAAGATTCTGTTTCGCGTTGTAATTCTTGAATAACGTCATTGATCCGTACTAAATTCTGTTCAGCGTCTTCTAATTTTCGTATAGCTTCTTTCTTGCGATGTTTGTATTTCGTTATCCCAGCGACCTCATCAAACAAAAATCTGCGTTCTTCGGCGCGAACATTAAGGATTAGGTCTATTTTACTCTGTTCCATAACAGAGTATGCATCCACACCAACACCTGTATCCATAAAAAGTTCACTGATATCGCGTAATCGACAAGGAGTTTGATTAATTAGATAGCTACTCTCTCCTGATCGTGAGAGTTGTCGTTGTACTTCCACTTCTGGAGATCCAATTGACAAATTTTCATCGATATTTGTAAATGATAATGAAACTGTAGCCTTTTCTGCAGGCTTAAAATTCGTCCCACCATTAAAAAGTAGGTCTCGCATATTGGTACACCGGAGTGCACGAGCACTCTGTTGACCAAGCACCCAACGAATGGCATCTGATACATTGCTTTTACCACATCCATTAGGTCCTACAATAGTGGTAATTCCTGGTTCCATAATCAATTCAACAGTTTCTGCAAAACTCTTGAAACCACTAATTTTTATGCTATTTAAGTGCAAAAGGATTCCTCCACAAGAATAAATCGTATACTAAATGATTGATTAAAGTTAACGGTTTATTATTGTATACTTAACACAACTCTTTATACTGTAAACGCAGTAAACCTGTTCTTGGTTTCATTTATAGGTTTACAGTCCTTGCCAACGTTAGCACATCAATTTCAAGAGGATCTTCGTTCCATAACATATTTACAGCTTCATTCACCGTGGCACCCGTAGTATAAACATCATCAAAGATTAGGATACGTTTGCCTTCGATTAACTTTTTATTTTTTATTTCAAATGCACCTACAATATTGGATTGGCGTGCATCCCTGGCTAAACTGCTTTGTGGCGAAGTGTTCTTACTTCGAACTAAAGCGTCTGTACAAATATCAATACCTATTTCTTTACTTATTCCTTTGGAGATCAAAATTGATTGGTTGAAGCCTCGCTCGCGTAATCTGTTTTTATGTATTGGAATAGGAAGAATGTAGTCATATTCATCAAAATTACAATCGTTCGGTAGGTGTCTAATCATCAAGTCAGATAAATACTTGGCAAGAGATCTTTTCTTTTCAAATTTATAGAGATGAATAATCTTTTGTAGTATGGTACCATAGAATGCTATAGTTCTTAGTTTACCGTAACGGGGTGGCGTAGTAGCACATTCACTACAAATCTCTTCATTAGATTGTATACCACAGATTTCACACCATGGTCGAGTGACAAATTCCAAACTATCCCAACAATATCCACATAGATATGGAATTGATTCGAGTCCTATAGTTTTTTCACAAACTTTACAATGGGCAGGATATAAAAATGTAAGTGCTGTTTCAATAACCTGTTGTATCATTAATGACCTGTTTTCAAATGTATTCTCTAAATTGCTTAATATAGATACTTTATCACAAGAACGCTTCAATGTCAAGTTAGGCAATGGTTTAGCAGGATTTTTTGGTTATTTAACACATAGATTCTCCTGTGATTTTTATGTAAAACAAGAAACTACAAAATATTAATCATTTTCATTTGAATTCAATTTGAAAAAATGATTATAACATGCTAAAATTTACAAGCAACAGGAGGAAACTATGAAAGTAGGTATTCGAGACGGGATGTTACCAGTTCCGTTCAATGAAAAGTTTCAAAAAGCAAAAGACATTGGGTTTGATGGTCTTGAACTTTGTATGGGTGTCAATTATCGTGAACATTTACTCTGGCAAGAAGATGGAATAGATACAATAAATGCTCTTGCAGAGAAGGCAGGAATAGAGGTCTCATCTTTATCTCCCGGGGGGTTTACAGCATTTTCATTTATGCACCCTACTGACAGTGTTCGTACCGAGGGTATTGCCAAATTGCAGTTTCTTGCAGAAACATGTCCAAAATTAGGTACAAATGTTATTCTTGTTCCCTTTTTTGGTGGAGGAGAAATTAAAGCAGAACATATCAGTGATCCACGATTTTTGGATGGTCTAAAGTCTGCAGCAGAAACAGCAGAAAAGCATGATGTTGGTCTGGCATTGGAATCAACTCTGAGTGCTGAACAACACCAACAAATCATTGACCAAGTTGGTTCAAAAGCGGTTGGGGTGTATTATGATATGGGGAATGCAACAAATCTTGGCTATAACTCTCCTGAAGAGATACGTAACTTAGGAAGTTCAATCATTCAAATGCATATTAAGGATACCGGTGGAAATCATGCTGGTGAAGGGGATGTTGACTTCACGGCTGTTTTTGAATCTGCACATGCAATTGGGTATGATAGTTGGTTTGTCCTTGAAACACCTGGAAAAGAAGATCCAATTGAATCTGCTATTAAAAATATGAATTTTGTTAAGGAGAATTTTTAATTTTCCTAATTACATAAGATATATATTTTCATATATCCAATCGTATAATTAATTGCATTGTTTGGATCATTAATGGCATTGTACATCTTGAGAGGTATGAATGAATAAGTCGAAATCCGTTCTATCACCAATACAGGTTAAGAACTTATTATCCCTTCCAACAAAACAAGCAGAACAGCTCTTTCAAAGTTTCCCAAAAGATACACAACTTGATATAATTCGATCCACTCGCAATCCAAAATTACGTGAAGAATTATATTATCTTGTGCCTGATTGTACTGAATTAATTCAGGATAGTCCAACCGAAGATGTATTACAAGTATTAGACACTCTTTTAGGAACTGGACTGGCATGTGGACTATTACCTTGTCTGTCTAATCAGCAATTCGAGGAACTAATTGATATTGCTATTTGGAAAGATGGAAAATTAAATGAACATTCACTTAGTTTATGGCTGTTTGAGTTATCAGAATGTGAAAGGGAGGATTTACGCCGTTTCCTCGGACAAATTGATATGCGACTTCTCGCTGGTATACTAAAAAATCGTGTAAAATTGAAGGGTAATTTAGCTGCTTTAATGATTGATGAAAAAATTCTTGATCCGAGTCATAAGTCTATAGAATGTAAAGATGATCAGGCAAAAAGAATCCTAAATGCAATATGGGAAGCAGATAATGAGATCTTCTATCAACTTCTCAGAGAAATGTTTGGAATAGATAAGGAGGGGGATGTAGAAAGTAAACTAACTACTGCAATAGAAGAGGCAACCGCAGAGAGAGAAGAAAGAGTAAGACAACGTGATAGTAAGGTTGGAATTAATGTTACTGAATCAGACTTAAAAGAGGAAGTTGATTTGGATTCACTTGAACTTTCTGAGGAAGTTGAAGAGAATGCAGACCAGTAAATACTCTCTCGTATCTGATGCTGTTCTTGATAGTCAATCTTTCTTTGCTAAGACGATACTACACGGTAATGAACTTAATGAATTTGATTCAGATAAAATTGAGAAATTCTCTGAAGATATTGCTGCAATTGCACATAAGTTAATTACAATGAGAGTCGCTGACCTTTCGAATCAGTCTGAACTCCGTGCACAAACACAAACAGGTATTTCATTAACAAGTCTTGGATTAGAATTCGGAAGTAAAGGAAATTTAGATAAAGCTGTAAAGATACTAAAGGCAAACCCTGTAGTAAAATTCTATCAAATTGGGAATACACTTAGCAATCAACTAATATCAAGTGCAGTTGATTTGCTTGAAAATGCTGTCATTCATCCAGCAGAATCACTTTCTCATCTTGACTTAGATAGCATTAGAATTTATAACCATGCAGAAGCAAAGTTCTTAGATGAATTAGTTTCATATAATTCTACTATTAGTAGTTCACATATGATACTAAAAGAGAATTTCCCACCACGTCCAATCTCAAGTCTTACCGATATAGAGAAAATCAAAAAACAGTTAGATTATATTGAGAAACGACGTAATTATGTGGAAACATTACCTCTTGAAGATGTTTTCTCTATTGATCCACCTTTAAATATTGCTGTTGATCCAATTTTAATACTTACATTATGTTTGATGTCAAATTTGACTTTATATTATCAACCTGATATACATTTCGACAGTGATACTCTTATGGATTTTCGTGACATAATATATGATGAGAATACCAGTGAGATACGATCTGCCCCGCGACAACGGTTGATTGATTGGATTGTAGAGTATCTTAAACAAGACAACCGTAGTGATGATCTGGTTGATTATACAGTGAACTATTGGGATGCATGTATACAAGAAATTGTTGATCCTGATGAAAATATGAAAATGTTTCTTTAATGAGATCAGTTTCCGCGTGTATATTGTATATCGTATCAAGATGTGTTATTATACCATCACATAATATTGAATCCAGAATGTAGGAGAATAACGGTTTGGCATGAAGTTAACCGTTTTAAAAGAATGAAAATCGAAACTGCAACATTCGGAGCAGGATGTTTTTGGTGTGTAGAAGCTGTTTTTCAACAATTAGAGGGTGTCCATTCTGTGGTATCGGGTTATACTGGCGGAACAACAGTTAATCCTAATTATAAAGCAGTCTGTATGGGAATGACTGGACATGCTGAAGTGGCACAAATAGAATATGATTCTGAAATCATTTCATTCCAAGAGTTATTAGAAGTTTTTTGGCAAACACATGATCCAACTACTCTGAATCGTCAAGGTAATGATGTAGGTACACAATACCGTTCTGCTATTTTTTATCATTCTGAAGAACAAAAGGAGATTGCTGAAAAATCTAAAAACGATCTCAATAATTCAGATACATGGCAAGATCCTATTGTTACTGAAATCAATCAACTTGATATATTTTACCCAGCTGAAGACTATCACCAGAACTATTTCCAATTGAATTCAACTCAACCCTATTGTCAATTGGTAATCCACCCCAAATTAAAAAAGTTCACCAAAGAATTTAAAGAAAAGTTAAAATCAGTATAGTGTTATTCATCTTGAACTGTTCTAATTGAATTATGTTCTCATCATAACCTATTCTGTTAGGAGGATATTCTATTGAAAGCTATGATACACGGTGTGTTTCTATCGGTCTTCTGTGTGTGCCTGATTATAAATAGTAATATATTTGCCCAAGAAACTGAAGCAGTGCAAGTTGTGCAAGTCCAAAAACCACGGTATGTAACCATTGTATCTGAAAAGGAATATACGGGACACTTACAACCGAAATCTGAAGTCAAGGTATACGCTAATATTCAAGGTAAAATAGTTGAACTAAATGCAGAAATTGGTCAGAAAGTAGCCAAAGGAGATATACTTGCCAAGATTAATGCTCACGAAGCGAATATTGCAGCGATAAAAGCAGAAGTTGCCTTAAGTATAGCAAAGGCACAGTTCACTACTACTGAAGCAAACGCGCAAACTCGTTTAGAAACACAATTAGTTACATCTCAAGAGGCAGTAGCAGAAGCTGTAGCAAAACATGAAGAATCAAAATCGCTTTCTGAGATGAGAATACGCAATCAGTTAGTACAAGCAGAATCAATCCTTAAAGTAGCAGAATCTAATTTAGAACGTTCGAGAATAAGTTCTGAACAAGGGTTAGAACGAGCGAAGACAGAATTTTCAAAAACAACATCTGATTATGAAAGAGATAAATCACTACATGAACAAGAATTAATTAGTGATAGTGCATATGAAACATCCGAAACAAGGTACAAGCTTGGTAAGAGTCGTTATGAAGAGGCAGTTGCAGCTGCTGCACAATTCAATGATGGTACAGCACAACTTGCTGTAGAGAAAGCAACAGCTGAATTAGCAATAGCTCAGAAGATTGTTGAAAGTAAAGGGTGGGAACGGGAGATTGCTGCTGCAGAATCTAAGATTACCCAAGCAAAAGCAAACCTTGCTGCCACTCAAAAGCTTGTCGAAGCTAAGTCGTGGGAACGTGAAATCGCAATCGCAAAATCAGCAGTTAGTGAAGCAGAAGAACATCTAAAACTCGCTCGTGAGCAAGTAAATCAAGCGTCAATAAATTCTCCGTTTGATGGAGTAGTTTCTCAGCGACATATGGAACTGGGGGATTTTGCAAAGACCGCTTCTTCATCTGGTACACCTATTTTTACTGTGATTGCAGTTGATGTTCTAAAGGCTGTGTGGACTATACCTGTAAGCGATGGTTCCAGATTCAAAGTTGGTGACATGGTTCTCATATCTACCGCATCAGGAATACAAAACATTGTAGCAACTATTGACTTTATCAGTCCAACGGTGAAATCTGGTGATAATACCGTTGAAGTTCATGCAACTGTACCAAATTCAATTGAAATGAAGAATAAAAATGATAACAATATACCGGATCAGATTAGCAGACTAAAGCCGGGTACATCAATTACTATTTCAATAAAGACTGGTGAAAGGAAGAATATACAATTGCTTCCAAGAAGGTCTGTTCTTCATATACAGAACGGTAAAGGTAGTATATATGTTGTTGAAGGAAATACAGTAGATGTTAAACAGGTAAATGTTGGTGGTATTTATGGTAGTGAAATAGAGGTGAGTACACGTTTACCACAGAATCAACAGGTTATTGTGGATGGACAACATCGTCTTAAAAGAGGCACTTCTGTTTCAATTGGAGATAATTGATATATACCAGCAGAAGTAATACATTAGTCTATTATAGTTTCAAATATGTTATTTAAGCGGTGAGTCAGTACCTTCAAAATCTATTGTTTCAATTTCTTTATTCTAGTCTCTTTCTAAAATTTTTGTGTTGTTAGTATGTCCTTTAAGGATACTGCTAATCTCTGCTTTTTCATATATCTTATCCCATATTTCTGAACAGTGATTATCCTTTTGAAAGTCATAGAATTCCTGATATTGTCTCCTGATTTCTAATCCTTCATTGAACGAAATGGACTCTTCTAATTTTTTCTTTGGCTTGGAGAGTAATTTTATACCATTACCATTTTTTTTGAATCATACCTATGTCTTGGAATATATTACAAAGAGGTTCTAAGATATCTTTCTCCATTCTTAATCTACTTAAGATAGATTCAGTTGGAATAAACCTGGTGTTTATTCCTTGAATCTCTGTTAAATCTTTATAGAATTCTACAAATTTATCTTTATCTGGATAATTATTCTTTATATATTTTAAATCTGCATTAGAGTCATAAATGAGATGTATGAAACAATGATTCTGTAATAAGAAAGCTGGTTGACAACGATTTAAAAAGATATCTAAATTCAGTGAAAGATTGCAGAATACAATATGTAAATTGATATCATTCTGAGGTAGCAGTGAAAAGATTCCATCTGAAACAATTGTATTTATTTCCCTTTGTTGAAGTCTACCAAGAATTTCTTTCTCATCATCCTCAGTATTGCTATTTTTATGTGTTTCGATCGTGTCTGTAATCTCAGGTATTTCATTAGTTAAGTATTGATATATTTTATCAACATCATTAACATAATAAATAGAAGGTTGTTTCATTTTTAATAGGCTAAATAAGTAATTTTTCCTATCTGTTCTTCTTCGATCAATCATTCTTACAGAGGAACCATTATTATTTTCAGGAAATATTGTATTATCTGACCGATTAATGTTAGTAATTGTTAATAAGGTGGACAATGAATCTGTAATGATTTTATTTTTATTTAACTCATCTGTCTTTGTTGAAAGTTGATTCATTAATGATTTAATTTCTTTGTTAGTTGATTCCATACAGTCCAATTGTTCTTCCAAAGTTTCTATCCGTTCTTTCGCTTCATTTTTTTCAACTGATGTTTTCTTCAACCTCTCTTTACTTTTAAGTAATTGAGTAGTAGTAGTCTTAATTTTAATGTTTTTTTCGATTATCTCTTTATTCTTACTTCCCAAGTCTCCTTCCAATTTTTTCTTCATAGATTCTAAACCATTGAGTTGTGTTTTTATTTTATTGAATTCATCAGATAATTCCTTCTTTTCGTTCTCCAATTCTTGTTTTTCCAATTGTATATTTTCTAATTTTTCTACAGATTCCTTTAACCGTTCAGGAGTATCATCATAAAACAATTCATCCAAGATTGTCTTAACATCTTGTTGATCATTATTTTGTCTAATATTTCCAAGAAATTCTGCAATAATAAATAGTTGTGTACGTACATATTCTGGATCAAGATCCCAAGGTGGGTGTGAAGTTCGATTACGTCCTTCTACGATTAATTGAACAACACTACGCGCTTCGTAATGTTCATCAACACTTCTAAAATGACCTTCGAAGGATTCACTTCAACGTCTTCTAAAAAGATCTGAAATATCATTAAAATCAAGTGCATTCTCAGAAGGACTACCTAAACGCATTTCAACAAAATTAGATACAGCATCAAGATAAATATCCTGAGCTTTCCTAAGCGAATCTCTATATGGATATTTTGGTTCTACCATCTTTTTAAAAATAGTTTATTTTGTAGGTATGTAGAATTAGTAATTAACGGAGTAATATCGGTTTCTAACCGCTCAGATGTACAAGATTTTGATTCTCATACTCACATTATTTTGTATGGGTAATAATATAAACCTGTATATGCTCCCATTTTTTCTTTGAACGATGAGTCGCGACTCTTCTCTTAACAATATCTTTACATATATATTCTGATTCGTCAATTATTTTTTCAAGATTCGATATTGCTTTCGGTCCAGATGCGTCTGCATATCCAAGAAGGAGAATACCATCAGGTTTTAGATAGTTAGGTAAGTTTTTAAAAAAGCGTTCTAAAGTTTGTTGTTTTTCATCATGAATTGCTATTTCAGATCTGTTTCTTACTCTGGCTACAACCCATGGAGCATTAAATATTATTATGTCGAATTGTTTAGAGGGAAATGGATCAAATAGATCTCCAGATTCGAGAATATGAATATTTTCAGAATTAGGAAGATGCCGCTCAACGTTAATTTTGGTTGTGGCGACTGCCTCAGCTAATAAATCTGATGTATAGATTTCGACATTTCCTTCCATCTCTTGTTGAGCCAAAATAGTCAAACATCCACTGCCACACCCTATTTCAGCTACAGTCGGATTCTCTATCCTACTGTTTATGTTTAAATTCTGTATAGCTTCTTGGAAACATTCTATAGTTTCTTGTGATCGGGGTGCAAGTACATTTTCTGATGCTTGAATGGAGACATTCAATGCATTAATAGGATAAAAGTCTTCAAGTGCCTTATTTAGTCGTTGGACTTTGATAACAGGTACAAGGAATGGTAAATCCTGATTAGCCCCATTTTCTTCGCCAATAAGTTCTAACAAGTATGGTAAATCTGGAGTAGGAGATACTTGAATTATACCGTTTTTATCCGCCAAACACATTAATTGAGTAAGTATAGATTCCCGTACCTGTTTTGGATTATCCCTGTGTGATCTATCTCTGGAACGACTCCTATTCTTTGATGGAGTTAATTCCTTTTTATGACGTTGGACGTAATCCATTACATCACAAATATCGTCCCAAGATCCTTCAACGACGACAATACCACCACGTTGGATGTGTGTAAATATGCGGTCATGACGATGTAATTCTTGTTGAGAAAAGAGTTTGACACCACCACGTGAGAAGACTGCATCACGGTATTCTACAGGGACATAGACCTGACCTAAAGAACTTACTGAATAGAATTCATTCATATACGTAATCCAATGTACTAATGGATAGGAACAATTTTTCCAGTTTTCACCGATTCTGCTTCTTTATAACACAAAAGTAGCGCATCTCTGGCACCGTTACCTGACAAAGCTTTCGGTTCTTCATTATTGTTTATTGCATCCACCGCATATTGTATTTCAGCTGTAAATGCATCAACTGGATCCACATCTCCTAAATCTACTTCTTCTACAGTTCCATCCTCAGTAATAAGTGTCAACGGAACTGCAGTAGAGGGTTCACCTGCAAGGGTAGAGAAATCGAATAGTAGAGTAGCTTTTTCTAAGAATATTTCAAAACCGTGAGAGAAAGCTCTACCTCTTTGTGATATACCACCAGAAGAGCAACTAACTGTAAGCTCTTTATCATTATAGATATACTGTGTTGTTAAGAAATCTACATATTCGCCACCAGCTAACCTGCCTTGTGAAAATACGGCATCAGGAACACCACACAATAGTTGTATAAAGTGTGTATCATGAATATGGAGGTCAATTCCAGGACCTCCACTCTTTGCTAAACTGGCTATATCTCTTGAAGCTCCAGGTTTAGAAATTATACGTTTAAAATGACCACCAAGTAGATTACCATATTCACCACTTTCAACAATCTTCTTGGCGTATGCATATTCAGCAAAAAATGGTAGTACATGAGCAACCATGAATTCTTTTCCTACCTTCTTTGCAGTATCTACAATTTCATTTGCATCATCAATATCAATGGAAATCGGTTTTTCGACTATGGTATGTTTACCAGCATTCAAGGAAGCAAGACTTACAGATTTGTGTAAATGTGTAGGTAAACATATATCCACAAGATCAATTTCCTCATCTTCAAGGAATTGGTCGATATCGTCATACTTTCTAATATTTGATAAATCTTCCATTCCTCCACGAGGACCAAAGTTTCCTTGTATACTTGTCCAATCACCATTGAGTTTTTTTTCATCACGAGTACAGATAGCAACTACCTCAGCACCTGATCCACGTTGAATACCATAATAGTGAATCATACCCATAAATCCAATACCGATTATACCTATTCTTACCATGATTCTCCTTAACTATAAATAAGAAAACACAGGTATCTAAAATGCAAATGCATAAATGACACCTGTGCTATAAAGTGAACTATATAGGAACTATTGAATATTATTTCTTTGTTTGATCATACCCCATGTTGTAGCAGTTTTGTTCTTGGCTGATACAGAAAGTACTTCTCCGTTCATTGCTACACTTACTTCATCTGCACTGAGTGCACGACTCCAAACTGCTGCCTCATCAATCATTCCATTCTCAAAAGTATATTGAGGTCTATCCTTCGAGCAACCAATACGTAGGTCTTGATCATTCGTACCGGTAAAATTGAATTCTTTAGCTTCTTCAACGGCAAGATCTCCATCAACATAAATCAGTATGTCACTTCCATCATAAATTCCAACGACGTGATGCCAAGTTTTTGCCTTTAGTTCATGGGGTTTATTCAGAGTTTGACGATTTGCATCCGAACCTAAGAACATATTGAAACTGTTACCATCACCAAATACACCAATCCCATAGGATGTGTGTTCACCACCATTATGACAGTTCTTATCAAACCATTGTGAATTGTTGTTCCATGCTTCCATCCAAATCCAAGCTGCCATGGTAATTTCACCGCTGATTTTTAATTTATCATCAGCAGGAATATTTACACAATCCGAACCTTCTTGAGTAATTTTGACTGCGTCCCCAATTTTACCTTTAACTATTTCTGTATTAGCAATAATATTCGCATCAAGTCCGTTTCCAGAACTATCCTTAATTGTTTTGCCACTTACATCATCAAAGGTTAAATATACAACTAAATCATCTGTAATCTCTGCGTTAATATAACCAACCATAAGCAATACTAACACTGGTAATATCATTAATTGTTTTGACCAGAACATTGTAATTTCCCTCCAAATTATAGATTTTGTATTTAACAATCTATAATTTTAATTACGAAGTGAATATATGTTGAACTAATCACTGTATCTAAGTGCTCTCTGTCGGACACTATCAGAAATCATGAATATATGTATACTAACAATATTCTCATTTCAATTCAAGAAAGATATTAATTTTTTAAATCTTTCATTTGAGAATTCTATATTTTTTCTCAAAATTATACAATAGAATTAAAAGTAATTAATGGTAAATAACACTAATAAATTCTTAGATAAAATTGTAATGGTCCAGAATCCGGAATAAAATAGGTTCATATTGGTTTACAATTGCAAAATTATATAGACGAAAGAACACTGTCCATTAATTCTTGCCATCTACCTTCGAATCTCTGTCCAAATTCCTTCTCTCCACCAGTAGCTAATGGACCTAAGATCATTGGTTTAGTCGCATTATTTCGCTCCCAAAGATCTTTACCACCAAAATCATTATGTAGAAAATGGAGGGCAACACCTGCACGTTCTTTATCAGATAGATTTGATTTTGTACAATGTGCACAACCATAACAGAAGAAAAGTACACCTCCAGCTTTTAATTCTATTGGTACAGCACGTTCTTCAGGTGGATCACATCGGATATGGTGGTCACTTAATGGATCGCGATAATGTTCATAGGATTCACGATGACTACCAGGGATAACATGTATGCATCCATTTTCAATATTTGCATCATGTATTGCAATCCACATTGCAGTGCCACGTAAAGGATCAGCAATCTTGAAGTAAGCATTGTCTTGATGCCAACTTGTACCAATTCCAACCTTTGGTGGTTTCCAAAATGCCTGATCTAATTCCAACATAAATTCATCACCAATGAGTTGCTGTACAACTGAAACAACTTTCGGGTGGAATGGTAAACCTTTATGGAGATCGCTCCGATTATTGAGAGGGATTACCTGTAGATTTTGACGATCCCCATCCTTATCACGTTTTGTGCCGTCGTCTTGTACAGCACAATTTATACCTGAACCTTGTTCTAATTCCTTATTATAAATTCGTTCCAGTTCAATTCTTAATACCTCTGCCTCGTCTTGTGAAAAAAAACCATCGATAGCAAGGTAACCTTCATCTCTAAAACTTGAGAGTTGTTTTTCATTTAATTGCATATCAAACTATCTTCCTAAAATACACTTTATGTATAATGATTCAGATAACATACTACTGTGTTTTGTCTTCAAATGTCTTCAAGAAACTATGTAATTAGTTTGAATATCATAGCATAATTAAACTCAAAATTCCAGAATCATCTATCAATTAATTGGATGTTTAAGTATTGTAACTACCCAAAAATGAATATTCCAGAATGCCTTTTTTACTTACTTCGATATGTGTGTTATTTACCTATGAGAAAGAATAAAAAGCAGAAGATTCTTGGAAATGTCCTTTGACTTTTGCACCCTGTGAATGACTAAAATGACATTCATATCGTTGTTTAGATTCTGATAAACATAACTTAGTAATTAGTCTGTTTAACGTCATGAAAATGCGTTTTTAGATAATTCTTGACATTTATCGCATAGGATATCATCCTAAATAGTTAATCTCAACAAATACAACTTTTGAGTCTATCCCATGCGTCAACATCTTACCAAATCTGCTATGTATTTTCAAATGATTCTCTTTACACACTTTCGGAGAATAACAAACCAACAGACTTAAACATTGCTTTTACTTTCATCCGGTCATCTTTTTGGAGTTTACGACCCGATTCAAATCGCAGAAGCATTGTCTATTCCCAAAGCGAACCTGTATCACCATTTGAAAGGTTTCAGTGTTTATCAATGGATATCTCTATTAGTTCGTATTGGGTGTTCTATCACCATCCAAGAGATACGGGAGACAGAGTCCGAAAGTGCTTCTACAAAATCTCGTCGTTGTATCACAATCAGTGTAGATGATACCAATGTATCCAGATATGGTAAACTGCTGTCCTACTGCTATAACTGGTGGTCAAAAAAACATAATAGCACTATCCAAGGTCAAGATGTTTTAGGTATTACAATCAAGATTGGAAAAAGGATCATCCCTCTCAAAATACGCATTGTTGGTAAACAATGGGGAGGCAACACAGATAAACCGAATCTTTTTAATGCCATGCTCAAAGAAGTTTTGGATTTCTTTGATGCTCAAGGCATTGATCTGAGACAATATCCAATAACTTTTGTTTCGTGGTATGGTAGTAAAAGACTTATCCAAAACCTGTCTGAGTTTGGATTTGATCGTATCCTCTTTCACGGAAAAAGTAACTATATGATGGAAATAAATCACGAGAACATAAAGCTCTCTCAACATAAAAAACAGATAAAACTAAACCCCCAACGATTGGGATGTAATAAGCCTCACTATTGTACCTAAGCTTCAAGTCCAACATTAGGTAAACGGGTGGTACTGTTCTTCTTAGATGTGTGTAAGCCCCAAACAATGTTGGTATTTGGGAAGTCCTTACGGTCTTGTGAGATACTCAGGATTTGGTCCCAACACCTCAGTATTGAACAATTTTGCCAGAATACGCATATGGTATTCTGCATGACCTTAAAACAGTTCTAAAGTTATCAAAAATGAGTTTAGAAACCCGTAAAGGAGCATATGCGAACTTAGGGGTCAAGGAAATAAGCTATCTCCTGTTGCAACATGTTAGTCAATCTGTAGGAAAAACATTACATCAAATAGAACTTGAATTATCAGGACAAAGATATATCCTATCTGATCTTAGCCAGCATTTTTATGAACCAGAATAAACTAAACACTGATAAACATTGAGTGTTGAAGTATTTTTAAAATATCACATAAATTACTTAATACACCTTCATGTACGCCTAATCCACTCGGGGTAATTAGACCCATGAAACCGATACTCCATGCCAAAGGCTAGATGGTTGAAATGATTGGTAACTGAACTATCCGAAATGGATAAATACTCTTTACAAATAGAAAAAACCTGCACAAGTCCAAAGTAGTAAATGAATTTCAATTAACCAAAACACCTTTTGAATAGTAAGATCGTTGGTATGGCTTTTTTAAGATATGGTATTTTTGAAGACAACCGATTTTTAAATAATATGCGAAATACAACTCCTAAACCAAAAATTAACAAGACAATTACTGAAGTACGAAAGGAGTTGTACCCAATATTACAGTGTATCTCATAAATCATAATCTTATCAAATTGTCTTTTAATCCTATCTAATTCCTGTTAGACTGTATCTTAATCCGATTATTATTGAGAGACAGTATTAATGGAACTAAGTGAT
>JAGFCA010000228.1 GCA_022394755.1 Candidatus Poribacteria bacterium
CGCTTTCGGACTGAGAATTATTAATGAACACTATGATCGACTAAAATGGAATAATAAACCTGAAGTCTGGACATCCGATCCAGAAAGAACGATCAAGCAGGAGATTCAACAACTTAAAAGAAATTTGGCAAATGTAATAGTTACTATTTACAAAATTGAAAGCGAACTAACAGGAAAATGTTACATCGGACAGACTACAAATCCGTATCGCAGAAGAAGAGAACACTTCCCTTTCGAGGACTCATCAAACTCTGGTTTGCGTCAAGCCATGTTGAATGAAGGACAGGAGCATTTCAATTTTTATTCTATTGACGAAGTTAAGGGTAAGTTCGCCAACAGAAGCGAGGCAGAATACATTGAATACTACAAAAATCGCGCTGTAATTAACCTTGTAGAACCTGAAGTAGAACAACTTGAAGCGGATAAGGTTAAAACTCACATCTCAATTTATAAAATTGAAAACAAAACGACAGGCGTATGTTATATCGTACAATCTATAGACTCAGAACGAAATAAAGTAGAAGATTTTACTAATTCATCAAACGAGGAACTTCGCAACGTAATTGAAAACGAAAGTATTGATCAATTTACGTTTGATATTCTTCACAAAGATGTTCCCAACGGAGAGAGTTTAACTCTTGTAAAGCACGCTGTTAAGAATGCTAGTAGTCGCAGCCACGCTGTATTTAATCAGCAAAACCCACTAAAACAACGCTATAGCGACCAGATTATGATAGAACTATTCTGTGAGCATTTTAATATCCGCTATGAGGAATTTCTTAAGCACCCTTCAGATGTTGAAAATTTGGCGGAGAAAATTGAGGATTTTGAAAAAATAGTTGAGAAAGTTCAAAAAGCAAAACGAGAGACCAACATCAATTTCACCAGTACAAGTTCTATCAACGGAATAATACACTCTATTATCGAATCTATTGATGACCCCGTTGTGGGGGCATTTGCTGAAAAATATGAAAAGAAGAAAAGAAAAGCGAACGCAATTGATTTTCAAGATATGATTCTTTATGCAGTATACTTACTTGAAGTATATCCAGATATTCTTGATGGTTACCGTGAAAAATACGACTATGTGCTCATTGATGAATTCCAAGATGTTTCCCCTATTGACTTTAGATTGACAAAACCATTATCAGAAAATTACTTCGTTGTTGGCGACGATGATCAAGCAATTTATGGATTCCGTGGTGGTGATTCTGAGATTATGCTGAATTTTCACAAACAGGAAAATGTCAAGGAGTATAAAATAACGCGGAATCACCGTTCAACTTCAGCAATTGTTGAACACTCAAAAATTCTAATTGAACACAATACACTCCGAATTAACAAAAATCTCCACGCTAAAAATCCCGTACGTCCTCCAATAAAAGTTTTAGAAACGAAACAAGAA
>JAGFCA010000069.1 GCA_022394755.1 Candidatus Poribacteria bacterium
CGTTTTGAGGATGATCCATGGTGCGATGATCTTTATTTTTTCTCATTATTCTGTTCCAACAAGAGTTTGTTAAATTAGTAATTATATATAATAACGATATGATATTATATAATTATAATTCTGTATTTACAAGTGATTTTGCTTGATAGTTATAAGTTAGTTGAACTTTGACTATATATTCTTCATTTTTATTTTAATTATTTGAAGATACGGGTAATTTGGATTTAAAACCATAGATTTTGTGATCTTAACCTATAGGGGTGTATCTGAATCGCGGATTACACAGATTTCGCAGATTGCGCGGATAAGAGGGTTATTGGGTGATCAGTGGTTTAGTGAATGGATGTGGTGTCCCTGTATTTTATACACCTTTCCCCCTACGAATCAACGGTATGAATACCATTTAGTCAGTCCCCGCATACAGATGATAGATTCCAATAATATTCAATTCCATAAAAATTTCGTAATGACATATTATTTATTTGAAATGGTATAACATTTAGAAATGGTATAATGTAACACACCTTTCGCCCCTCCGGGGCTTTAGTAGTATTCGTATAAGGATGTTTTCTACACACTTTTCGCCTCTCCGAGGCTTTTGGAAAGACAAGGAGTCGTGATTCGTAGATTGCTCCTACAAAAGAACAGAACACGAAATAAAGTCATAATGTAAATAAATCAATTGAAAATGGTATAACATTTTGTGGTACAAAGAGGTGTTTACTGTCTACCCTTGGATTTCTCAGATTCCGCCGAGGATGTAACAGGATCTTGAAGGATCGGGGATCTGAATCCCTCCTACAGAATAACTAATGCTTAAATTGACAATTATAGTGATAAAAACTTTACACACCCTCACGTTGTGATTAGGTTCCTTTATTCTATAAAATATGTGATAGACCCTATCTCATAAATCAAATATTTGGAAGATTCTTGGATCTTACCCTGCATTATATATTGATACAACGGGTGGGAAACCCCGCCCCTACGAAAGAGGAATTAACTAAAAACACACGATTCGTATTTATGAGATACGCTGTAGTTTAATTGAATTTATGTATTTTTCTATGTTGGATTCAGAAGCATAACCACGTTAAATTGTAGGTTGGGTTGAGAAACGAAACCATAGGTTTAAATTAAGAAAAATGTGATAACCCAGACCGTACCTACCGGTTATTTCGTGTTATATTCTTATAAAGTGAAGTTCAATTACCTATTATTAAACTCCCATTTTGTTTTATGTTTAACTATACACACCATTCAACGAAAAAACTTGCATCTTTTAACATATTTGCTATAATCAAATTACTCAGGACTTACGCAAAATACTGAATTATCAGTCAGATAGTAATAAATTGTTATTTTCTTATTTTACTTACAATTCTGCTGTCAGTAGAAAAGTGATGGTAAAACCCATATAAATACACCTTTCGCCCCGCTGGGGCTTAGACTTTGGGAGGCATGCCGTTTCTACACACCTTTCGCCCCGCAGGGGCTACAGTCAAAGAAGAAATGTAGAAGTCCTATAAATATACCTTTCTTTATATAAACTGCGTAAGTCCTATTACTAATTACAGATTAATAAATATCAAGTATGAAAGGAGATTCTGCCTATGCAAGCATTTGAATATATTGATGCAAAAACAGTATCGGAAGCGATCACATTACTTGGTGAAAAAGGTGATAAAGCCAGACTGCTCTCTGGTGGAACTGACCTTATTGTACAAGCGAGGGAAGGTAAAAGAGATTTAGACTGGATAATAGATATCAAATCCATCCCCGAAGTCAACGAATTAAGATTTGGATCAGAATCCGGATTAACACTCGGTTCGGCGGTACCCTGTTACCAGATTTATGGTAACGAATCAATTTGTAGTGCTTTTCCCGGTCTCATAGACGCAACCAAAATTATTGGTGGTACAGCAATTCAGGGACGTGCTGGTATCGGTGGTAACTTATGTAATGCATCACCTGCAGCAGACGGTATCCCACCACTGATCGTATTAAACGCTACATGCGTTATTGCCGGTCCAAACGGTGAACGTGAATTGGCAGTTGAAGATTTTTGCACTGCCCCGGGACAAACTGCACTTGAGAAAGGTGAAATGCTGGTTTCGCTAAAGATCCCCGCACCAGAAGAGAATTCCAGTTCCTTCTATCTCAGGTTTATTCCGCGTAATGAAATGGATATTGCAGTTGTTGGTGCAGGTGCATCTGTTGTCTTAGACGATACAAAACAACGTATAGTTTCGGCACGTATTGCTCTTGCTGCTGTTGCTCCTACCCCCTTATTCGCAGAAGAAGCCAGTGCACTCCTTACAGACAAAGAAATATCAGAGGATGTAATTGAGGAAGCTGCACAAGCTGCACAAACAATTGCACGTCCAATTAGCGATATGCGGGGTACAGCGGAACAACGTACGCATCTCGTAGGTGTACTTACACGTCGCGCTTTGAACGGGGCAATCGAAAGAGTACAAAACACAGCGTAATACAAGATGTCAGTGTAAATCACCTGAAATTGAACAGTCGTAAAGCTATCTGAAGGAATATTTACCGGTCTTACTATAGGCGAAAGGAAATGAAAATTATGTCAAAAAAATCGCACGTTCAAACCACAATCAACGGCGAATCGGTGGAATTCCTCTGTGAACCACGTCAAAGTCTACTTGAAGTCCTCAGAGATGAACTCCACCTCACTGGCGCAAAAGAGGGATGTAATAACGGGAATTGTGGGGCATGTAGTGTCATCCTTGATGGCAGACTTGTCAACGCATGCCTTGTTCTTGGTGTCGAAATAGAAGGAAAATCAGTCGAAACCATTGAAGGACTGGCGGACCCCGATAAGTTACACCCTATTCAAGACGCTTTCCTTGAAAATGCTGCGTTACAGTGTGGTATCTGCACTCCTGGTTTCATCATGAGTGCAAAATCACTACTTGACAATAACCCGAACCCTACAGAGCATGAAGTTCGATACTGGTTAGCCGGCAATTTATGCCGCTGTACCGGTTATGATAAAATTGTAAGAGCTGTACTTGATGCAGCCGAAGCTACACAATAGGAGCTCCTTATGGCTGAAAATAAAGATTATAAAGTTATCGGAACACGACCCATCCGCCATGACGGTGTAGACAAAGTCACCGGTAGGGCAATATATGGAGCAGATTTTCAGATCACCGGACTCTTGCACGGTCGAGTGCTACGGAGTCCACATGCACATGCACGAATATTGTCAATTGATACCAGTCGTGCAGAAGCACTTGATGGTGTAAAAGGCATTGTAACTGCCGATGATCTACCGACTGCAGAAGATAAAATGGCTGATCTCGGTGAAGGTGCTGTTAGTCTAAAATACTTGTGCGATAATATTTTAGCAAGCGATAAAGCACTATACAGAGGACATGCTATTGCTGCTGTTGCTGCGACAAGTCCACATATTGCTGAAGAAGCCTGCCAACTTATTGATGTTGAATATGAAGTTCTGACTCCTGTAATGGAAGTACGTCAAGCGATGGAATCAGACGCTCCATTACTACACGAAAATCTGAAGACATCATCACTCGGTGAAACATCTGAAGAATCCAGCAATGTTGCAAGTCATATCCAGCATAAAAAAGGTGATATTGAAAAGGGATTTGCTGAAGCAGATATCGTTATAGAACGTGAATTTGTTACAGGTACAGTCCATCAAGGCTACATTGAACCACACAATGCAACCGCACATTACAATCAGGATGGTCATTTAACGGTATGGTGTAGCACACAAGGTGCGTTTACTGTCCGTGAACAGCTTGCCGAAATCCTTCAATATCCAATTTCAAAAATCAAGGTTGTTCCGTTGGAAATTGGCGGTGGTTTCGGTGGAAAAATTAACGTCTATGTAAAACCTGTTGCTGCCTTACTCGCAAAGCAAACAGGGAAACCTGTTAAAGTGCTCATGAACCGTGCAGATGTGTTTGAGGGTACAGGTCCGACACCTGCATCATTTATCACAGTTAAAATGGGAGCAACGAAGGACGGAAAGATAACTGCAGCTCAAACATCTATGGCTTTTGAAGCAGGCGCATATCCCGGTTCACCTGTAGGTGCTGGGGCAATGTGTATTTTTGCACCTTATAACATTGATAACGTCCTGATTGACGGTTACGATGTTGTTGTTAACAAACCGAAGAGTGCACCGTATCGTGCTCCGGGTGCTACCAACGCAGCGTTCGGTTCAGAAACCGTGGTAGACGAACTTGCTGAAAAACTAAATATCGACCCGTTGGAACTTCGTGTGATGAACGGTGCAAAAGAGGGTGACCATCGTGCAGATGGACCTGTTTATCCGCGTATCGGTTTCATTGAGACACTGGAAGCAGCGAAGGAACATCCGCATTATAGTTCAGAAAACGGTAAAAAACACCACGGGCGTGGAATCGCTTCCGGTTTCTGGTTTAATATCGGTTTGGAATCAAGTGTAACTATTAATGTCAATCCTGATGGCACAATAAACCTCGTTGAAGGTTCCACAGATATAGGGGGTACACGCGCTTCCATTGCAATGCAGGCAGCAGAAGTGTTAGGTATTCCTGCAGAATCCGTGAACCCTTCGGTGGTTGACACGAATTCTGTCGGTTATACTGCTGTAACAGGGGGTAGCCGAACAACATTCGCTACCGGTTATGCTGCTTATGAAGCGGCACAAGATGTTAAACGTCAGATGATTGAACGTGCAGCGAAACTATGGGATGTTGATGAAGAAAACGTCCAGTTTGCTGACGGTGAATTCTCAAGTATCAACGGCAAAGAGGAACAGATTAGTTTCCGAGATCTCTCAGGAAAACTTAGTGAAACTGGCGGTCCTGTTGTCGGTAGAGCCACAGTCGATCCTCCTGGTGCAGGTGGTGCTTTTGCTACGCATGTTGTTGATGTAGCGGTAGATGTTGAAACGGGTAAAGTTGAAATACTACGTTATACCGCAACACAGGATGCTGGAAAAGCTATACATCCGAGTTATGTTGAAGGACAGATCCAAGGTGGTGTGGTACAAGGTATCGGTTGGGCATTAAATGAAGAGTATATTTATAATGAAGAAGGTACAATGACCAATGCGAGTTTCCTTGATTACCGTATGCCAACCTGTTTGGACCTACCGATGATTGATGCGGTTATCGTAGAAGTGCCGAACCCAGGACATCCGTATGGTGTTCGGGGTGTAGGAGAAGTTCCCATTGTTCCTCCGCCTGCTGCGATTGCTAATGCTATCTATGATGCTATTGGTATTAGAATGGAAGAACTCCCGATGTCGCCTGATCGTCTTTTAAAGGCATTAGGTAAAATCTAACTCCAATTAATTGTTTATTACTAAGGCGAGGTGTTACAACCTCGCCTTTTCATTAAGAGACATCTATTATGCCTGTTGTTGGTATTCCTGCCCTCATGCGAAACCTGACTGATGGTGAAGACAGTGTTACTGTCTCTGGCAACACTATCAGAGAAGTCATTGAAAACTTGGACAAACGCTATCCCGGAACAAAAGAAAAACTGTGTGAAGGGGATCGTCTCCGTCCAGGTATTGCTATTTATGTAAACGGTATCCTCATTCGTGCTAATCTGCGTGAACAGATTGATGCAGACGCAGAACTCCACTTCCTACCTGCCATTAGTGGTGGGGTTTCGTCGGGTTGAATTTGATGCAAGATAATCATGAAAATTCATAAAACTTAAGAATACCTATTTAAAGGATATATTTGAAAGCATAGCCAGAATCATTATGAATTTTCAAAGACACTGCAAACGTTATCTACAACAGATAGACCAAACACGATCCGACCCGAATGCAACCCCTGAACTCTCTTTCCATCCACACCTCCATGAATTCTTTGTGAATGTATCCACAGACCCAGAGTGTTTTAACCGATCCAGCATAGCATTTACAAACGAACCGAGAAGTATTAACCAAATCGGACGACCAGACTTTATATCATCAGATGGGTTACTAACCGTTGGTTACATTGAAGCGGAGGAATATAGTACAGACCTAAACAACCTAACTGGACATGCCAGAGAACAAAATGAACGTTTTATAGAGAATCTTGATAACTTTATCCTCACCAATTTCGTTGATTTTCAACTTTGGAAGGATGGTCAACTACGCGCATCTGCACATATTGAACATGAAACTGAAAATTTAGAAACACTTTTAGAGTTGTTTCTGAATGCCGGACATGTCCAAATCACCTCTCCAGAGACTCTTGCTAACTACCTTGCCAGACGGACACGCGAACTACAAAAGCAGATCGCAACGACACTCACTAATGAGAACAGTGAAACTTATAGAATGTTTAACGCATTCAAGGAGACGTTGCTCGCGACACTGACCCCTGACGATTTCTCTGATATGTACGCACAAACTCTCACGTATGGGTTATTTGCTGCACGCTGCACTTTGCCAAATGGTACAAATTTTTCACGGCACACCGCAGTAGGGACACTGCCGAGATCAAATCCATTTCTCGTCCAACTCTTTTATCACGTGGCTTCTCCCAACCTTGAGGAGAACGTTACCTTTATTTTAGATGACATTGCAACGTTACTCCAAAACGTCTCAACAGAGATGCTCCGCACCGCTTTCTCAGCTAATAACCATCTTGAAGACCCAGTTATCCATTTCTACGAGACATTCTTAAAGGAATATAATCCGCAACTCCGTTTTGACCGAGGAGTATTTTATACACCGCCACAGGTTATCTCCTACATTGTTCGCTCAGTGGATTCCTTGCTCAAAACAGAACTCAATAGACCCGATGGACTTGCAGACGATAACACACTTATCCTTGATCCTGCTACAGGTACGGGTGGATTCCTGTTGTCAGTACTTGCCCACATCCGAGAACACGTCACAACGAATTATGGTACAGGTGATTGGACTCGATATATCAACGCGCAGCTTGTTAAAAGGATGTTTGGATTTGAACTGCTTGTCGCACCGTATACGATCGCGCATCTGAAGTTGAGCATGTTTCTGCAGACGCAAGGATGGAATACGAATGAACGACTCGGCATCTATCTGACCAATACATTGGAACAACCTGAAGAAATGCAAGCTCCTTTGCCTTTTGCAGAGTTTATCTCTGACGAAGCGAATGCTGCACTCTCTGTGAAACGGGACGAACCTATTCTCGCTATCCTCGGTAATCCACCCTATAAGCAACATTCTGCCAACCCAAGCCGAGTGGCTGGAAGGTTAACTTTTATCGGTAATCTCATTGAAGATTACAAGCAGGTAGATGGAGAACCGCTTGATGAAATAAACCCAAGGGCACTCCAAGATGACTATGTGAAGTTCATACGTTGGGCACAGTGGAGAATTGGCAGAACCGGTGAAGGCGTTATCGGTTATATTGTTAACAATAATTTTCTTGACGCACCTACCGCTCGGGGTATGCGGCAAAACCTGTTAAACAGTTTCAACACAATATACGTAATCAATTTACATGGCAGCAATAGAAGAACGGAAGCAGCACCAACAGGGCAGACGGATGAAAATGTCTTTGATATTATACAAGGTGTTTGCATTATGTTATGTATGAAACAGCGTAACAACTCTTCCTTCGCAAGAATTTATCACGCAGATATGTGGGGAAGTCGAGAACAGAAATACAGAATACTCATGGAAACCGATGTACAATCTACGGAGTGGTGTGAGTTACACCCCGAATCTTCCAACTACCTTTTTGTTCCTCAAGGAACAGACTATAGGGCTGAATATGATGATGGATGGAAAATTACAGACATCTTTCAAACCAGTTCAATTGGAATTGTCACCGCGCGGGATAAGTTAACAATTCATCGGACTGATGATGAAGTGCGTAATACGGTATCCGATTTTGTCTCACTTCCTGTAGAAGAGGCGCGGGAACGGTATAACTTAGGAGGAGATAGTAGAGACTGGCAGGTTCACTTGGCACAGTCAGATCTTCGGAACCATTCCAATGCAGACCAACATATAGCACCTATTCATTACCGTCCGTTTGATACACGTTGGACTTACTATACTGGACAATCCCGCGGATTTCATTGCATGCCACGTCCAACTAATATTCCCAATCTACTACATGATAATTTTGCTCTGTGTGTCTGCCGAATTGTCAAAAGTCCTATATGGCAACACGCTTTGATTACCGATAAAATCACAGATAATTGTTATATCTCAAACACAACCAGTGAATCCTCCCATGTATTCCCACTTTACCTTTATCCAAATTCAGAAGGTTTAGGACTTGACACAGAACGGGAACTCAATTTCCAACCAGAATTTCTAACTGCACTCTCGGAGGCGTTAGGATTACCGCAGACTCCACCGTTTGGGCTTCCTGAAGATGTTACACCAGAAGAAATTCTCGCTTATATTTATGCCGTGCTTTATAGTCCAACCTACCGCGAACGGTATTATGAGTTTCTAAAATACGATTTTCCGCGTATTCCTTTACCAAAGGATATTAATCATTTTCGCAATCTCGCATCGTTGGGACAGGAATTGATTAATTGGCATCTGGTAAAAGATGTGCAAATCCCACATCACCATCGGTTTGAGGGTGAAGGGAATGCAGTTGTTACAGAGTTTCGTTATGAAGATGGCAGTGTTTGGATTAACAATACACAATATTTCACGAATGTGTCTGAAGCTGTGTGGAAATATGAGATCGGGGCATATCAGGTGTGTGAGAAATGGTTAAAAGATAGACGGGGAGAAACGTTAAGTCATGTTGAGATCCGTCTATATCCTATGATTTTGGTTGCTATTACGGAAACGTTACGGGTTGTTGATGCGATTGATGAGGTGGTTGAGTTTTGAACGTTCAACCACAACGTAAGTATGTTTTGTGTCAACATTCCGAATTTTGAGTATCTGTTTTATGGAGGGTAATGTGACTGAAGGAAAAAGCTTATTTGATTGGGATTATACAGAATTTATTGAGGTTTGGTCTGAAAAAAATATTACTAAGTTTCAGCAGAAATTTGGTACAAGTCCAGTTAGTCTTTCCCAAAGTCTACTAATATCCGAAGAAACTTCTGGTTCTTATTGGCTGATATCAGATTTTAAAAATGAAAAGACTTACAATCTTAAAAAGGTAAATGAAACAACGGTCGAAATATCAGAAGGATCTGATTTAGGGAACCGTTCAGATATATTGAACGATGCTGGAACGATTGTGCCTCGACTTGAAAGCGGTATCGGAACTGACTCAGGAATTATTGATGCTTTGAAAAGAATAAATTTTAACAATGATAACCTTGAAAACTTAATACGTCCTGATTTATCAGACAAAAGACTTAGTTTTGAGTCTGTGTATCCGGAATTGGAAGTTACTTATAAAATGTTGGTTGAAATTCTTACATCTCCCCGCAATGCACTTGTCAGTCTATCGTCCGTGAATGTCCAACAACTAAAAAATCACGTTCTCAAATCTTACGATATGACCAAAAAAATTATAGATTTTGGAATAGGAACCGAAAACGAAAATATAAGAGAACAACATGATGATCTTTCGCAGGAAATTAATGACTTTTGTAATGAAGTGAAAAATTCATTGCTTCAGGTCGTAGCTTATTTATCATCAAGGAATGTAGAACAACTTAGGGTTGAATTTAAAAAGACTGTTACAGATGCTGAAGAAGATTTAAAGAAAGTAATTAGTGATGAAGTTGATAAACTGCAACAGATTGGCGGTGAAATAAATGAACAACAAGCTGAAGTGCTACAGAAGTCAGAGGAGAAATTTCAGGAAATAGAGGAAACCCATCTTAAGTATCAAAACCAACTGACAGAAAAACCGATATCACAATACAAAGAAATTTTTGCTGAACAATCGAAAAAACATAGAAATATGGCATGGGTTTGGCTTGGAGTTACAAGCGTATTGGCACTTGGGTTTTGTTATATCTTCTGGTGGCTATTGACAGACTTGCAATCTGCAGTAAGTTCAGCAAATCAGTTTTTTACAATTTTCTCAAATCTTTTTGCCAAAGGTTTCTTCCTTTCGTTGATACTGCTACTGCTTAACAGATCCATTAAAAATTTTGCTGCAGAGAAACACTTAGAGGTAGTCAACACTCACCGTCAAAATGCCTTAGAGACTTTTGACACATTTGTTGCTGCTGCGGAGGGAAATAGAGAGACACGTGATGCCGTATTATTGGCAGCGACTAAAGCGATTTTTGATGCAAATCAGAGTGGTTATTTGTCTGCTAAGTCCAGTAGTTCAGATACTGCAAGTCCAGTACAACAAATTATTAAGGAAGTGATTCCTTCCAAGTCATCTTCAGACAGTGATTAGGGGTTTATAATCGCGCTATTTATTGGGCTTCTTTGAATTTATGGACGACACAGGACGTGTGTCTACTACTTTTAAGTCACTGCCGTAAGGTCGCTCAGACAGGAAGATAAAAACAATTCATTCAGTTCATATCAGTTACGGATTTGAACACTGAGTCAACTGCCCCGAAAAGCGTAGATAAATTAGCCAATGCAAAGTCTGTTCTGTTTTGCGTAAAAGTATCACCGATAAGTCGTCCAAACTGCCATAATGTTCCATCGGTGACAATGCCATATACAGGTAGGGCTGCGCCATCTTTCACTTTTCCAGCCTTTATTTTTTGGGCAGCAACTAATTCTGCCAGACATTGCCCCCATCCCTGTTCAAAGTCGTTTTTCTTCGCCACAACAAGCAGTATCAACGGACTTCCAACAACGGTTTTGCCTAATTCAGATTTCGTAGAGATAAAATAGTCTGGTGTTCCGTTCAAGATGTCATCGTAAGTGATGGTTTGCTTTATCCAGAGCGCATATCTATCAGCATACGCTTTATAACTCTCCTTCAAAACAGGAAAGATAATCGTTTCACACCGTGATGCTTCAGACGCAAAAACGTTGATATGTTCACGGGTAAATTCAAAGTCTCGCAAGAATTCGCCCGAAGGCGTTGCTGATTCAGCTTCAACGAAGTTATCTTCAACATACTTGACCTTGAATCTTTCTTGCACCTCAGAGATGGTTTTAAAATCGCTAAACGCCATGATATTATTCTCTATTATAAACAGTATACGTTCAAATCGCGTCTATAAATCAAGGTAGGAATGTATTAAATTAACATATTAACAAGGTTTCTTCAAGGTTTTTCGATTACCCGTTCTCAGTGTTTCTTATATTTCTGTCTAAGAACGGGACTAATTCTAAAAGTTAATAAATCAGACCAGATAATTCGTGATCCAAACAAAATATCTGTAAACTATATAACTGCAACAACTTTGTTGTCTTAGGTGTATTAACACATAAGTCAGATTAATTGAATTTGATATTCGGTCAATATTTCAATATTGGTATAATTTAAAAGGAAAGACAGATATGTTCAAAAAATTAGATGGAAGGATTATCATTGGTGGCGTTATTATGGCAGTGCTTATTGTAGGTGGTATCTTCGTATATTCTCAATGGAGTTATGATCGTTTTGCCGATGAAATTGGCGAATCTCCCTCTCCGCAAACTATAAAAGCCGATAAGAATAAACTTGCATCCTCTGATATTAAAAACAAAACAAAAAGAGTAGATGCCAATTCTACTGTTTTAAACCAATCCAGTAAGAAAATAACGGAAAAGATCCCTACTGAAGAAAAACAGGTCTCTGTAGAAAATACAAACATACCCATCCCTGCTATTGAATTTGATCCGACCCAACTTCTGTCCGCTTTTGGAATGCCTGAAGAGGTAACCTCACTACTTGATGAAGAAATTGAAGAAGGAGAATTTGAACAAGCAGAAGAACATTTAAAGGGAAAATACGGGAATTCACCTGCAGTTGAGGCTATATAAGAAGATTTGAAAGCGATGTCTGGACGACCAGTAGAACTATCAGAAATTACTTCACTCTTTGAAGCATGGATTCAGGTTTTACCCGAGGAAGAACAAAAAACTCGTCGGCAATTAATGAATACTATATCGCAACTGAATGAGATAAAAGAATTAGATGATAATGAGGTTCCTGCTATAATAAGTATTGAGGTAGGTGAAACGGAGGATGCTGAAGAATAGAATCTTGTCAAAGAATTAATAATTTGCTTGAGGAATGAGTAAATCCGAAGCTTGTATCTATAAGAATCTTTATTTTCTTATGATTTTAGCAGAAAGGTTTCTCGGTTTTTAGTCTGAGAGTTTCACCGGAAATTGGAAGCATTTCATCGGGTATTTGATCAGATTTAATATATTTGGTTATAGGCTGCGATGGATTATCGTACGATACCTTAATCTGAAGTACTATACTATCTTCAACTGCTTCAGAAATTAAACTATTAACTTCATCAACTATATCACCAGCAGCAATACATCCTGGCAGGTCAGGTACATAAGCACTGCAACTGTTTTCACCTTCTTCATATATTATGACATAATCCATGAGTATACCCGCCTTATTCATTAAGTCCCGCTTGTTTAAGCACGTTTTTTAATGTCCCAATGCGTACATCTGAGCCAGGTTTCCCAGCAACAGTTACTACAACGTATCTCATAAATACTAATCGTGCGTTTTTAGTAAATTCCTTTTTCGTATGGGCGGGGTTTCCCCGCAGTTGTATCAATATATAATGCATGGAAAGATCCAAGATTCTTCCAAATATTTAATTTATGAGATACGCTCTATAAACATTCCGTCCCTACGGGACTCAAGAATATTTGTTTAGAGTTTTTCTATAAACATTCCGTCCCTACGGGACTCAAGAGTATCTACATCGTATCTCATAAATACTAATCGTGCGTTTTTAGTAAATTCCTTTTTCGTA
>JAGFCA010000089.1 GCA_022394755.1 Candidatus Poribacteria bacterium
GTTGCAGCACAAGGAGGATTCTCACGCGTAAATCCGAGTGCTTTTGTAAGTTGTGGTTGAGTGCGTGTCCAAGCTGCTATGGATGTATAACCTTTATGTCCACACATAAATCCAACAACCAGTAGACCAAGGATTGACCTCAACGGATGTCGTAATCCTTTCTTGTTGCGTGGGTCAATAACTTCTGCTAACATATCCATCAAGTGGTAAGATTCTTTCCTTGCCATTATTCACCTCAAAAAAATATATCTAAATAAGGTGAATGATAGCAGATATAGTGTGAGAAGTTACGCTATATCTGCTTTTTAATAGACTCATAACAACTGTGATAAAAAACACACAGAAAACCGAGAACTAAATAACCCTGCTCGACAGGAATGTAAAAAACTTGTCACTCTAAGTGTTTTTTGTGGTTGAATAGCGGATTACGCGGAAAAGAGGGTTTTTGGTATGTGTGGTTTTCTATTTTGAATAAAGGATTATACAGAGTTGTATATTGAAGGGTTTAGGTACAGTTATTGTTTGACCAACGAATCTGAATAGGACTCTACTCATCCCTACACGCGCGAATCAGCATCAACGGTATGTATGCCTTATGGCATTCCCCGGGTATGAACGCCGTTAGACATTCCCCGGGACTCATAAAATGTATGATAATCCTTATATCTCGTTATCCATAATGTAAATCTATCAATTGAAAATGTGATAATTTGTACTAAAGGGTTCAATTTGAGCATTGGACTCTTGATTGGAGCGGATTACCATCTGCGATCCTACCATCACTGATGATCATACCTCAATAGATAGTAGCATAATCTTTTGTTTGGACAGTATCTCAAGCCACGTACAACAATTGTAAATGGGATTAACTTACTGAAATAATATTATACGAATGTATTTTTAACAGTAACTTATTTTTTCCTTGACAAAAAATTAAAAATATACTATTATTAAACAAATGTTAATAATACACAAATGTGTGGATTACATCAGAGAGTGCTATTAAAGATGCACCGACGGTGCTGCAACACCGCCGATGCGTAATACTGACGTAGTAACGTTACGACAGCGTTGGCTTTTATTATAGCATGATTTAACAATCTTGTCAGGTATAACAGAAACCGGCTACCTCTACAGAGATAACATAATACATTTTCCTACCTAACTCTGTAGTCTGTCTAAGTACTTAATTTGCTTCATTATTCAAAGTAGCTTAACATGAGACAAGACTACAAAGTCCTCTCTATTATAATAATTATTTGTACCTGTATTTATTTAGGCGGTATATTTTTGTTTGGTGTTGATGCCAACACCCCGCAACATTGTATTCCGAATGTTGAACGATGGTTAGATTGGGAATGTTTACCTCGTGGATTCTCTCAGTTCTCAGAGCGGTGTCCGACTCCACTGACGCTTTTTGGTGGGTGTGAATCGGGAGAGTTTCCGAGAGTTTAACCATTTCCGATTGTCCAAAACGAAATTCGAAACCATCCTGTTCGCTGGACACTGTAAAACAGAAGGGGTGACTCTTTATATAAGGAGCGAAACTTATGAGAAAGAAAATGTATTGGGTGATCGTTTCCCTCATTATAATGATTGGTGTTGTGGGTGTATACTTTATGTTGCAACCCGAATCCGATACGGAACCAGAAAAGAAGTTTATAGTCCCATCAGAGGCAGACCTTGAACAATCAATAAAAGCAAAACACCCGCCATCCAAAGCCTCTCAAAACGGACATTGGCATGACGGAGAATGGCACGATGAATCGCATGAAGTGCCAGTTGTACAAAACGATCCACCGATAGCACAACCGGACACGGTGCAGCCAAAACAACCTGCCTTTGACGCAGCAGGTGAAGTGATTTACCCGCATCAAGAACTATTACAAAGGCATCCTGTTGCAGCACTACGCGCACAGGCAAAAGATAACGGACACTGGAGTGCAAAGTATATTCCACCCTTCCCACCAGATGACTCAGAAGCGAATGATCTCGCACGCAGCTATTACCTTAAAAACTATTACACAAGCCGTGATGACTTTTATAACCCAGTCTGTCTAAAAGCAGTAGAGGTAATAAGTGAGTGGAGGAATAATAATAATCTTGAACCAGGGAATTATAAAGAGCTCAGACCTCGCTACTGGGATTTATCTCGGCTTAGTTGGACAAGACATGATCCTGGCTCAGGTGAGTTCGCGTGGACTAACTTACACTGGGAAATCGAATCAAACTTTACATGGGAGGAATACGACAATGCGAATACTCAGTAAAACATTCCTATTGGTCCTAATCATTGCAATTCTTCCAGCAATTTCCATTGCAGACAATTACGAATCTTTGAACAGGGCTGAGAGCCTATTAGTAAATCAGAAGGAAAGAACTTTGATGGGTGCGCGTCGTGTAGACAAGGCGCATTCTAAGATGACAGCTCTTGGTGGAAAATACGATTCGAGCCAATCCGCGATTTCAGCGGGGAATACGCGAACGGGAGCGGCTGTGTTTGGCGTGACGTTAACTGCATTTGCAACGGGTGGGCAGAGTGTTGCGTGGGCAGGTATTGTGTCCGCTGTGACAAGTGCGGGTATGACAGCAGCAGAAAAGAGAGCAGCGCTTACTGCTATCGGTGGTATGTCTTTAGTAGATGCGTATGAATCTGCGATTAGAGAGAAAAAAATGCTATTAACAACTTTAACGGTCAATTTGTGAATTACCAGATAGATTGGGAAGTCTGGTCAGCTGTGTATACACAACACTACAATTGGGACACGCATGAAGGTGCTGGCTCGCAGGCAGCAACACATACGTATCACGATTTTTATGACGACTTTCATATTGACACATCATTGCCATCTTTTACGTGCGGTGGTAGCTGTGGTAATTCGTTCAATACACCGTCAGGTGAGTATTGGGTCAAATGTGGGTATCGTCAGAGTATCTTAACACATCCGGAATACTTTAGAAGAAAAACAGAGGGTCAGTATCCTGGACATATCATACATGATCTGCTCAAAGACCGTCCTGCAGCCGAGGGATGTGGACGTCATTATTATAACTGCGAAGATGAAGCGGAACATCAACTGCAAACGTGTCAAAGAGATCGGAAGCGATGGGAAGGCAGTTCCATCGTCATCAAAGCCTGTCTTGATGATTTCCGTAGGTGCATGGGGCAAAAGAGGGATCATGACCCGTCGGATGGGAATTGGTTTGACACAATGCACTCTGATACAGATACGGCAGACGAGACTACGACGACAGACGAGACTACGACAACAACGAATAATGAAGTGATTTCTGAGACAACCACCCATCGTCTCCATCTTTTCATGTGTGTGGAACGCATGAAACGACTGTAGCAGGGAATCATGAGACAGCAGACTGTGGTACAAGTGGGCACTATGTCTGTGATGATAGTGACCATGAGTCCGTATCTGGATATAACGGTTCGTTCTATCAGTGTCAACCACATCAGACGTTTGGTTGTACTCACACAGATTTAACGAGTAATGCATATAGTCATCGATCAGAATCTTGTCCAGACAATAGCGATGGTCTGAGTTGTGATTATAACTCCTATTATGCTTGTTCACCGCACTCACATGCGTATACACCACCTCCACCTACAACATGCGGATCGGGTCATACTTATGATCCTGATGACAGTACGGAATATGATCTACATAGGACTCGAACTTGTCGTTATTCTTCTTGTAGTCAATTGTTTGAAAGGTGTACTTCTACCAGAAATCCGATGTGCAATGACCCTTCGCGTAATGGACGTAGGTGTTGGCCACGATTGTAGTATTTATATGATACAATTCTACAGGCAGGTATCCTTGGGTATCTGCCTTTTTGTAAGTTAGCAATAATACATAAAACAAGCGAAATGTGTTAATATAAGATTAGACAGGAATTAAGGCTAACCGAATAAAATAAACATAGAAAGTTGAAAGAGTGGCTCACATAAGGAGTTCAACTTATGAAAAAGAAAATGTACTGGGGGATTACTTCCCTCATTATAATGATTGGTGTTGTGGGTGTATACTTTATGTTGCAGCCTGATCCCGATCCGGTACCAGAAAAGAAGCTTATAGTGCCTTCAGAGACAGACCTTGAACAAGTGAGAAAAGCAAAACAACCACCAAGAGATGCAAAAGATGGTTTTACGTGGGAATGGCATGCTGACCACTGGCATGAAGTGCCAATCGCACAAAACGATGCACCAGTAGCACAGCCCGTCAAAAGACCTAAATCTGAATGGGTTGAGAAAAAAACGTATGAAAAACCTTTGACTTATGACGAGGAATTGTTTAAAACAAATCCTGTAAAGTCTTTGATACTTGAGATGGAAGCCAGAGGGCATTGGGGAGTAGGTTACATTCCGGACTTCCCACCTGATGATTTAGAAGCTCAAGAGTTTGCGAGATATCAGTATAGGATATCGTATATGGATATTCAAGATGGAAAGGAAATGTGGGATGTAGTGCTTAAGAAAGAAACCCTATTGAATCAACTTCATGAAAAATATGGGAGATTCTCTCCAAGAATTTTTGATTTGCACAAATTATCATGGGCTGGTCTTGACACTCCTCCTTCTGCAGATTGGGAAACACTTCTTAATTCTCCAACTATTCCATCCGAGTTTTTTAAAGATTAACATATTAATCAACCAAAACTTAACAATCCACACTAAGATTGTATAATGTCATGAAAAGGCATATTATTTCTTATTATTCTTGACTTGTTTTGAATGAGAAATGACCATAAATATACAATACCTTAAATTTAATACTATAGAAAACAAATAACTACTTATTGTTAATTAATATATAACATACGTGATTCACGAAGAATTGGTGCTTTAAAAATTATAAACCCTTATACAGTAAGGGTTCGTAAAATTGCTTCGTGCAGGTTTGCGTGAATGTACCATCATCTCAATACGAAATATATTAACAACATTATACCTTTCACAGAATCCAATAAATCGAAAAATCACCTCCACATTAGAAAAAATCCTGATATACAAGACACTCTTTTACATGCAATCCGCTGTTCAGATACTTCTGAAGTAGTCGTTTTGTTAAGGTGATTAATAGGATAATTATACTATAGTCTGGACTGTTTAAGCGATACACCTTCGCCCTCGAATCAACGGCATGACTAAATGTCATTCATACCCAGGGAACACCTAAACGAGGTTCATACCCGGGGAATGCCATAAGGCGTTCATACGTGTGATGCTGATTCCTGATTCGAGGGGTGAAATGTGCAAAGTCCTATTCAGATTCGTGGATCATAGAATAAAAGTAGCAAGACCCCTTCTCTACGTAACTCTATATAATCCTTTATTCAGAAAAGAAAACCTTCCATACCCAAAACCCTCTTATCCGTGTAATCCGTGTAATCCGAGATTCAGACACAAAAACACTTATAGTGACATATTCTTTACACACCCATGCAAATCAAGTAGATTGACTTTACATCCCTAATGTGATATAATTCCGTGATTGAAAAGTGTATTTACAGAATATTTTAATCTGAGGTAGGATATGTTAATATGGATGAGATAAAGTCAATAATAGGTACAATCTTACAGGATGCTATTCAGGATGCAATTGAAGCAAACGAATTACCAATTACCACCCCTCCAGATATACCATTTTCACCTACCAAAACACCCGATCATGGCGATATAGCAACACCCGTAGCATTAGGACTGGCAAAAAGTGCGAAAATGCCTCCTCGTACTGTTGCTGAAACTATTCATAAACATGTTGATTTAGAAAAACACTCTATAATCAGCAATCTTGAGATTGCTGGACCTGGATTTATTAATATATACCTATCAAATGAATGGTTATTTGATACGATAAGAAATATACTCAAAGAACAACAGGAATATGGGAAATCTGATATAGGATTACAGAAAAAAATACAAATTGAATTTGTTAGTGCTAACCCTACGGGTCCACTAAATATCGTTAGTGGACGTGCTGCTGCTGTTGGTGATACTCTGGTGAACCTATTAAATGCTGTTGGATATGATGCTGTAAGAGAATTCTATGTCAATGATGCCGGTGGACAAGTAGAAAGACTTGGACAGTCAATAGATATTAGATATAGACAAGCTTTAGGAGAACATGACATAGAGATTCCAGATGGGGGTTATAATGGTGAATATATTACAGATTTTGCAAAAGAAATCGTAGTTGAGGATAGTGATACACACCTAAAACTAAGTGATGATGAGCGTATTTTACTTTTTAAAGAAAAAGGTATAGCACATCTACTTGGACAACAAAAAACTACACTTGAACGTTTTGGTGTAAACTTTGATGTTTGGGCAAGTGAGAAAACAATACGGGATAGTGGGAAACCTGATGATATTATAAATATATTTCAAGAAAAAGATTATCTCTACGAAAACGAAGGTGCAACTTGGTTCAAGATGACCGATTTCGGGGATGATAAAGACTGTGTAGTCATCCGCACGAATGGTGAATATACCTATTTTGTACCTGACGCTGCTTACCATCTCGATAAACATGACAGGGGATTTACGAAGGTAATCGATCTGTTTGGACCCGACCATCAAGGACATATTACAAGACTCAAGAATTTTGTAAAGGCATTAGGCTTATCTGATGATTGGTTAGAAGTAGATATAATTCAACAAGTAAATCTTGTTGACTCTGATGGGAATCGTCAAGACATGTCTAAACGTCAAGGCCAATTCTATACGCTTGATCTCTTAATTGACGAACTTGCTGAAGCAGTTGGTGAAAGATATGCAGTGGATGTTGCGCGATATTTCTTCCTGATGCGTGCTAACAATACCCATCTTGACTTTAACATCGAATTAGCTGTAACCCAAGCAAATGAGAATCCCGTTTTTTATATTCAATATGCACATGCAAGATGTTGTAGTATTTTTCAACAAGCAAGAGAACAAGGATTTGAGATAAAACCAGTTGAAGAAGTGAATTTAGAATTACTTGATGCACCACAAGAGCATGAACTAATACGAAAAGCAGCTGAATTTCCATCTATCATTATTTCAAGTGCCGAAGATAGAGAAGCACATAGAATACCCCATTTTCTACATGATTTGGCTGGGATATTCCATCCGTATTATAATCAGCATCGTGTACTTGATTTATCCAATAAAGATAGGTCAACTGCACGTTTAATACTTGTCGAATGTATACAAACTGTTTTAGCAAACGGATTAAGATTATTAGGTATTTCTGCACCAGAATCTATGTAATTATTTTTACAGTGGGACGACAACTTTAAGAGACTCAATAGGATCAAGACTCGTATAGGAGATAATATCAATGGCAGTAAATTATAGAGAAATTGATAAGTCGCATGTATGGCATCCACTATTTCAACACCAGAGTTTAAATGATTCTGATTTAACAGTATTTAAATCTGCTGACGGTTGTATAATTGTTGACGATGAAGGAAAAGAATATCTGGATGCATATTCTGCATTATGGAATGTAAATGTGGGATATGGAAGACAAGAAATTGTTAATGCTGTATATGATCAGATGAAGGAGTTACCCTACTATCCTCATTCACAAATCAATGTTCCTGCTACCCAATTAGCAGAGAAATTAGCTTCTGTTCTTCCCGGTGATTTGAATCATGTTTATTTTTGTAACAGTGGTTCCGAAGCAAATGAGACTGCCATAAAAATAGCCAGACAATATGGAAAATTAACCTATCCAGATCAAAACAGATACAAGATTATTAGTCGTTATCAAGGATATCACGGCTTCACATTCGGTGCTATGTCAGCAACTGGTCAGGTGGTTAGACGTAAAGCATTTGAACCCCTTGTGCCTGGATTCCATCATGCACATCCACCCTATTGTCATAGATGTCCATTAGGTTTAGAATATCCATCATGTAATGTGGCATGTGTAGAAGAAATTGAAAGGATGATTAGAGCAGAAGGCGCAGAAACTGTCATTGCAGTAATTGCCGAACCAATTATCGGTGGTGGCGGGATTATAGATCCACCAGATGACTATTTCCCAAGACTTAGAGAAATATGTGATGACTACGGGTTATTGCTTATACTTGATGAAGTGATTACAGGTTTTGGCAGGACAGGCAAAATGTTTGCTTGTGAACATTGGGATGTGCAACCTGACATCATGACTATGGCGAAAGGGTTAACAAGTGGATATTTACCCCTTGGAGCATGTGTTACCTCAACTGAAGTTTTCAACACTTTCCTTGGATCACCAGAGGAGAAACGTGAATTCTCACAGGTTTGTACCTATGGTGGACATCCAGCAGCATGTGCTGCTGGTGTAGCAAACCTGGAGATATTACAGACTGAAAGGCTCTGGGAAAATGCTGAAAAAGTAGGAAAATATCTATTTGACAAGCTCTCTACTTTGAAATCAATGCCAATCGTCAGTGATGTTCGTGGAAAAGGTTTAATGATTGCTGTAGAATTATGTGAAGCTGATGGTTCACGTCTAAAAACAAAAAAGACAAACAAAATTTCTGGACAATTAAAGGAAAATGGGTTGATTGTTGGAAAAATTGGACATGCAATTGAAGAGGATGAAAATATACTACATATCGCACCACCACTAATACTATCTGAAGTAGAAGCTGATACAATACATGATATTTTACGTGATGTACTTCTGAAGCAATAATTTCAACTGGTGTTTCTTAGTAATTGGAATTGCATCTTCTTGTGTAGCAATCGCATATTGTAAAGCAGTTGAACATTCGCAACTCCGTTCTTCTGTTGAAATCTTTGAAACCAAGTTTTTAACAATCTGTTTTGAAACTTCAACATTGGAACGAAGGTTATCAAGTATCATCTCTGTGGTTACATCATCGTGTTCAGGATGCCAACAATCATAATCTGTTGAGCAAGCAAGGACTGTAAAACACATTTCTGCCTCACGAGCAAGTTTTGCCTCAGGGGCAGCTGTCATACCAATTATATCAAAACCAAGTTGACGATATACATTGGATTCTGCTTTAGTAGAAAATGCTGGACCTTCCATACAAATATAGGTTCCACCATTATGGACAGTTACACCTTCTTCTACTGCGGTTTCATAGAGCATCTTACTTAAATCCTGACAGAATGGGTGTGCAAGACTAATATGAGCAGTAATTCCTTGACCAAAAAAGGTTGATATTCTGTTCTTCGTATGATCATAAAGTTGATCAGGTACAACAAAATGTCGTGGTTCTATTTCTTGCCGAAGACTTCCAACTGCACTGACAGATATAATTGATTCTACACCCAACGATTTTAATGCATATATATTCGCTCGAACATTTATATCTGATGGAAGAAGTGGATGACCAACACCATGACGCGGTAGAAAAACTACTGATTGTCCCTCAAGTTTACCAAGAATGAGATCATCACTCGGTTTACCAAACGGTGTTTCAACTTCTATTGATTCTACTTCGGTTAACCCTTCGATCTGATAGAAACCACTACCACCTATAATGCCTATTTTTACATTCATATATAATTAATCTCCAAAGGAAAGCAAAATTACCTGCTAAATACTATTATGCCATTGTTACAATGTGGAAATTGGATCTTGGAAGGAAAATCAAGTTCAGCAGTAGCAACATACATTAGAATAAAAGAACTTGATCTTATTTTTGATTTGGGTAGATGTCCAATGAACTTCATCGGTACGAATCATGTCTTTATTTCCCATTTTCATCTTGACCACTACTTTGGTTTACCAATATATATTAGCCAACGTTGGTTAGCTGGAATGCCACCTGGAAACATATATGTACCCTCAAGTGGTTTCAAACAACTCAAACATATCCTAAATAAACTATCTGAACTTGATGCCGGCAAAGGTTGGAATTATCACATTTTACCCGTTGAAACAGGGGACGCAATTCCATTCCGTCGAAATCTAATTGCACATATTTTACCCGGAAATCATAGTGTTCCTGCAGTTTCCTATCTAATTTGTGAAATTCGTAATAAATTAAAAAAGGAATTTAGCAACCTATCTGGGAAAGAAATAGTTGAACTAAAAAAATCTGGTACACAAATTACTGAAGAAGTCCAGTTACCTCTAATTGCTTATCTCGGAGATACTCGTGGAATTTCAATTGATGCACATCCACTTCTTAACCAATGTAAAGTGTTAATTTGCGAGTGTACATTCCTTACACCAGACCACCGAGAACGTGCAAAAAAAACACGACATTTTCATCTGGATATGTTGCCAGCACTATTAGAACAATTTAAGAGTGAATACATCGTTTTAAATCACTTCTCAAGGAGATATACATCTGATTTAATCAAAGAAGTTGTATATAACCAATTACCACCTTCTGAACATTCACGTGTTAACCTGTTTATATAACCTATAGATTCTATAAGATTTCTAATAATGGATATTGATCTATTCAGGTGGGATAGTGAGAACAATAGATGGGTTGAATCTTACACCATACTGTATTCAACTCATAATATCAACTTGTAAGTAGAATTGACAGTGGTTGTAAAATAAAACAAAAATTGCTATACAGATAAATTATCTATTCAATAATCTTCAAGATGATTTTAGGTATGAGACAATTGTGAGGTATAGGTGAGTGGAATAAAATTAGACTTAAACCCATCTTAAATTCCACTCATCTAATACTTGTCATACCCACTTAATTTACCCAGAATGAATAGTTAGGATTTAATTTCCTGCTCCAGGATATGAATTTGGATCTTGATCGGATGTACCGTTTTCTTGTTCAACATAGAATTTGTACCCATCCTGATCTTGATCAAGTTCATATTGACGTACAATCTGTTCTGCTTCACGGTAATATGGTGTGTCACCTTTGGTAAGACTCATATAAGTCTTAAAACCTTCATAAGCATTACTAAATTCTCTTATAGCTCTAAAGCATACAGCTTGCTGATAAACAGCTTCATTACGCCAAGTAGACTCAGCTGCATTATCAAATAAAATCTCATACGCACCAATAGCTCTTTCGTATTGACCATTTTGCTGATAGAGATATGCTGCTCTATATAATGCATCAGCCACAGCAAACTTTTTATGTGATAGATCTTTGATCAGAACTTTATATGTATCAACAGCATTAGGATAGTTTCTTATATCTTCCCAATTCTTGGCAATCTGTTGATAATTCTGAACGATTAGATCAGATTTACCTTGAATCCATTTCTCGGATGGAAGAACATATCTACCCATCTCTTCATAGAGTTGTGCCTTCTTACTCTTATTTCTTTGAATTTCATCCTGTAACTGTTTAATTTCAGTCAATAATACATCCGTTTTTTTCAACATGGTAGTAACCTGTTCTGCTTCATAGGTATCAGGAAACTTTTGAATAACTGCTACAAATGCACCCCATCCACCAGAGTTTGTATAATCATACAGTTTATAGAAGTAGATGTTACCTACCTGGTTTTGTGCTTGAACAGACTTATCATGTTCGGGGAATTCCTCAACCATCCTTTCGTAATTAGCAATTGCTTCAGGATAATTCTCTAAAGCTTCATAGGACTGAGCAACTTTGTATAAAGATTGTGCTGCAATATCGTATGCTTCATCAGTTCCTTCTGTGTCATATAATGCTTTATAGTTTTGGTAATTAGCAAGTTCTTGTGAAATTAATTGACGATTCTTAAGAATACTTGCAATGCTTGCCTTAGCTTCACTGGCATAATAACCGGTTGAATCTAATTCTACAATTGCCTGAAAATGCTCGTTAGCTTTATCCCATTCATAAGATCGTTTATATATTTCACCTATCTGAAAATGGGCACGTTGTGCATACTTGCCTTTTGAATCACGTTCTATGATCTCAAGATATAGAGACATAGCCTTTTCATAGAGTTGTTGTTTCTTTGCTCGTGCTTTCTGTTTCTCATCAGCATCATCTGAACGTGTTGTAACTGCTTCTGCTTCTTCAAATGCATTGTCAGCATTTTGAATTTTTGCACTCAAAGGAACTAAGTTCACACCCCCGATACATCCAGTATATGTCAGAACAAATATACTGAAGATCAAGAGTGTCATATATCTTCCCAAATTTTGTCTTAATTGGCTTCTGGGTATTAGATGAGTCATCAATGTAAATCCTCCTCAGGAATATAATGAAAATTTCCAGTAAATTGATGAAGTTCACTGGTTACCGATTAATAGATTTTAGTATAACAAAAACGAGAATTTTGTCAAGTAAAATGAAATTTCAATCTTACAATAAATCATAAACAATTGTTTCATTCTGAAGTATCTCTGATTCACTTTAAAGAAGTCAGTCAACCATTAATTGAATCTAAACTAACTGATAACTATACACAGTCCGAATACCTTATGGAGATTCATGTATTTATTCGGTAAATTTCATTAAATCTATATCTGTCAATGTTAGAATCAAATTCGTATCTTACATATCATTTGAAGCTTTAACAGTAATTAGAAAGATATTGACAAACAGGAACGAAATTCGTAAAATAAACAATTAATAGAAGATAATAGACTTTGTATTTTTACGTATTTAATAGGGAGATAGGTATGTCAAATGCTGACTACAAAATTGGAGTTGTAGGGGTTGGACGAATGGGGGCAAATATCGCCCGACACCTCAATGATGAAGGATTTCAGGTTACCGTTGTTTACGATGTAAGTCCAGAACGGTCACAGGAATTGGCTACAGAGATTGATGCAACGGCTGCAGACGAATTAACTCAGGTCACATCTCTTGCCGATTATATCATCACTGTTGTAACTGATGATGAGGCAATGCGTACAATCTATTCTGAATCTGCAAATGATAGCTTACTAAAAGGGGCATCAGGAAAAGTATTTATCAATTGCGCCACAATCAGTCCTCAAGTTCATGTTGATATAGAATCACTTCTTGAAAAACATCAGGCTGAAAGTCTTGAAGGTTGTATGGCAAGTAGTATCACTCAAGCAAGAGAGGGAACACTCTACTTAATGTGTGGTGGGAAAAAAGAAACTTTTGATAAGGCACATCCTATTTTAGACTCTATGAGCGTTTCTCTACGATATATTGGGGAATCTGGTAAAGCGGCACAAGTAAAAGCATTGGTAAATATGGTAATGAATATCAATACTGCTGGATTAGCAGAAGGTCTTGGATTAGGTGCAGCACTTGGGTTAGATCTTGAAATGTTGCAAGAAGTGTTCGCACAAACCGGTGCAAACTCACGTGTTTTAGAAACTGATGGTGAAGATATGCAGATACGTGACCATGAATGCTACTTTTCTGCTGCACATGCATCCAAAGATTCTGGAATCGCTCTTGATTTAGCTAATGAACAAGGTATATCTCTACCACTCGCTCAAGCAACAAAAGATCAATATGATAAAATGATTGATCAAGGGTTAGGGGATTTAGATAAATCTGGGGTGGCTGAATTGACATTTCCAGGACGCGGTAAAAACTCAGACTAATTAAAATTTTGGTTCATATTAGTAGTTGGGATTCATTCAAATATTAATCTTATCAAAGTTGATTGATCCCTCATTCCATAAGTGATTCTATGTTAAAAGGTGTAATCCTCGCAGGAGGACTTGGTACTCGTTTATATCCTTCCACTAAGAATACCAGTAAACACCTACTACCTGTTGGTGATGAACCGATGATATGTCACAGTATTAAACAACTTACTTCATCGGGTATTAATGATATTCTAATAGTTACAAACCCTTTACATGTTGAAGATTTCAAAGATGTTTTAGGGGATGGGGAGCAGTTTGGCTGTCAAATAGATTACCAAGTACAAAATGAAGCCAAAGGTATTGCACATGCCCTATCTTTAGCAGAGGATTTTGCTGAAAAACACAATATTGTTGTCCTACTCGGGGATAATATATTTGAAACAACAATTAGGACCCATATAGAAGACTATTTAAAACAGCGAAATGGTGCACGAGTAGTACTCAAACAGGTAAAAGATCCTGAACGGTATGGTGTAGCAAATATAGTGGATGATAAAATTACATTAATTGAGGAAAAACCTCCCAATCCTCATAGTGATTATGCTGTTATAGGTCTATATTTTTATGATTCGACAGTTTTTGATATCATACGGACAATTAAACCATCTTCTCGTGGTGAATTTGAAATTACAACAGTTAACAATGTATATGTTAGACGCGAAGAGTTAGAATATAGTATTCTACAGGGTGAGTGGGTGGATGCGGGAACACACGAATCCCTTGCTATAGCAAATAAAATGTTATTAAGTCGGAAGGAGTAGCATTGAAGGCTACACAAAAACCATATCTATCTATAGTTGTACCAGTCTATAATGAGGAGGATAATGTTAAACCATTATATGAGAAAATACGGACTGCCTGTGAAGAAGTAGGAAAGTCTTTTGAAGTGTTATTTGTAGATGATGGAAGTCATGATAATACTTTTGAAGTACTTTCAGAATTACGCGATTTAGAACCAAATCTTGCTGTTATTCGGTTTCAAAAAAATGCAGGACAGACCTCTGCAATGGCAGCGGGTTTTGAATATGCACAAGGTGAAATTATCATCAGTATGGATGGAGATCTACAGAACGATCCTGCCGATATACCAAAATTACTTGAAAAATTGGATGATGGCTACGATTTAGTATGTGGATGGCGTAGAGAAAGACACGACAAGTTTTGGAGTCGGAGAGTTCCATCTGTAATTGCTAACTGGATAATCGCAATAGTTACAGGTGTAGCAATACATGATAACGGCTGTTCACTCAAGGCATACCGTTCGGAAATGATAAAACGGGTTCCTTTATATGGTGAAATGCATCGTTTCATACCTGCAATGTCTACGGTAGTTGGGGCACGTATATCAGAAATTGTTGTCACCCATCATCCCAGACAATTTGGAACAAGTAAATACGGTCTTGGTAGAGTATGGAAGGTTTTCCTTGATATCTTAGCGTTTAAATTACTCCTTTCAATTTTTTCACAGTCAAAAAATCATAACAGTATTGACACATCACAAGAATCGATTGCCAAACAGAATATAAAATATAATATATATCGTATCTCTGCATTTCTTAGCCTTCCATTTTTAGTCTCTGGATTCATCTTCTATAATATATCCAATATAATAGGAATTAGTCTCTTAAGTATTTTTGCTTCACTACTCGGCATTGGTATTATCACCGGAACAACTGTATCAAAAGCTCATAGAGAAGCTGCAGATTTTAGTACACTTGCTCGATTCTTTATAATTCAATGTTCAAGGCGTCCAATTAGATATTTTGGACCATTTTGTTCTCTAATAGTGTTAATTGGTAGTATAGTATTTCTATTATCACCAGATATCGCACCATTTATTATATCTCTTGGATTTTTAGGATTTTGCATTGGCCTTTTTGGAGAAGTAATTTCCTATGCAAACGCTAAAAAAGTTAATGATTATAAAGTGGAAATCTTTTTAAATACAAGGAATGAGGTATTTAATATTGAAAACATTATTCAATGATTGGCAATCTGAATTCCCTGTAACACAGAAATATGTGTATATGAACCATGCTGGCGTAGCACCACTATCAAAACGAGTGCAAAAGGCAATGGTAGATTTCGTTGAAGATGCTACTGTGAATGGCGCAGTTAATGTTGACAATTGGGTTGATACAGTTGAGGAGTGTAGAGATGGTGCTGCAGATTTATTGAATGCTGATAGCAAAGAAATTGCCTTTATGAAGAATACCACCCAAGGAATTCTCATCGCAGCAAACGGAATTGATTGGAAGCAAGGTGATAATGTTGTAACTACTGCTGTTGAATTCCCCGCAAATGTCTACCCATGGTGGAGTCTAAGTGAAAGATTTGGGGTAGATACACGTATGGTTCCAGAGAAAGATGGTATTATACATATTCAAGATCTAATTGAAGCGATTGATGATAGAACTCGCGTGTTAACCATCAGTCATGTGGAATTTGCATCTGGATTTCGAAATGACATTACCACCATTGGCGAAATATGTCAGGAACGCGATATATGGTTTATTGTTGATGCAATCCAAAGTCTTGGTGTCATTGAATTAGATGTTAAAATGAGCCATATTGATATTCTTGCAGCTGATGGACATAAATGGATGTTAGCACCTGAAGGAGCAGCAATCTTCTACTGTTCAGATAGAAAACGTGATAAGCTTATTAATACAAATCTCGGGTGGGCAGGTGTAATTAATCCTCGTGATTTTCTCAATTATGATATTACACAAAAACCTGATGCCACACGATTTGAAGAGGGATCATATAACACTACAGGAATATATGGACTGAATGCTGCAATAAAATTACTTAAGTCAGTTCAAATCCAAAATATCGAAGAAAGAGTACTTCAATTAACGGATTCATTAATTTCTGGATTGGATAAAAAAGGCTATATAGTTAAAACTTCAAAATGCAAATCTGAACGAGCTGGAATAGTAATTTTTGAGAGTGAAAAACACACTCCAACCCAACTTTTCAACTTGCTACAAGATAATAATATCATTACCGCTGAACGTGGAAGCGGTATTAGAATATCACCCCACTTTTATAATACAGAATCAGAAATCAATCAAGTATTAAATATACTACCAGATAATTAACTACCACTAAACTACTGACATAATCTAAGAAAGTAGTAATTTACATATTATGAAAATACTTCATCATAAGAATACTCTAAATCTATTCCTCATCACTTTATTAATCCTATTCGCTGGCTGTAATTTCCCAGGTAGCAACAAAGATGCAAACAGAATTAGGCTTACAATCCAGAACACATTGACAAGAACTCAGAAGAACATTCCAATCAATTTATCATTAGAACGTTTAAAAACAGTAAAACCTGATTTTACGTTGAAAGCTTTTTCAGTTGTCTCAGGTGAAGCACCACAAGAAGCCATGATCCCTGCACAAGCTGATGATTTAGATTATGATGGGAAACGCGACCAACTCAGCTTTTTATTAGATTTTGAGTCTCAAGAAACGAAAGAAATTTCAATTTTATATGATCCTAATGTACAGGCAACATTCACACTTGAAGTAAAAAAACAGTCCCGTGCGGGTATATTTCCAGAATTAAATGCTACTGGTGCAATTGAGTCTGATTTAATGGCTTATGTACTAAATTCAAATGGATCTATTACACCTTATGGAAAAAAAAGAAATGATTTATTCAGTGTAGATAGTATGTTCCAAAATGAACTGGACTACAATGAACAACTTACACCAGAATTAAGACAACATTTTGAATCCAATAAAATACAAATCTCTCAGAATCCCCAAGCCATAAAGATTAATAGTATCGTTCCAGAATTTAGTTGGGTAATTCACGACTTTGAAAATCAAGAAGATTATTATATCCGTAAATCAGACGAAAAACTTAATCTGTATAAATCAATAGGATTATCAATCAACAAACTCTTAAATGATGATAATATATCTGTAATCCCACTTATTTCAAAAGAGACAATTATTGGATCTGGAGGTTATGCATTATACAACAAGGTAAATAGAGAATATATTTCATTAGATAAACAGAAAGATTATGTTAGGATTCTTGCAAATGGTGGTATGCGATCTATCATACAAAGGGTAATACCTGAAATGGGTATAGCTGGGGAGCAATATAAAATCACTATAAATTCTTTCATCTATGGAAAAAACACATGGATTAAACAGAACATCCTTTTAAATAAGCAATTACCTCCTGAAATTAATTTAGTCGTTGGAATACCAAAAATTGGATCTGAATATGGGATTGATGAAGAATTACAATTTATTTGGTCTTGGGGAACAGATCCAAATAATTCACATCCACTGGGATATGCACTTTTTTACGAAGAGACGTTTAGTGATCAAGTCATTGATATTGAACCATCAATATTATCATTATCAATAAAACCTAATGAGATTGGACCAATTTCTTACCGAGTATTAACAATTTGGGATGGTGGAATTAATACAATTCTGACAAAAACAGAATTTCTACAATATCTAAAGAATATGAGAACTAATATGGAAAATGAACCCACTATAAACTTTATCCTTGGTGAAGAAAAGTAGCATTAAATGTAATCTATACCTTTGGAATATTTATGATTAATAAAGAAGAATGTTTAAGAATAATTGCATCTCAAAGAACAGATGAAGTTGTGATTACAACTATGGGTACAAGCGTACCTTGGGCAAAAATATCCACCCACCCCTTGGATTATGCATCTGTTGGGAGTGCAATGGGACATGCCGCTGATTTAGCACTTGGTATTGCACTGGCAAGATCAGATAAAAAAGTCGTTGTATTGAATGGGGATGGTAGTATGTTGATGTGTTTAGGTACGCTTGCAACAATTACTGGTTTGGATAAATTACCATCTAATTATATTCTATTTGTATGTGATAATGGAACCTATGAAGTAACAGGTAATCAACCAGTTCCTCGAAATCCCAATTTATCATGGATAACAATTGCAGAAGGTATTGGTTTTCAAGAAGTACATGAATTTGATGAAATTGAAATACTTCAGGCAAACCTTCCAAAGATATGGAATAAGACAGGTCCAATTTTTGTGAGTTTAAAAATCCAGCAAGCCAATGAACCCCCTCCTGACAGATGGGGAGGTTTCAAATATCCATATTTACAGGAAACCTTGGCAACTTCAACACACAATCTAAGAAAATCATTATTGATGTAGATTATCAAATAGGAAATTACTATGTCCGGTAAATTAGAAAAACGCCGTATGGGTCGTACAGAGATGCAACCAAATTCATTGGGACTTGGTGCTGCATGGCTTTGTCACAAACCTGATGATGAAGTTATCACATCAATTCGTCGTGCAATTGAACTTGGGATTAATTATATTGATACATATCCTGGACATGCTGAACATCTATGGGGTGTAGCACTTTCTGATGGATTAAGAGAACAGATCTATTTACAAGCAAAAGTAGGAACACATCCTGAAAGAAGGAAGGACTTCACTGAAAATGGAACAAGATGGAGTGTTACAAACAGTTTACGGGATTTGCAGACTGAATATCTTGATGCCGTTTTGATTCATGATCCAGAAAATATGGAGAGTATATTGGACAAAGGTCAGGCTTTGGATACGCTTTTAGAACTGAAATCCGAAGGTAAAATTCGACATATTGGAGCTGGTGTACGTTCCCATGAATTTCATAAAGAGTTGATAGAAACAGGACATATTGATATCATACTTACGTTTCTTGATTACACACTACTCTCACAAACTGTTACCAAAACAACATTTCCATTAGCCCGTGAATATGATGTAGGACTAATTCTTGCCAGTCCTTTAGGTATGGGAAGTTTAACAGGTGTAGAACCGAAAATCGAGGACGAAAAAAGAAGGAATCCTGATGGTGAACCTCAAGCACATTCTATGTGGAAATGGTGTCAGGAAAAAGGTGTAAATATACGTCATTTTGCAATGCAATTTTGTCTGGCTGCACCAATTGACGGAATAGTAATGTTTGGACCAGCTGATCAAGCTCAAGTAGAAGATGGATATGAAGCAGCGACCGCTACAATTCCTGAGGAAGTATGGGAAGCATTTGAGAAAGAATTTGGTATTAGACCTGGGATATAAAACAAATAATTACCTTACCCTTCATACCCACTGACATATTGTCGGATATTCCCAGTTCATTTAGATTTAACACCATCAGCCAATTCTGATGCAAATTGTTTAACCGACTTTAATAGTTGTTCTTTATTATCCATATTTTCTTCAACTACATTAACAATTGCACTACCGACTATTACACCATCCGCAATTTTTGAAATCTGTTTTGCATGTTCAGGAGTTGATACACCAAACCCAACACTCACAGGTTTATCTGTATGTTCTCTGAGTTCAGTAATCATAGGTGTAATTTCATCTGAAAGAGTTGCACGTACACCAGTGACACCTGTAAGTGATACACAATAGATAAAACCTGTACTCACTGAAGCGATTAATTCAATTCTGTTTGATGGACTGGTTGGTGCAACCAAGAAAATGGTTGACAAATTATATTCTGGGGCAACATCTAATAAAGGTTTACCTTCTTCTGGTGGTAAATCAGGAACAATCACACCATCAATACCAGCATTTTCAGCTTCTTTACAAAATTCTGACTCACCCATAGAGAAGATTGGGTTATAATAAGTCATCAATGCAATAGGTATTTCACTCCTTTGTCTAAGCTTAGAAACCATGTCCAATGTGGACTTGAGTGAAATGTTGTGATTAAGGGCACGTTCACTGGCGCGTTGGATTGTTGGACCATCCGCAATAGGATCAGAAAATGGTACACCGAGTTCTATTAGGTCTGCACCAGCATCTTCAAGGGTTAGGAGTAAATCTGGGGTTAATTTTGGGGTAGGATCACCTGCACATAGGTAAGGCATGAAAGCACAAGTGTTTGACTGTCTAAGTCCATGAAATTTCTTGTCAATTCGATTCATATAATTTTTGATCGAAACTTTCTCATTTGATATTCTCAATTATACATTTTCTAACCTCAATTGTCAAGAAAGGGTTTGAAAAGATATGGCGTTACCAAACAAAAAGGATACTAAATAAAATACTTAGTAAATGAAAGAAAACTCGATCTCATACAACTAATATCCATTAAAGAAGATACGTAAATACCAGCCACTAATTTAGTTAACAAATTACATATACCAATATTGATTTTTTCTGAAGTTATACCATTTCAAATAAATAATATGTCATTACAAAATTTCTATGGAATTGATTATTATTGGAATCTATCTTCTGTTCGCGGGGAATGCCTTATGGCATTCATACCGTTGATTCCAGATCTCCGAATCCCGATTCCTTTCTTTCCAAAAGCCTCGGAGAGGCGAAAGGTGTGTAGAAAACATCCTTATACGAATACTACTAAAGCCCCGGAGGGGCGAAAGGTGTGTTACATTATACCAGTTCTAATTGAAAATATTGCTTTATTGTAGCACATTCTTCCAGATTGTATCCTTCCCCGCTTCAATTCTAAACAGTCGGTAATGAGAGAATAATTAATTGAAAAGGTTTTATTTTAACAATGTGATTTTGAAAATAGACTGATGGGTTCAATTTATTGCATAGTATTCCTACATATAGACTCTGTAGGAGCGATTTCCTAACCACTCCATTAGCAAAAAACATTGACTTATTATACTCACATTATAATATTACTTTAGGAAGATTACATGATAATTAAAAATAATAATTCTAATTACGAATTTGTATGTATAAAAAATGTTGTTTCTATATTCCATTTTTGAATTCCTTATAATTTCTATACATAAGTTCGTAAACTCATTCTATGAAGGGGTAACAGGGGAAATTTAATCCTATTCCAATGTCACACAATGTGACGATAAGTGTAACCTTTCATCTTATCTACACATAAATCCGTAGGGTGTGAAACTTTTTGTCACCTTACAACAGTGTATCAGAATATATATACAACACTGTCTTGATTCATAGACTTCAATTGATGAATTCTGCTCATTGTAGGAGAGATCTCCGATTCCTGACCCTTTGTATTTCCGCAAGCTCCAGATGAGCGAAAGGTGTATAGAAAAACATTGACATAGAACACTAAGCCACGGTTCAGAAAAATAACTCATTCACGAAAATTCAAACTGAAAACTATAAACGGAAAACTAATCCAATTCGCGATTCTGATACAAGAAACACTTATAGAGACAAATTATTTACACACCCAAATCCGTATAAAGGTTGTATTTTTTCAGGATAGTGTGATAATGTATACTCTGAAGACATTCCTATTGTGATATCTTTAGTAAATGTATGAAATGGTGTTGTGGGTTAAAGTACCGTAGTTCTTATATATCTATAGGATATGGAGTCAATTAAATGAAAAAGCAGTATAAAATTGTACTATTGATCTTTCTATTAGGATCTTTAGGATTATTGTTTTATTCAACATGGTATCAATGGAATGATATTCAAAGTAAAGAAAAACAGAAAACAGCAAAACAGACAATTAAACACCATCTTCCTATTGCGGAATTTAAGCTTGAAAGTATGGCAAGAGCCTTAGCAATTTCACCAATTGAACCATACTATGTAGTCAGTGCCGGAGATAGTAATGAAATTATGGTTTGGGATAGAGAAATTCCTGAGAAACCTATCAAAGTATTAACTGGTCATCCAATAGATGAGAATGAAACATTTTATGGAATTCAATCAGTGTTTTTTGATTCATCTGGAGAGTTATTAATTAGTAAGAGTAGTTGGTTTGTAGCATTTTGGGATGTCTCAACATGGGAATTGATATCATCACATAAAATTCCATCCACAGTATCTTCAGTATCTCCCAATGATAATCTCTTAGCAACAGGTTCATTAGATATTGAAATATGGGATTTTACCAATACGAAGGATATTAATAAGATCTATACACTTGATAATGACAGAAAACATTACATTTATGAATTTCCAAAATTTTCATACAATGGGAGATGGTTTGCAATGAGTATTCAAACTCCCCCTTCAACACCTACCACTAATGACAAAAAAGTACGAATATGGGATCTTAATACACAACAGATACACAAGACTATTGGAAAGCTATTTACTGATAACAAATCAATAGAATCCAATGTTAATGAACCCTTAATGTCAGAATCAAATCAAGGTATTAAATATTCTAATCAAACTAAGAGGAACGAAGGTGATATAAGAGGTATTTCTTTCTCTCCTGACAATAGATTCTTCGCTATTGGGGAACAAGATGGGTTTACTATTTGGTCGTTACCACATTGGCGTATATATAATAAAGTTGACAATGTATATATCATAGACTTTGCATTTTCACCGAATGGGAAAGTATTCGCGATAGCATCTTTAGGTGGGATTATGATTTGGTCAATTGATGAAATGAAGCCGATTGCCAAACTTAGTGGAAATGGATCAAACCTATATTGGAGAATTGTCTTTTCCAGAGATGGCAATACACTCGTTGGTAGTGGATATGACAAAAATATAGATCTTTGGGATATGGAAGGTATAGAATGAAGACCCAACATAAACTTCTACTCATAATCATCTTAATTGCTGCAGTAGGATTCTTATTTTATTCTACATGGTTACAGTGGCAAGGTAATCAAGAAACGTACCTGGAACGTATTAGACCTATTAAACCTACCAAAATGGTTAACCATGGATCGTGGATTAATGATCTTGCATTTTCACCAAATAATTCTGACTTACTTGTGACTGTGGGTCATTCTAATAAAATTAAGATTTGGAATATTAGTAATGAGGAAGCATCATTAGTTCGAGTTTGTAAACATCCTTTAAAAGAAGATGATTCACGTGTGTTTTTGGAAATTGCAATACCAGATTCAGGAAATTATCTGATTAGTCAGGATTTTTGGAAGACTGTTCTATGGGATCTGCATTCAGGTGAGTAAATTAATTCTTTAGAAATAAGTAGTACTGTTGGAGCACTATCTCCAACAAACGATTATTACGCTGCTGGAACAAATTATACAAAATTGTGGAATTTTAGTGATCCAAAACATATAAAAGAATTATATATCTTACCCTATAAGATGAAAGGGAAGGCAGTTTCACACTACGAGATTGATCCTGTAAAAAATGATTGGAACACAGCAATAAAATTTCGAAATGAAACAATTAACCAAAGATATACTGCAATTGATTTCTCACATAACAATCGTTGGATAGGTGCTGCAATCAAAAATCGTAATAGAGATACAGGAGAAAATGAAAATATAGTCAAAATATGGAATCTTGAATCAAAAACTCTTCATAGGATACTTAATATAGAAATTCCAAAGAATATTGAACTCGATACTCCAGGCGGGGTTAGATATGAAATCACTTCTATCTGTTTTTCACCGGATAATCGTTTCTTAGCTGTTGGAACGGATTATGGATTAACTATATACAATTTATCGGATTGGACAATACTTCATCATGAACCAGAAAAATATGTGAGTGACATAGCATTTTCATTTGATGGAAAGGTTCTGGCAATGGCTGATAGGAGAAAGCTTACATTATGGACAATTGAAACATTTACACCCATTGCTGTATTAAGCGGGAAGGGGATAATGAGTACTTCATTAGTTGTAGAAATCTCTCCAGATGATAAGTATATTGCAGGTGGAGGAATGGATGGAATTGTACGAATATGGGATTTTGAAAAAATAAAAGAGAAATTATATTGATATTTAGAGTAACACCTCTAATCTTAATGTTAAGGAGTCAAAATGTCAGAAAGAATTGCAATTTTTCCTGCAAGCTTTGATCCAGTCACCAACGGTCATGCAGATGTGATTGAACGTGTCTGCAAACTTGGTGTATTCGATCAACTTGTGGTAGTAATAGGTGTAAATCCGTCAAAAGACACAAGATTTACTATTGAAGAACGTATTGAAATGCTTGAAGAAGTGATCGCGCCATACCCCGAAGCAACTATTGATGGTTTTTCCGGCTTAATAGTTCATTATGCACAGATGGTTGGAGCATGTTCCATAATTCGTGGACTTCGTGAGATCTCAGACTTTGAATGGGAATTTAAGATGGCTCGAATGAATCAGCAAATCGCACCTGAAATTGATACACTCTTTATGGTTGCCAACCAGAAATATGCACATATTAGTTCAACGTTGGTGATGGAAGTGGTTGAAATGGGTCAAGGAAAATTGAGCGAAGATAAACTATTAGAGATGGTTCCACCCAGTGTCGTGAAGTTTTTTAAACGAAAATATAATATTGAGTGATTGGATTCAAAATCTATTATCCAGACTAACACTTATATTAAAACCTGGTGCATTTACACCTGACCCGTGTTGTCTATAACGTTTATCCAGTATGTTATCAACTGATAATGTTAACTGTGTATTGACATATACTGTAACACCGCCACGGAGATTAATTGTCCACCATCCAGGAGTTCCTGCATCTATTGCATACCCTTTTGAATCAAATTCAATATCTTCAGGATCACGTGTTTTTCCTTGAATGCGTGGATCACGTATATCACTTCGATTTAATCTTCTTTGTTCAGCTGCAGCTCTAACAAAAAGAGTTCCCCAATATAGTGTGTTTTGTGGCTCAAACTGAATACCTATAATACCGTTCAAGGGTGGTTCTCTTCGTGTGCGTTCTTCCCACGGTTTTTCTGGATCAGGCGATTCACCGTTAATTAACAACACTTTGCCTCTTAAGATAGCTGCATTTCCATAGATTGACCAAGATGGGGTAATAGGTGTTATCCCAGTCAATTCAATTCCTTGAAATTGTGCTTCATCTACATTATCAAAGACGAGTACATCAATTCCTTCATACCCCTCAATTAAATCTTGATGTAGTTTTGGTATCTGTCCTGCAGGATACGCATCTTGGACGGGTCGACGTGTTACTAAGCCGTTGATTTTACTGTGAAATATAGTAATTGTACCGTGGAAGTAAGGAGTTTTTGACTTCAAGCCGCCTTCAACGGTCCAAGATGTCTCGGCATCCAGATCAGGACTTGGGGCAGTTACACCCTCATTTGTTACCTCTACGGCTGTTGTGTCATTCAAGGATGGAGCTCGAAATGCAGTACCAATCGATCCAACCAAATTGACTGTATCTGTCAAACCAACAACAATTCCTGCACTCCCAGTTAAACTACTATCAAATTCATTGAACTCATCAAAACTACTGTCTCTAATTGATAGGTCTGCCTTTGTTTGATATAAAGTCGTTCTACCCCCAAGAGTGAGTTCAATCCTTTCATGTAACTTAATCTCATCTTGAATGTATATACTGGTATCCCAAAACTGTGAACCGTCTATAAATCTTCCAATTTTATCGTTTATTTCTTCAGTTTCGGAATTCAGATCAGTATTTATAGTATGACTTTGCAATGTATCTAAATAAAATTCAGCACCCCCAACGATACGTTGTTGAGGTAAAACAGAACTAATTGCTTGAATACTTAGGCCAATCGTATTGACTGTATCATATCTTTGCCTACGAGATGTAGAATCAAGTTTTACCTCGTTCCGTCCTTCCTTTTGCCGTTGAAAGGATGCAGTCAATCGAATAAAGTCTATAATATTTACATCAGGTGAAGAAATGTAATTTGCATATAATAAATCTCTATTTTGTGGTTCAAAAAAGAACTCATCAAATTCTTGAGGTGCAATTTTATCATATCGTGGTGTCTGTGGCTGCCTCCACATTTGATAAGCAATATTAATGTGACTATTCGTATTTATATGATATGTTATCTTGACATCAGAATCATAAGCCTTCCATCCAAGTGGGCCTTCAAGGTCTACAGTCCATCTATCAGGAATATCATCCTTGGACAACTTCCCAATATCTGTATAGTTATATAGATTTACATTACTTGGAATCTCATCCACAATTTCAAACTTTCTATTCTTATAATGTAGGTCATATCCATTTCCTGAATTTAGGTCTCCATATTGACGAAAACCACCACCAAATCTCAATCCTAATTTACCTTTACTTCCAGATATTTCTACCCTTCCGAGTCTTTCTTGAGTTGCAGTAGAGTATCGTCCCAGAATCCGTGGATGTATTCTCCATGTTTTTTGATTAAGGTTTATTGGAATAGTTTTTGAAAAAAAACTAATTACACCACCCATTGCCCCACTCCCATATAACATAGAGTTTGAACCAAGTAAGACTTCTGCTCGATCAAGATTTTCTGGTGAAATTGTTGCAGTATATTGATTTGGACCTGATCTAAAGGTTGAATTATTGAGACGTACCCAATCTACTTGAACTAATGTATGATAACCAGTTAGACTCCTCAGCATTGGCGATCCTTGTCCAACAGTAGTCTGTTGTGCAATTACTCCACCAACATCACGTAATAGATTGGATGAGATATCAGCATTTGTTCGTTCTAATTGTCTGATATTTAATACCGACACAGAGTTTGGTGTGTTGAATGGATCTTTCTCCACACGAGTTGCGGTGACTGCGATTTCATCCAGTTCGACTACTTTTTGTCGAGATTCCTCATCAGCGGATGCAGGTAGTATGATGAACATCATAGCCACATACAACAAGAGAAATACTATAGATACAAACTTTTTCATTATTGATTTTATCTCCTAAATTAATTACAAACTCTGTTTAATCTGGTTGTTCTGATTTTTTATTCAAATATGAGCAAATTTGATGCCATATAGTTTATTTTAAATGATGTGTAATATCAAGAGAATACAGGTAGATAATTATACAAGTGTCCAATTTTTACACACATATGAATAAGTTAACAACAATAAGAATTTATACTGTTTTTCTATACTTAAGATTAGCTAATAATTGAATGGAACATATCCATCTAATAAAGTTATGGGATAGTCAATCACAATTATTGGGTGTATAAAGTTTTTGGCACTTTACAATAGTGTTTTTTATACCTACTGTAAAGTCAACTTAATTTTGATAGTTTATTCAAATAATTGTATACTTAGACTCAAGATAATTATTCATTTACCTTGGAGTCTATTATGGCTGCTAAACAATTTAAAGTCATACTTGATGAGTTTCAACGTGACTATCTCATTGATTTGATTTCTTCTGGCACAAACTCAGCACGAAAACTTACGCGCGCAAGGATCTTATTGAAAGCAGACGAAAGCGAGTTCGGTCCTGCTTATGCAGATGAAAAAATAAAAGAAGCGGTTGAAGTTTCAATTCCTACCATTGAGAGAACCCGAAAGACATTCGCACTTGAAGGGATTACTGCCGCACTGACACCTAAGAAGCCTTCTAAACCCCCAAATCCAAAGTTTGATGGAGAAAAGGAAGCACACCTCATCGCTTTAGTTTGCTCAGACCCTCCCCAAGGACACGCAAGATGGTCGCTTCGGTTGTTAGCAGATAAAATGGTAGAGTTGAAACATTTTACCAGTATTTCTCATGAAGCGATACGAAAAGTCCTAAAAAAAACGAACTCAAACCTTGGCTAAAAAAACAATGGTGTATTCCACCTGAAGCATCTGCGGAGTTTGTCGCTGCTATGGAAGATGTTTTAGATATCTATCAGCAACCCGATGACGCTTCAAATCCTGTGGTTTGTGTTGATGAAACAAGTAAACAACATATCAAAGAAACTCGAGACCCTATACCTATTGTTGAAGGTTCACCACAACGATATGATTATGAATACCAACGCAATGGAGTTAGCAATCTGTTTATGATTTTCGCACCATTACAAGGGTTTAGACAAGTTGAAGTGACAGACAGACGCACAAGTGTTGATTTTGCGAATATCTGTCGTGATTTGGTTGATGTTCATTTTCCCTATGCTCAAAAGATCACTCTTGTTTGCGATAATCTCAATACTCATAAAAAGTCTTCGTTGTATAAAACTTTTGAACCAAAGGATGCCAGACGGATTACCAAAAAACTTGAGTTTCATTATACACCTAAGCATGGTAGTTGGCTCAACATGGCTGAGATTGAACTTTCTGTACTCACGCGTGAATGCCTTTCAAGGCGTATTGCTGACCAACAGACACTCAAACAGGAAATCCAAGCATGGCAAAACAGAAGAAATGAAAAACAGACCAAAACAAGTTGGAGGTTTACTACAGATGATGCACGTATAAAACTAAAACGACTATACCCATCGATTATCACTTGACTATGCACTACTATAGTTTTGGAAATTTCAGAGAGGATAAAACCAAATATAAAAGTGTTATGGCTTTTTCGACATTTTACTCCTGAGAATCTAATTCCAAAAAAGATTTTTGGATAATATAAAGGGCATTCATACTGTTGATCCATGAATCTGATTCGAGGGAGGAAATGTGTGAAATCCTATTCAGATAAGGGACCAAACAACAAATGTGGCAAGACCGCTTCTCCGCGTAATCTTGTATCATCCTCGATTCAGAAAAGAATACCATCCTACCAAAGCCTTCATCTCTGTGTAATCCGAGATTCTGAAATATGCAGCAATAGCTGTCGAATATCAGCGTCTCAGACAACTACATGCATAATACATAAAAATAAATTGAAGAAAATAATTGACAAAGAAACTAATATCATACAGATAAATATACATTGACATAATAATATATACATGGTACAATAACATATAGATAATTTATATAATACATAGAAGTAAAATAAAGTATATTATAATCTAAGCCAATAATCTGATTTTTCAGGAGTGAATCTGCCGATAAAATTATGTTATGAAAATATTTAATAGTAAAAACAGAGTCTTCTCTCATCAAGGAAAACTACAAAATTGTAACTTTTTTCAAATTTTGGAATTAGAGGATTAATTCGCTAAAAACGCAGACAGGGACTAACAGGAAAGCCAGTGTAATAACAAGAGACATTCCTACACTTTGTAGGAAAAGTGTAACATTTTCTCACACATCTAATAAAATGTACTTGGTTGGAAAAACGATATAATCATCTTAAAAATGTAATAGCTTAGATTTAATACTACTGTAAACTGTATACTGAAAACCAATAACTGTAATCTGTAAAATATACACATGGAAAATACGATATTTATGCCAAAAACTTTACATACCCGCAATTATTCGTTGCATTATGCATAAGTCTATGATAGATTACAATCATAAAAATAAGATAAGATATTCAATAATCGTATCTAATAAAGATAGAGAATAATCCTTCATTCATACAATATTCGTTTGGGGTAAATATGTCAAAACAGGAATTAAGATTTGCATTTATTGGTTGTGGTGGTAATGCACGTGGACATGGTCGTAGTGTAGCTGGTGTTGAAAATGTAGAAATAGTCGCTCTTGCAGATCCGAGTGAAGGATCACTTAACAACTTTAAGGAGACTGTTGGATTAGATGATTCTGTCGAAACATTTTCAGATCATGATGAAATGTTATCAGCTGTGAAACCTGATGCTGTTGTCATTAGTTCACCTCACGGACTTCATTTTGACCATATCATGTCAGCATTAAATGCTGGTTGTCATGTCCATACCGAAAAACCTATGGTTTGTACTGTTGACCATGCCAAACAGGTTATGGCTAAGGTAGAAGAAACAGGTTTACACCTTATGATTGGTTACCAACGACATTTAAGTCCAATCTACCAATATTGTCGCAAAGTTGTATTAAGTAACGAACTGGGTAAGGTAAACTTCGTAACTGCACATCAATCCCAGAATTGGTATAGAAATCAACAAGGTAAATGGCGTCAAGATCCGTTTTTGGGTGGTGGAGGTCAGCTAAATGATTCTGGAAGTCATCTGATAGACATCTTATTGTGGGTATTAGAAACCAGTCCTGATACAGTGTTTGCTATGATTGACAATTTAGATATTGAAGTGGATGTCCTTACTGCAATGACCATAAAATTTGATACTGGTGCATTGTGTAATATCAGCATTGTAGGACATGCACATGGTGGTGTAAGTGAGGATTTTTCAATTTGGTTTGAAGATGGAGGTCTCTTCGTCCGAGGTGGACAACTCACTCGGCAGGAGGGCGGTAATGCACCTACTACTGTTGATGGAGATGATTTACCTAAGGGTGGAAACAAGGACGAAGCATTCATTGAACTGATTCGAGGTGAACGGAAGGAGAATCCAATTGGGGTTGAAAATGGACTTCGAGTAATCCAGCTTACTGAAGCTGCATGGCAATCTGCTGATCTTGGAAAACCTGTTAAAGTTGATCTAAGTTAATTTATGGTATTCATTTCTGGAGACTCCATTGCTTGATGTCCAAAATGTATGTATCTCAATAGATAGGAAACTTATACTTACCGATCTCTCGTTTCAAGTATCCACAGGTGAAACCTGTATAATACTCGGGAAAAATGGTTCAGGAAAATCTCTCTTACTCAATCTGTTTGCTTCGATGATTAAACCGACATCAGGAACTGTAACTATAAATGGTTTAAATGTATTCACCAATTTAGACGAAGTCCGACCACAGATAGGATTTATACCTACAGACTTTGATGTTTATAGTGATTTAACTACAATTGACTATCTGAACTTTTTCTCTAAAGCATACAAATTGGATAAGACAGAACGAAAAGGTGCAATAGAGGCAGTAATTGAATTAATGGATATACAAGACCTACGACATACTTTGATTGGTAGGCTATCTAAAGGGGAACGACATCGACTTCTATATGCAAAAACATTTCTACATGACCCAGTCTTATGGTTAATTGATGATCCGTTATCAACTTTAGACCCGCAAGGAAAATTGGAAGTAGCAGAATTATTAAATGAACTGAAAGATATTGGCAAAACACTTGTCATTGCCACGAATCAGTTAGATGATGTGTATAGATTTTGTAATTTAAACGATGTGAATTCTTCAAAGACAACTCTTCTTGGAATTCTTCATGACAATACTATTGCATTTTTTAACACACTACATCATATTCAAGAACAGTTTAAAAAGCAGAACAATTATGAGACTTTAAATGCAAATTGGTTATATGAATTTTACTTGGAGGTTACACGAGAATAATGTCAGAAATTGGAAAATTCTTTGATGAAAATGGATATTATTTTGCAAAAGGTGTCTACTCAAACGATGAAATCAAGACGATGGAACATGATTTTGATCGTGTAGTAGACCAACTACTAAAAAGCGATGAAAATGTAAATGCACGCTGGGGTGGACGTATGATGGATGCCCTTGACGGCGGTGAATCTGTTATAATACATACACATAATATCCAAAGTTTTTCTGGAGTATGGATGAAGGCTTTTCAGCAAGATAACTTCTTGGATGTAACCGAAGCAATTGTTGGACCGGATATTATGCTACACCATTCAAAGTTATTTTGTAAGCCACCAGAAAAAGGATCTCCATTTCCCATGCACCAAGATTGGCAATACTTTCCTTCTGTTAAGGATAGTATGATGGCTGCAATCATCTATGTATCTGAAGCAACAGATGAAATGGGTTGTGTCCGTGTTTATCCCGGTTCACATAAGGAACTCGGAAGAACTGGTGGAATGATGGGTAGAGGTGATAATGAAGAAATCACTGAGAAATATCCAATTGAGAAAGCAACTGTATTGGAGGCGGAACCTGGAGATGTATTGTTCTTCAGTTATTTTACATTACACGGTTCAATGCCGAATCGGTCAAATAAGACACGTAAGAGTGTTCTTGTTCAGATGCTATCTGGTGATGACCAAATTGAAGATGAAAATAGACATACGAATGTCAAATTGGTATTACGTGGTTGGAATCATCTTGCTACACGTTCTTCCGTTGCAAGTATTGGTTGAGTAGGTATTTACGATATCGTAATTGTAGATATAAAATATCAAAGAATCAGAATACCCCATCCGGTTCAACTGATAGATTCGAAATACATTTATTTGGTTCAAATAGTTTTTAGGTGTATAATCAGATATCTTTTCAAAGGGTTTTAAGATGGAAGATCAAACAATACTCACTAAGGAACTAATTATACAGAGTCTTGTAGATAATCGAGAAACCTTGCATAAATACGGTGTCAAACGGATAGGTTTATTCGGATCTTACGTGAGAGGGACAGCGACTGCCGGAAGCGACATTGATATCGTTGTTGAACTCGAAAGGTTGACCCTTCGCGACTATATGGGGTTAGCACTGTTTCTTGAAGATCTCTTTAGGAAGGACGTTGACTTGGTAACTACTTCCTCTATCAAACAGCGTCTTAAACCTTATATAGAAAAAGAGATAGAATATGTCACGTATCTATAGTTTCTATCTTGAGGATATAGTAAAGCATCTGAACGTATTACATCGTACTTAAAAGACATTACCTATAGCGACTTTGAAAGAGATCAGATGCGGGTTGACGCGGTTATTCGTAATCCACAAATAGTCGGTGAAGCGGTCAAGAAACTCCCCGATTCAATCAAGGAAGAATACCCTAATATTGCATGGCAGGAAATTGCAGGATTAAGAAATAGAGTAACCCATGTATATTTTGATGTCGATATAGATATTATTTGGGATGTAGTGCAAATTGAACTTCCAATGTTGAAGACACAAATTCAACAAATCCTTAGGAAGATAAGTGAATGAGATCATTAAAGATAAAAAGGAGAATTAAATGATAAAAGTTGCAAAGATTAGTATGGCACACGTTCACGCTGGTGGATATGCCCGACAAATTCACGAAAATCCAGAAACCGAACTCGTTGCTATTTGGGATGAGGAAGAGTATGGTGGAAAGGAAGCAGCCGAACAGTATGATGTGCCATTTTACACCGATCTTGATGAAATATTAAGTCGAGATGATGTTGATGCTGTTGCCGTTGATGCTGTCACATCTGATCATCCACGCGTAATGGTTGCTGCAGCTGAAGCAGGTAAACATATTTTCACTGAAAAAGCTCTTGCAATTACTGTTGCTGAATGTGATCCAATTATTGAAGCAGTTGAGAAAGCTGGCGTAAAATTTATGATTTCTCTTCCTTCACGGGCAAATCCTGAAATACTTTTTGCCAAGAAGGCAATAGATGATGGTTTGTTAGGTGATATTACTTTTGGTCGTGGTCGTATTGCACATTCAGCTGCCCTTGATAGTTGGTTTGGTGGATCAAGTGCATGGTTTGCTGATCCTGTTCGTGCCGGTGGTGGAGCACTTTTTGATTTAGGGTGTCATCGTGTTGATGTAATCCGATGGTTAATGGGTGAACCTAAGAGTGCTATTGCAAAGATAAATAATTTCACAGGTAATTTCCCAATAGATGACAACAGTGTTTCAGTAGTAGAATTTGCTAATAAAGCTTTAGGTGTGATTGATGTTGCATGGACACATCGGTCAGGACCGAATATGCTTGAAATTTATGGTACTGAAGGATCTTTCGCTGCAGGTCATGGCGAAATGCATTTCGAAACACGAAAATTATCTGATGATGAAAAAGCTGATTATATTGCTAATGCACCAGAAGCACCGCCTGCACCGTTACAGCAGTGGATTAACGCAATTCTTCGTGATGAACCCATGACGATTACTATACAAGATGGACGTAACCTGACAGAATTGATGCAAGCGTTCTATATCTCCTCTGAACAGGGGAAGGCAATAGAATTCCCACTCTAACCACTACTTGACTCGTCCACAAATCAATGCTAAAATCTTAATCATTAGGAGAATGACATGGAACAAACTTATACCGCACAGATTTACCACCAGGACGAATGGTGGATCGGATGGGTACGTGAAATTCCCGGCGTGAATTGTCAAGAAAGAACACGGGAAGATCTGTTGAAGACTCTAAAAATTACACTACTTGAGGCATTAGAATTAAATGCACAAGAAGCATCCAGCCAGATGGAAAATGAGTATGAGATAGTGAAAATCGCTGTATGAAACGCAGGCAGTTGATACGACATCTCAAACAACATAGGTGTTATTTGGTACGTGAAGGCAGTAAGCATTCGTGGTGGGGAAATATGGACACGAAGGACCGAACTGCCGTTCCGAGACATACTGAAATCAATAATCAACTTGCTAAAAAAATATGTAAGGATTTAGGTATCCCTAACCCATAATATCTTACATACTCGGTGTACTGTCCGACATCAATCCTTCCTTGGTTTGCACAGAATCATGCGGAATGCTATACATGCATTCCGCGTTGATTTGGCGTTTTGTAAACCACACCGACCCGCAATGTCCAATAAATTGAATAATCTAATATCTACTTGGATCTGCGAAAGAAAGGAAAATAAAGACGAACAGATTACCAGTATATCTAAGGCACGAATGGTATGAAATACATGAAGTTGATTTTGAAGTGAGGATGCAATGTAAGTGTCGTGTAATGCTTACTCCAGAGATCTATAAAAGTATAGAAAAGCAATCACTCGACAAGGTATCTTACCGAAAACTGTGGTCAACTTGGGGTTAGTTGAACGTCTCCAAACAATTGAATCGTCATAGGTAAAAATCCATGGCAAACTATAACAACAAGTAGGAGAACCTTTAATGAACTTAGAGCAAGAGCAGAATTTCGTTTATGCTTGGCGATACGAAGGTGATGAAACTGCCTGTAAAATTGGCAAATCGTCAGTTGGAAGTTTCTGGGGACGTACTGGACCTGCCCGGACGACGCACTACCGAGACATTGAAATATTAGGCATTCAACTTTGTGATTCTGAAGCACATGCAAACTCTCAAGAAAAGAATCTACTTGGGAATTTTAAGCGTGTTCGTCCAGATAGGGAATGGGTTTATCTAAATAACGAAGTGTGGAATTGGATTAAAACTTACTGTATGAAAAATACTCCTCAACTCATAGATTTTGACAAGAATGCCAATTATAGAGTAGGAGAAAAAGGAGAAGAGCGTAAAAAGACCGAAAAAGCTCGTCAACGGAAGAACCGTGCTAAAGAGAAACTTGACGCTGGGGAATATGAGGACGCTCTTGAAAGGTTTACCGGGGTGATTGAACTTAGACCCAATTGGGCGGATGCCTACCTTTATCGTGGAATCGCGCGTTTCAACCTAGATGGTGCCAACGATTTCGTGTTAAGAGACTTTGATAAAGCTATAGAACTAAACCCAGATCTGGCTGAAGCCTACCTTTATCATGGTTATTTTAAAGAGCATAAATCACAATATGGTAATGCTATTGCTGATTTTGATAAAGCGATTCAATTGAAACCTGATTTGGTAACTGCCTATATTGCCAGGGGAGATGTAAAACATATGTATTTAGAGCAGCATGAGGATGCTATTACCGATTATGACGTTGCTATAGGTTTGACCCCTGATGATAGTTCGATCTATTATCAGCGTGGGAAAGCGAAGATAGAAATGGCACAATATCAAGCTGCTATTTCCGATATTGATAGATTCATAGGTTCTAATCCCAATTCAGCACAACCTTATTTCTATCGTGGTGTAGCGAAATTTAACCTTAACTACCGTAAGGAAGCAAAGCAAGATTTTCACACTGCATGGCAGCTGACACCTGAGAATGCGATTTTGTTAAGAAAGAAAATTGATAGTTACCTGTCTTAATATGATGTTTACATATCTTTGAATAACGATATTTGAACTTAATCATTCCATAACCCAAATTGAGGATTAATATGAAAGACTATCAACCAATTTCTCTTGAAGATTTATGTAATGTCAACTCAGAAGATATTGACGTAAATATAACATCGGATGTAGGTCCAGTTTCATTCCACGGACTTCCATTTCATATCTCAGACGGTACAAAAACGTTCTTGGGATTTGGAGATGGTGCTAATACAGAACCTATCCAGATTCCAGTTAAGAGTTCAGCACAACGAATTATATTTGTCCACAGACTCTTAGAATCTCGGATTCCTGAGGGTGAGGTTATAGGAAAACTGATTGCTAACTATGTTTTTAATTATAAAGATGGTGAGAATGTGAGTGTTCCAATTCGGGAACGGTTTGAAATTGGGAGTGTACCACAAGGATGGGGACAACAAACCTTTATTGCCATACCCGATACCCAAGAAGGTTTGCATGCACGTCATCAAGGTCCGTGGGGATCAGCAGGAAATCGACAAACAGAAGCAACACAATGTGTCCCACGTAACTATTACCTTTTCATCTGGAAGAATCCACATCCTGATAAAGAAATTTCATCTATTGAAATACAACCTGAAGAACGAAAGTTTATTATTGCTGCTATCACTCTTGGTCATCTTGATGAAGATCCGGTACCACGACATCCCAACCGAGAAGTATTGATTACATTACCAAAACCTGAAGATGCTGAAAAACCATTTGATATGGAGGTAAATGTGGATAGAGGTACGGCAACTTATCCATACGCGTTACCCGAAAATACCGTTGATGGTTTTATTAATGACGATTTCAAGGGATGGGGTGAGACGCAGAATAGTAAAAGCAGTCCTGCATACACTGAAATATCCGCTACACCATCTGCTACAGTTGAGGTAAAGAATGATGGTGAAACACTTGGCAGTGTTAATTGGGGAGAAGTTCAAGAGAAAGGAAGTATACAACCAAATGACCGTGTTAAGGTGGAAGTAATTGATTCAGGTAGGAATTGGGTACATACGACTGTAATAGATGAGGACACAAACAAACCTGTTCCATGTCGTATTCATTTCCGTTCACCCCATGGTGTTCCGTATGCTCCTCATGGACATCACGCACATGTTAACTCAAATATGGGAACATGGCATATAGATGTTGGTGGTGATGTACGGTTAGGACAAATCAGTTATGCCTATATTGATGGTACATGTCAAGGATGGTTACCTCGTGGTGAAGTAATTGTTGATGTTGCTCGTGGTTTTGAATATACACCTTTACGTACTAAGGTGAATATAGAACCCGGACAACGTGAGTTAACATTACGTATTAAGCGTTGGTGTGATATGAATTCTGACCGTTACTTCAGTGGTGATACCCATGTACACTTCTTATCAACACAAGGTGCACATACTGAAGCACAGGGAGAAGATCTTGGTGTAGTAAATTTACTTCTATCTCAATGGGGACATCTGTTTACCAATACAGAGGAATTCATTGGTAGACCAACAACATCTGCAGATGGAAGAAGTATTGTATATGCCACACAAGAAAATCGCCAACATGTTCTTGGTCATCTCACACTCCTCGGTTTAAAAGAGCAAGTTGCACCTTGGTGTTCTGACGGTCCTGGAGAAGCAGAACTTGGTGGGAATATGGAGGTAACACTATCCCATTGGGCAGATGCATGTCACCAACAAGGTGGTACAGTTGTTTTACCTCATATCCCTAATCCAAATTGTGAACCAGCAACATTGATCGCTACTAATCGTGTGGATGCAGTGGAATATCTAACAAATGCCATGTATGGTCACATTGAATACTATCGTTATCTGAATTGTGGATATAAACTTCCACTCGTTGGTGGAACTGATAAAATGACGGCTGATGTACCTGTTGGTGTATATCGTACCTATGTCCATATCCCAGAGAACGAAGAATTTAATTATGATAATTGGTGTAAATACATGAGTCGTGGTAATACATTTCTCAGTGGTGGACCCATGATACGACTATCTGTTGATGGACAACCAATTGGAAGCACTATTAATCTTCCAGGGAATGGTGGAACAGTTGAAGTAGAAGCGTCTGCGGATTCGATTTTTCCAATACACACCCTCCAAATTATCCAGGCAGGTGAAGTAGTCGCTTCCACAGAAGAGACCAACGGGTCCAATCAGTTACGTATAAAAGCACATGTCAAAGTTGACAAACATTCTTGGATTGCTGCACGTTGTGGTGGACCAGAGTATGCACAAGCTGTACCCCATCATGATGGTTGGAGACGAGGTATCATTGCACATACGTCTCCAATTTATTTAGCTGTTGGTGGTGAATGGTGGATGTTTGATCCAGAAACGGCAAAGTATATGCTTACATTAATTGAAGGTGGCTTATCGTATATTGAACAATCTGCACGACATTATGAACATGGTACAACAACACATCATCATGGGGAAGATAACCATATTGAATATCTATCTCGTCCATTCCAAGAAGCACGGGAAGCTATTCATCAGAGGATGCATAAATTAGGAATACCCCATTAAATTTTGAGCACAATCCAGAAAACATGACTACAATTATAAAGGAGATATTATGCCAAAAGAATTAGTTGCAGTTGCACCAAGAGAACCGGTTCTAAGAGAATATGAAGATGGTCCTGTTCCTGAAGGACATGTTCGTGTTCAAGTTGAACATGGTGCCCCAAAACGTGGAACAGAAATGACTATGTATTACGGTCTACGTGGCGCTGGATTTCCACAAGGTCTTGGTAATATGTGTGTTGGGAAAATAATTGAAGTTGGTGATGGAGTGGAAGACTGTGAAGTAGGAGAACGCGTTGCTGGACATGGTCACCTAAAAGAGACACATACCTGGAGATCAGGGAGTGTATTAAAGATGCCAGATAGAATGACATGGAAAGAGGCAGTCTGCTATGATCCTGCTCATTTTGCATTGTCAGCTATACGAGACGGACAGGTACGTGTCGGTGATAGAATAGCTGTGTTTGGTTTGGGAGCTATCGGGCTGATGACCCAACAATATGCACGTGAAGCAGGTGCAGATTTCATCGCATGTGTCGATCCTATTGCAGGACGTCGTGAAGTTTCTGAGAAAACCGGGGCAGATCTTGTATTAGATCCCATTTCTTGTAATGTCGGGGAAGTTCTCAAGGAAGCCACAGGTGGTTTAGGTCTTGATGTCGCAATTGAAACCAGTGCAGTTTATGAGGCACTTGATGATGCGATACGAAGCGTTGCCTATGAAGGAACAGTTGTTGTTGCAGGATGGGCAAAAGAGTGTAAAGGTGGATTAGATCTTGGAGCAGTTGCCCATTTCAATATCCCTAACCTGATTTTTGCACGTGCGAATAGTGATCCTAATCGTGATCATCCAAGATGGAATTTTGGTAGGATTATCCAATCATGTTGGAAATGGTTGGCAGAGGGCAGATTTGACTGTGAAGATATCATAGACCCAGTTATTCCTTTTAAAGATTCAGTTGAAGCCTATATTGAGATGGACAACCATCCTGAACGTAGTGTGAAGTTGGGTGTTTCATTCATATAGATAACATAAGACATAGATTGTCTTAAAGGTTCGGTTTTCGAACCGAACCTTCTACATATTGAAAACAGAATCTAACATTATCACATTGTTATCAAGAATATACCTATCACCATGATAATTGCTGCCAATAATCTTCTCTTCGTATACGTCTCTTTCAAAGCATATCCCCCGAGTAAAACAACAAATATTACTGAACATTGACGTATGGCAGTTACATAACTGACTTTCTCAGTCATTAAGACAAAGAGAATTAACGAGTATGATATTAACGAGAATACAACTATAAATAATGCTCGTTTCCATTCATTCTTCCCAATCTCTAATAACTTTTGTTTAGGAAAACGTACATAAGTAATACCTGCATAAAATAATTGCGAGCATAAATTTTCCATTAGATAATAGTGTATCGCATACATCAATGGGTTATCAGAAATATATGTATGCATTATTGACATACCTTGTTTGTCAATAATGGAATAACCAATCACACTGCAAAGGGTTGCATAAGACCATAATGCATCAGGTTCACGGAGAAATTTGAAGAATCTAATAAAATTGATGTCTTTTTCTCTTTGTTGATAAAGTATAATAGATGACATCACACATAGGATTCCAAACATACCTTGAAATGAGATTATCTCATTTAGAAAAAGAAAGGCAAAAATTGGAATAAATGCTGGTGCAGAACGCGTAATTGGATACACAAATGAAATCTCACCTACTGTATAAGCCTGTGTCAAAAACAGACGATATAGTAGATGTACGAAAGCAGAAGCAAATATATAAATCCATACCGGAGTCGGAATTATAGGCTTATTGACTATGAATACAACAATGGCTAATGCACCAGTGTAGAGTCCACACCAAAAAAACAGTATACGGGTATCCTTGCTTGATTTACTATAATAATTCCAAAATGCGTGAAATAATGCTGATAGAAGGACTAATAGGATGGAAGATGTGTACATTAATATGATTACCTTCTTATCTGAATTGGGGATTTCTACATTTAGAATAAATACTACTTATAACATTCGACAATTCTATCAATTAGTATACCATACTAATTTTGTCTTACACCTGTTTTATATTTCAACTAATGTTCATATTTAACTGTAATAACTATATAAATTGTACAATGTCTTCATTGATAACCGATCTCAACTAAATATATACTAAAAAAATCATGGCATCACACTTGGAGCAGTAAAATGAAATTCATAATTCCACTCACCTGCATTTGTATCATATTAGCATCTTGTCAATTATCAGCTAATAATGAAGATCAACCTGTACTTGCAGGAATGATTGAACGTAATCTTACTATCACAACTGGCAGAGAATATAGTACAGGTTTTGGTGAAGATTATGGTACTGGAAATATACGTATACAAAAAACAAATTCCTATCTAACTCTAAGAATGACAGACTTTAGATCAAGTATAGATATACCCCGTACATTACGAACTATATTGGATAGTTTTGAAGGAAATCTATTTCAACAGACAATAACAATTGGAGATTCCTGGGAACAGAGAGGATTTCGGGGTGGAATTGAAAATGTTACACTTGTAAGTTATGAAGATGTAAAAATAGGTGATAAACTATATCCTAAGTGCTTGAAACACAAGACTATTATCAAGGATGCGAATTGGGAGAGTAAAACTGAATTTGGAAATGCGTTGGTTAACGGAACACGTTATCTGTGGCTTTCTCCAGGGATTGGAATAGTTAAATTATTATATGAACACTCAAATGGAATTACCACCGAAGGGGAATTGATTGAAAGTGATATTCAAACAGATAATACTGAAATGTTTCCAATTGATATAGGTTCATCATGGACATATAAATGGAAGAATGATTTTGAGAATTATAGTTTGATTGAGAAAATTAAGGTTTTTAACAACACTAATAGCGAAAATAGTCTTAAATTCAATACCTATGTCATATTGGAAGATGGTAAAAAGATGCTTGATGGAAACTTCTACTTTTGGTATGAAAAGGATCCAATCTTACGACTTTCTGGGTCAGGATATTCCTCATCCGGAAGGGAAACACCACAGGGTCCAGATAGTATATTTATTAATTTAATCGAAAATCATTACCCAGAACTATTACGCTATCCAATAAAAGTCGGGAAATCGTGGAATAAAGAAGGCTTTTCGAATGTAGATGTAACGACTACTATTGAAGAATTTCAGACCATTGAAACATCCTTTGGTACATTTAAGGATTGTCTTAAACACAAAACTGTATTTAAGGGGGCAACTACGTTTTCAAATCCAACACCTCAAGACTTGCTTAGAATTGCTCTCATAAATGGTACACGTTATCTATGGTTTGCAAAAGGTATAGGTATCGTAAAATTACGTTATGAACATGCTAACGGAATTACGACTGAAGCAGAATTAATCGATTATAACATTCCAAATGGGAGTGCTGAGTATTTCCCACTTAATACTGCAACCACATGGACATATAAATGGAAGAATGAATATCAACCCAGACCAATCATTGAGAAGGTACAGATTCTCGATATTCATGCTAAACCTGAAATATCCTTGATTGATTCGAAATACACTATTACTATATCAGATGAAAATGAACCAGGAGAAATGTTTGTAGATTTTCAATTGTTACCTGAAAGTAGCATCAATGAAGAAATGAAATTACGTCTTCAAGGGGATAGCGATTATATACCCCAACATAGTCAATTTGTCCCGGATCAGGATCAATATAAGACTAAAAAGTACCCATTCTTACGTGGTATAACTGTAGCTCCTCATGCCAGAGGGAATCCTCATTTTAAAGAATATCCCTATCCTTCATGGACATTACAGTTCTTTAAAAATCATGCTGGTGGAACAGTGAACATACACTACGAAATTTCAACTGAATATGCTAAATATTATAAAGGATTTCAGACTAAAAGGTATGGCACACAAGCCTTACCAAGATCACGACCCATATTCAGAGATAAGAGTATGGTTTGGTCAGGTAGTGACTTGTTTATTATTGGAGGAAAAGCAGATAATATAGAGGTGGAATTCATTTTACCAGATGGATGGAATGTATTAACACCATGGAATCGTATTGACAATACTGGACATAGGTTTTCAGTCGAAAATCAAGAAGAATTAACTCAGAACTATATTATGTTCGGCAAATACGACCAAGTTATAGCAAATTCTGGAAAAAGAAATGTTGTTATTGGACTTGACAGTAAGTTCAAATCGACTAAAGATGAGATACGGTTGACAGTTGAGAAATTCCTCAAGGCTTATACACAACTCTTCAAGGATGAAGATGAAAAAACTGTCACATTCATAATTAACTCATACGAGAATGAATCACAACAGGGGATGGAAGGACATGGACGTAGAGGTAGTGTAAGTATATTCATGGAGAAAATACTAAATCCTAATACCAAGTCTGTTTATGGACCATTTCTCGGTCATGAAGTTTTCCATATCTGGAACGGACTAACATCCCTACAGCGTTTTTCATCAAAAGAAACATGGTTCAATGAAGGTATAACAAAATACTATTCCGATATTACTGCCAGACAATTGGGTTATCTAACTGAAAATGAATTTCTTAGTAAACTCAAGAATACTTGCGAGAAGTATTTATCGGTATCTCATGAATTGGCTATCGGAGATGATTATCGTGATAGTAGGTTAGTATATGAAGGTGGGAGTCTTGTCGCTGCATCCTTAGACCTTCAAATTAGACATCACAGTAAAAATAGAAAGAATTTTAACCAGGTCATGCAGGATATGTACCGTAAGTTTCCTGATAAATCAATAGAATTTACCAATGAAGATATCATCAGAAGTGTCAATAAATTATCAGATAAGGATATGAGACCATTTTTTAATAAGTATGTATTAGGAAAGGAACGACTCCCATTGAAAGAATTCCTTGCTTACGCAGGATTAGACTTTGAGATAACATCTTATGAAAAGATACCGACCTATGAGTATGTTATTAAAATATTAAAAGAAAGTTTAAATACTGAAAAGATGATTGATATTAGTTCTGTTGATAGTAATCAAGTAATGTCAACACTTGATTTATGTAAAATGGCTGTAAGTTGGAAAACAGGTGATGTAATAGAATTAACCTACAAAGATATCGGGGATGAAAGTGAATTTAAAACAGAAATGGTAACCTTAAAAGGCATATCGGATAATCCTCCTACATTTCAGGAGGTAAGCGTTAGTATAACTAAAGTGAAAGAAATGAATAAAATGCAGCGTAGAATCTATACAGGTCTATTTGAAAAAGAATAAGGAGACTACCATGTTTAAGAAATCAAGACGTATCGGCATTATATTTGTAGTAATTTTGTTAGTATTCTTCTCTCTAAGTTATTTACTCATACAACAATTTGATGGATCCAACCATCAAAATCAACAGTTATTGAATAATGTGGTATATGCACAAGAGGATTCAGCTATCCCACCAAAATCAAATGTGCGTAAACCTATATTAAAATCTGATCCTGAACCAGAATCATGGCATACATCTGAATGGGGTGCAAATGATCGTCGCGGTGCAGTCAACAGATTAACGCAACAAAAAGCATTGCAGGCAGCCAGTCTAATCAAAACTGGTAAGGTATATCAACTCGGTAGAATCTATGAGAGTGGTATTCCAGTCTTTGGAACACGACATTATAGTCTCCGTATTCCACAGATGTCCGGTCCTCTTGGAGATAATAAAACTACTTGGTTTGAGGAGATTTTTAGTGGTGAGATCGGTCAGATTGGAACGCAATTTGATGGATTGGGACACATTGGCATCGGCGATCATTTCTATAATGGACTAAATCAGAATGATTTCGCAACTGCCGAAGGTCTTACTGAACTTGGTGTTGAGAATGTTGGACCAATCTTCACACGGGGTGTATTGATTGATATTGCAGGATATAAAGGGGTTGATATGCTTGGAGACAACTATGAAATTACCCGTGCTGATCTTGAAGGTGCCTTAAAAAAACAGGATACTGAAATTACTCCCGGAGATGTTGTCATTATACATACAGGATGGGGTAGTTTATGGATGGTTGATAATGACCGGTATAGTGCAACTGAACCGGGTATAGGTTTAGATGCAGGTCAATATCTCGTTGAGCAAAAAATTGTTATGTTATGTAGTGATAACTGGGGTATTGAGGTTGTACCGAATCCGGATGATTCGCTTGCATTCCCTGTTCATCAGTTGTTTATTGTGAAACACGGTATATACAATCTTGAGAATATTATCACAGAGGAATTGGCAGCTGATAAGGTCTACGAATTTGCCTTCAGTTTTGCACCCCTGCGATTGAAAGGTGCTACAGGTTCACCTGGGAATCCCATAGTCATACGGTAAATATTGTATTCCAAAATGATAAAATTCTATGTAATTATCCTTGTCACCACTATGTTAATTTCATGTGAATCCACAGAACATCAATCTTTTAAAGATAAACAGTTGACTTATAGGCGTGTTAAAATTGCCTACCAAGAGAAAGACAACCAATTAAGGAATCTCTTCGAGAAACAGGGGTATAAATATCCACCACAAAATATCTATATTCGGATCTTTAAGGATGAACAGATATTAGAAGTATGGACAAAAACAAACACTAACGCGACCTATAAGAAGGTTTGTAATTATGAATTCTGTGCATCCTCAGGACAATTAGGACCGAAAAGACAGGAAGGTGATTTACAGATTCCTGAAGGATTCTATTATATTGACCGATTTAATCCTAATAGCAATTTCTTTCTATCACTTGGCATCAATTACCCCAACGAATCAGATAAGATTTTAGGTGTAAAAGGAAATTTGGGTGGAGATATCTTTATTCATGGTGGATGTGCAACTGTTGGATGTATTCCCATAACAGATGATAAGATTAAAGAGTTATATTGGTTAGCAGTCGAAGCCAAGTCGAATGGTCAAGAGAAAATACCGGTACATATCTTCCCTACAAAATTAGACAATATATCATTGAATCGTCTTAAGAATAGATTTCAGAATGATGAATTACTAATCCAATTCTGGTCTAATCTGAAGATTGGACATGATTGGTCTGTTGAATATGGAACTATACCTAAAATTACAGTAGATAAACAAGGTGTATATCATTTTTCAGAACAACAAACACCTTAGTCTGACGCGGGTTCATAATTATACCTTGAATTTTTATCTCACTACTTGAATAGTTCCTGTACCTGCCACAGCGGATTTACTGGGATCATACATAGCTTCAGCAGAAATAGGCGGTAATGTAAAACTCCCTTCGGTTACTGCCCTTAGTGTATAATAGAATTTCTGCTCCTTATCTTTAGGAAATGATCCAAAGAGAATCAGTCTATCATCACGGATATCAATGTTATTCGGTCTGAAGGATTGTTTATGGAGAATAGAACTACTATCTCTTGTTTTTAGTCGAGGATTCTCAATCTCAAAACCTGCTGGTAGCATATCAACAACAACTACATTATGAAGATCCTTCGACAGTGATTTTACAGAAATTTCTGCGATTAGCAGTTCTCCCTGTTGAAAAACTTTCTTCACACGGGATTGATCCTGTGTTAAATACCGCCTATTTACAACAATTTCATTTCCATATTCCTCAATATATGAGTCACGACCGATACCAAAGGCTTCCCAATAGTAATAGCATGTACCATTTCCTTGTATATTGAGTTTAAAATGTGAACCATCCCAATCTGAATTTATGAGTTGCTTACCGGTGGTATCAAAACGAACAACATGATCAGTATCTCGAATAATCTCTCCATTGAATTTCTGTTGAGGTAGTTTATTCAAATACTTACCGAGTGCAAGAAATGCATAAGCATTCTCTTGTGTTGTTCCCCATCTTTGCCTATTTGATGCATAATCTGTAAGACTTTCGACCAAATGTGGAATAAACGGATGGTCATCCTTTATCTCCATTAACATATCTAAGATAATCGCATAAGATCTAATATTTGAATCGAAATTCCAACCCGTATCCCGATATTCTGTCTTCTCAATATCGACTTTATCAGGTAATAATGATAGTGCAATCTGTTTATTCCCACTATGTGCAAATGCACCTGCTAGTTGAAAAACGCTATAATAATTTAGATCCTTTATACGGTTATTTCTGAGATGGAACATAACCTGTTTTTCTGATTGTCCTGCTATACTTAATACATAACAGGCATAAACGACTTGTGGTAATCTATATTTATCTGGTTGTCTTCTCTCGTTGTAATTTGGGATTAATTCTTGTCTGACCTGTCTACGCAATCCTTCAATCATTCTATTGTATGTGTGATCTGACACCACATAACCTGCTGTTCTTGCTTCAACGAGAAAATGTGCAGCATAGATACTGCTCCAATTATTTACATAGGATCCGCGTTGCCAATATGAGAACTTCAGATTATTTCCTAACATTTTTTCCAGCTTTTCAATTGCTGACTCAATATATTCTTTGATTTTACCTTCTTCGGCTAATGTGGGTTCTACTATACGCGCTAAATCAGATAGGTATAGGAGTGGAAATACGCGGCTTGTTGTTTGTTCAAGACATCCGTATGGATATTGAATTAGGTATCGAAGTCCATTTGCAAATCGCAATGAAGGGAGTGGAGATAGAGTGACCAAAAACTCAGAAGTTTCAGAGCGTAGGTTTGAGGGGAGTATGAATTCTGCTGGTTCATCTTCTTTGACAATTCCTTGTCCAGTCTTAGTTATGTATGGTGTTGGTGATCTAATTGGAATACTGACTGGTGCTGAATTAATCTCTTCTCCACCACCAGTAATAGATAAATTAAAATCCGAGATACCAACTGCATCATGAGCGATTACATCAAAAAACACCTGTCCTTCGGTATCTGATTCAACACGCAACTGTTTTTCAAGTGAATCCTCATCAATAACCACAGTTTGATGCAGATTACTATCACCAGATAATAGTTTTACAGGGCCAGAGACCTGTAATTTAACCTTGAAATCAGTTGTATTGGTATTACCATTGTATACGGAAATAGGAACACGGATACGATCACCACTTGAAAGAAAGCGTGGAAAAGTTGGTGTGATGACAACAGACTCTCGTACTTGTATCTGACTGGTAGCAGAACCGAATTCATTTCCTGCAAATGCAACAGCCATCAGACGGAGAGTTCCGTTGAATTGTGGAATGTGAAAACGGATATTACCATTACCTTCTTTATCTGTTGTCATGAGTCCAGACCAAAGAGATCTTGGTTTGACGCGAAAAACAGAAGCTGTATTAACTCTTATACGTCTACTTATTGCAGCAGGACTTGCATAGGCGCGTGTTACAAACCTTGCCCTACCAACTGCATCACCTGATGAAGCCATCATATATGCTTTTGCATTTGAATTAGAAAATAGTAGATTTGAATCTAAACCTAACAATTCTGATAGAGATTGAATTGGGGTTATAGGAAAATGTTTATCTCGTGTTATTGCAGTATAAAATTCATAAGAAATAGTGTCTAACCTTCTTTTCCGATAGAAATGTGAATGCGGGTCTGGTGTATTCATTCCAGTTAATTGAATTATACCTTCATCCACTGCTGCGATTGTTACTCTATATGATTGATTTTTCTTTTTTCCATTTACATTTACTCTTATTTCAACATCTGAATTTGGTTTAACTTGTTCAGGGGCATGTATCGCAACATTTAAACGATTTTGATCGGTATTAATTTTTAATGGTAATATACCGTATGCCCGCGCAGGAACATCTTTATCTAATGTTGTTGTTGACCGTATCAATATTGCAGAAAGATACACATTTGGTGAATATGATTCTTTTACTGGAATAGTCAAAGTCTCAGTAGTATTATTCATGGAAATAGTCTGGTAACTCAATATTTTATCACGTTCAATTGTTAGTAATACTTTCCCTTGAAACGGAGGCTTAATTGTTAGTTTTGCTACTTCACCGGGGAGATATGAAGGTTTATCAAGGGTCATATCAAGTTTATCAGCATTTTCTATAGACCAAGGAACACCACCCCACTCCGAAACATAAAATTTCATTGATGTTTTTGTTTTACTTTTAAGATCCTCAATCTCGACCAAATGAACCCCAAAACCAACAGGAATAATATCAAACGTACCCGGTTTATCAAGCGATGTGAGAGTTCTTGTTTCTATTTTCGTATAAGATGGGGTTTCTTGTCCTCGTCTGTTGTGTGAATCAATAGATGATACAGTCATCTTTACCGGATGTCCGCTCGTGACCATTCCATCTGTATCCAGCACAATGTATTCAAAAGTAACTTTTTCATTTAGTTTAACTGTTCCCTGTACAGGACGTCTAATGCCGATATAGTGTGTATAGGGATGGACAAGAACTGAGGCTGAGGTAGAAACGGCACGTCCACCAAGATCCTGCACAGTAGCATGGAAGTCACAATTAAGAGCAGCGGGTGGACTTAAATCCATTGGGAGTTTGAAAGCATAATTCACATTGCCATTTGCATCGGTGACTGTATCGTTAAGTTGTATTTCTTTCCTACTAAAAGCGCGTGAATTATCAGCAAACTTATACGAATTCCATTCCTCGGGTGGTATAAATTGAGTTGAGGAAAGGAAATATAAAGCATATACTGATCTACCAACAGCAGGTGTACCGTATAGGTTAGTTGCCTTTATATCAAAATTCACCTCATCCCCTACAGAATAAGTATCTTTTTCAACATTAAGATCTATTTTCATTCGATCAGGAATGAATTCTTCTACTTGAAAGGATACTGAACCTATCTGTTTATTCCCAAATAGCATTCTTGCATTGTACCATCCTGTTAAAGAAACATCCGCTATAGGTATTTCAATCTCACAATCCCCTTCATTACCAGTTTTTACCTGTATTTCTTTAACAATATTCCCTGTTGGATTGACTATGTTAAGCTGTAATGGTAGTTGGTCTGGTGGAATACCATTTTTCTCTCGTACAATTCCTACAAGATTCACTGTTTCTCCTGGACGATATACACCTCTATCAGTGTAGAGGTATGTGTCATATTCATCAATCAAATATGGAAAACCGTAAATATCGAATCCACTTGTTGATAATTCCTCTCGTTGTAACTGTAGCATGGAAAAGTCATTATCCTTGTTGACTGTAATAAGAAATTTGGGATTCTCTTCTAATTCATCTAAATCAATACGAAATTTAGCAAACCCATTCTTATCAGTTTTTTCAGAATACAGTATGTTCATACTCTTATTATTGAGTATCTGTACATCTGCTTTTGAAATTGGATCTAATGAATCAAGAGAATTTACCCATACCCACATTTCATTTTCAATCACCTTTGCTACTATCCCAAGATCTGTAATTACTACAAGTCGTTCTGCATATCCAACTCTACCTTGATTTGAATAGATAATTATTTTGAAAATCCCTGCATAATTATCTTTTAGAACTCCTCCTAATGATAACTGTGTGATGACTTCTTCATTGTCTATAGAAGCGATTTCGATCTCACCTTTATGAATTAGTTCAGGGAGGCTGGATATATGTAGTTTTGCAATTCCAAATTCAAACTTATCTATATTCGTGGTAGCAATTTCAAGATCTAAATTACTCTTAAGTGGTATGAAGTGTGTGTCATCAATAAATCGTAATCTTGGATTAAGGTTTGGAACCTTCAGATTTGCAATATATGTATCTCTTAATATAGTTTGGTTTTCCGAGAACAAACCATGCTGTATTCTAACTGTATATTGTGTGCCAAATTCAAAATAACCTCGAAGTTCATATTGGTTTCTACTACCAACCAATTGAAATGGTATTGATGGTGTTATGCTTACATGTTCTTTTAATATATCATGGTGAATTTGTGAACTGAATCTTAGTTGAATATAAGGATATCCATCCCTTTGCAGAAATTGACTATCATTAACATGTAGTGGTTTAATTTCTTCTAAGTTGATTGGTGCATAAATTGTTTCACGCAACCCTATTTCAGTCTGGTTGGACTTAAATCCCTTGTTAATCTTTACCTGAAGGAATCCACTCTCTAATATCGGTACAATACTATTTAACTCTAATAAAACCGTATCTGTAATCTGACTCTGTTCTTGGAATTTATAATCAATTTGACTTCCTTGGTTTGTAATAATAGACAAATGATCTCTCAAACCATCAAGATCAATAACATAATTAAATGAGATTATTCCAACTACTTTTATCTGTGTTTCTTCATCAGATTGAATTTTAATCTGTGCACTATTAACCTTAAATGGGACAGAAGTATATTTGAATTGACTCATACCAATTAAATTATATTGAATCTCAGGTATGAATTTCGGTAGAAATGTAAAAGTATAATCAACAGATGGTGATAGTGGATTGTCAAAATATAATCCAATCTGATTTTTTGCTACCCAACGTAATGTAAATTTCATCGCAGGAGAAATCTGTATAATTTTTGTTGGTAATTCAGTATATAACATATCATCTTCAATTATGTTCTTGGAAAGACTTAGTAGGAAATCTGCTATTCCACCATTTTCCTCTTTAGATAGAAGTGAAACTACACTAAATTCTGTATCTCCTTCCTCTTCTGCAGGTACAGTAGTAATTGATAGAATAAGGGTTGAGATGATAATTAGTCCAATGATTTGTAGTTTCTTATTTTGGGTGATTTTATTCATTTGTCTATCTCCAATCTATTTATTATAAGAGTATGATGGTTTCAACTATTAGAATATTATATGGAAGATGCAATTTAAATGCCAACTTATCTTAAACCTGATCCGACTCTTCCACCTTTCCCTTTTATCTTCAATAGAAGGGAATGATAATATGTCTTGCACGTTTCTGTGCATTTTGTTTATCAATGCCCTATTATGTGCATTTCAAACGAGCTAATATCTCATTACAATAGGTTTTTGAATGTCAGAAATTGGCATATTAATTGCTCAATAAAGTATAGCCAATTAGCCATAAGGTAAAACATTTTCAGACACCAAGCAAATATAATGTCAAACAAAATCAATCTACCCACAATATCCATAGGTTCATATCGTGTCACACGACTAATTATAGGTGGTAACCCGTATAGTGGGATTTCTCATAGTACTCCTGCTGTCTCCAAAGCAATGGAGGATTATTATACCACCCAACAGATAATTGAAGATCTAAAACAAGCCGAAGAAAATGGCATTAACACTGTACTTGCCAGAGCAGATAGGCACATTATGCGAACACTAAATGAATATTGGAATAGCGGTGGTACAATTCAGTGGATAGCACAGACACCAAAAGCAAAAGAATATAATGACCTAAGTACATATTTAGATCTAATTGCACAATATAAACCGATTGCAATCTATCACCATGGTGGAACAACTGACGAACTCTATATTGAAGGGAAACTCGATTCACTAAATGAAAATTTGCGGCAGATACGTGACCTGGGTTGTGCAGTAGGTATTGGTACCCATGATCCCCATATACTGAAATACTGTTATTCAGAAGGTTTCGATGTTGACTTTTACGTCTGTGCCCTATATAATCATACACGTCACCGAGAGATGTATCTTGATGATGACAGAGAAATTGCTGGAGCAACAATTCAAGCAATTCCAGTACCCATCATTGCTATAAAAGTATTGGCTGCTGGCAGGAACGAGCCTATTGACGCTTTCCAATACGCATTATCTAATATTAAACCGATAGATGCAATGGCAGTAGGAATGTATACAAAATATCAACCGGATCAAATACAGCAAAACGCCCTGACTATTGCTAAACTTACCGAGGAATCTGAAAATGGAGCGTATAGTGGAACCAGAAGTAATGGATACCCCCGAGGCGGCAGCAGCTTACGACGCGATGGAGCACGGGGAGGTCGATCAAGCATTTGTTGATCGTGTCATTGCCCTTGGTGCATCTACTGGCCATTTTCTTGATGTCGGTACCGGTCCTGCCCAAATTCCAATCATACTTGCCAAAACCTGTCCAAACATTCAAATCACTGCCATAGACTTATCTGAAGAGATGTTAAAAATCGCTGAACAACATGTAATCGATGCTGGATTGCATGATCGGATTACCCTTCAACTTGTTGATGCTAAAGATTTACCGTTCCCTGATAAATCATTCGATGGATTGATCTCAAATAGTATCGTTCACCATATACATGACTCGTTAAGAGCATTAATTGATATGGGTAGAGTTGTCAAACCGAACGGTTTAGTATTAATACGAGATCTAATTCGTCCTGAAACTATTTCAGATGCACAAGGATTTGTTGATAAATATGCTGCTGATGACACCCCCTACCAACAAAAATTATATTACGATTCCTTCCTTGCTGCCTTTACAATTTCTGAAGTTAATGAAATGCTGATTCAGATGAATATACCTGGTGCTACTGTTGAGCAGAGTACTGATCGACATTGGTCTATAGAAAGAGAATTTAACAGTGAATAGAGTTATGTAAAACCGTTTGGTCACATAAAAGCACTGAAGTGTCAATTACTGTTCTGGTGGGGTTGGGATCTTTATTCTTTTAGGTAAAATAATAATATATTGGATTCTCCCTGGGTATAGGAAATGCAGGAATGTTGGTAAAAGTCAATGAACGTCAAAAATGTTGAGTCGGTGTTCACACACACTTCAATCCCACTGTTTCTTATCTGATAATCCCTCACACTAAACTCTGGATGCTCTAAAGCTTTCATGTTCACAAAGTGTGATAATATACCTAAATCTGAAAGATATATGGATAATATGAACTGAAAAGTGTTATTATTTATTACTCTGAGATGATGGCACTTTCACGCAAACCTGCACGAAGCAATTTTACGAACCCCTACTGTATAAGGGTTTATAATTTTAATAGTACCAATTCTTCGTGAATCACGTATGTTAATATTTATATTACTTAAGGGCGAGTAGAACACATCTTTGGTTTTTTCTGATTCCAAACCAATAAATATTGATCCTATTGACAGTTGTAATTTATGGCTTGAAATAATGCAAATCTGAATGAGGATTAATACTACTACATGAATTTACCAGATAAATTCGAATCAACAGTATGAATGCTATTTAACATACCCCGTGATTAGAAAATCGCACCTACTGGGTTATGTGCCATGATAATAACGGAATTAATAAATGTCACACAGTGGGAAAAGTGTAACTTTATTCAATTATTCGATGCAAAGACCAATACAACAATGACACAATAAATTGTCTGAGAATTTAGGATCAATGACTGTTTCAATCTTATTCTTGGCTGTATATTAGGATTAAATGATACTACATCTTCTATTTTAATTTTTTTGTTAATATAAAGCATGATATAATATACTTGCATTTAACAGAATAATCTGGGATGTATCTAAACTTAGGAGGAATTGAGATGTTGAGAATTCTTTTTGTATTGTTAATCTGCACAACATTAGCAACTATGAGTACTAATCTCGCTGTTGCTGCAGATGGTTTAGTAGGTTTTTGGCCATTTGATGAAGAAGCCGGAAAAACTGCTGCAGATGTAACAGGTAATGGACATGACGGAGAGTTCAAAGGTGCACCTAAATGGGTTGAAGGCAAGTTCGGTTCAGCACTGGAATTTGATGGAAAAGATGATTATGTACTTGTTTCTGACCATGATGCTTTGGATATAGACAACAATATTACAATGATGGCATGGTTTAGTCCTAATGATGTTCTTACCAGTCGTCGTTTAATGGTTAAAAATGATTCCATATTTGTTATCTTTGATTTTGGAAATAAAGATAGTATAGACTTTCTTGTGAAACCTGATAACTTATTTGCTGAATCCACAACAACAGAATGGAAAATTGGTGAATGGTATCACTTCGCAGGAACTTTTGATGGTAAGAAGTTACGGGTATATGTAAATGGAGAACTTGAAGGAGAAGCTGCTAACGACACTCCTATCGCCCCATCTGATTTAGACCTATGGATTGGTGGAGATGACTATGGAAGACCTTCTGATTTCTTTCCGGGAAAAATTGATGAAGTCCGAATATATGATAAGACTTTGAATCAAGCGGATATTCAGAAAATCATGGATACACCACAAGATGTACAAGCACTCGGCAAATTAACGACTACATGGGGAAGTATTAAAAGTAGATAAGGAATATTTATGACAAGCCAGCAAAAACGCCCTGTCGTTCTCATCATACGAGATGGATGGGGCAACAATCCATACCCTGAATATCAGGAATCAAATGCTGTTCATTTGGCAAATACACCTGTAGATGACTGGATGCGGAAAAACTATCCGCATATTACAATTCACACCTCTGGAGAAGATGTCGGTCTACCTGCAGGTGTAATTGGTAACAGTGAAGTTGGTCATCAAAATATCGGCGCCGGTCGTATTGTGAACCAGGAATTACTCCGTATAAGTAATATGGTTCGTTCTGGTGAATTCTCTCAGAATCAAGTTCTTCTTAAGGCAATTTCTGATGTAAAGAATAATGGAACCAATTTACATCTAATGGGTTTAGCAAGTGATGCAGGAGTTCATAGTTCACTTGAACATTTATACGCTCTGGTTAGACTTGCAAAAAAACATGGATTAAAGAAGGAACAAGTCCTAATACACAATTTTAGTGATGGACGAGATTGCCAACCTGATCTTGGAATTAAATTCTGTGAAGAAATTGAAGTCAAATTAAAAGAGATAGGAGTAGGAAAAATTGCATCAGTCATCGGAAGATTCTATGCCATGGATCGAGATGATAGATGGGAACGGGTTGAAATAGCATATCGTCTTTTGACAGAAGGTAGTAATTCCTCTGTTAAAAAAGCATCAATGGCATATCGTGATTATTATGATAATCCTGATGATGATAATCAAAAAGGAGATGAATTTGTTCGACCAACCGTTGTGTTAGGGGAAGATGGTAAGCAGTTACCACGTATTTCAGATGGTGATTCTGTCATATTTTATAACTTCCGCGGAGATCGTCCAAGGGAATTAGCAAAGGCATTTTGTTTAGAGACATTTCCCTATGAAGGTGAAGGTAAAGACGGTGTTACACGTCAGATGGGTTTTAAACGGAATTGTAAATTAAGCGTTAACTTTATAACAATGACCGAATATGAACAAGGTATGCCGGTTACAGCGGCTATTAAAAAGCCACCAAAGATGCAGAATACCCTTGGTTCATATGTTAGTGATGCAGGTTTAACCCAATTTCGTTGTGCAGAAACTGAGAAGTTCCCTCACGTAACGTTCTTTTTTAATGACTATCGAGACGAACCATATAAAGGTGAAGACCGACAAATTATCGCATCTCCTCGTGATGTTACTACATACGATCAGAAACCGGAAATGTCAGCTCCAAAAGTTACACAGGAAATGTTAAAAAGAATAGACTCTGAAGAATACGATCTATTAGTCTTAAATTATGCAAATGGAGATATGGTAGGTCACACAGGTTCACTCTCAGCATCTATCAAAGCAGTTGAAGCAGTGGATACTGGTGTTGGACAGATTGTCAAGGCAGTATTAAACAAGGGTGGGTCTCTCGTTGTTACTGCGGATCATGGTAATTGTGAGCAGATGATAGATCCAGAGACAGGTGGAATTCATACTGCACATACAACCTATGATGTTGATTTAATAATTGTTGATGATAAATCTCAGGGAAAAGAACTTCGTTCAGGTGGACGACTTGCAGATATTGCACCGACAGTGCTTAATCTATTGGGGTTACCTCAACCCTCAGAAATGACTGGTGAATCCTTAATTTAATGTGAAACAGTTGAGTTGAAAAGTAATGCAACTCAAATCAAACTTAGGAGATTTTGGCATGTCTTCATTGATAGATCAAGAAGTTCGCAGCGATTTTCGCTTATTTGCAGGACGAGCGAATCCTGCTTTAGGAAAAGAAATCGCAGGGATTTTAGGCGTTAACCTCGGTAAAATTTCAATTGGTCCATTCCCGAATAGTGAAACCCGTGTTCAGATAGAAGAAAGTATACGTGGTACAGATATATATATCATACAACCGACTTGTGAACCCGCGAATGAAAACCTGATGGAACTTCTCATTACAATAGATGCAATGAAAAGAGCATCTGCTAAACAGATTACAGCAATTATTCCATACTTCGGGTATGCGCGACAAGATCATAAAACTACTGGACGTGAACCAATTAGTGCTAAGCTTGTTGCCAATCTCTTGACAACTGCTGGGGCAAGTCGTGTGATGGGTATTGATTTACATGTCCCACAAATTCAAGGTTTCTTTGATATTCCGATGGATCATTTAACAGCACTTACCACATTAGCAAACTATTTTAAAGAGAAAGACATTGAAAATGGAGTTATAGTTGCTCCTGATGCTGGTCGAGCGAAATTAGCCGAGAAATATTCTGATATCCTACGGCTTCCGTTAGCTATAATGCATAAACGTAGAAATGGTAATAATGGACAAGATGTAAAATTTGTTGAACTTGTCGGTGAAGTAGAAGGAAAAACACCCATCATAATAGACGATGAAATAGCAACAGGTGGTAGTATCCATCAGCAGGCACAGGCATTGGCTGCAGCAGGGGCACAGCCAGCTTATGTTAGTATCACTCACGGTGTATTTGTTGGAGCAGCCTTAGAGAGACTTCAACATCCTTCAATTCGAGAAGTCGTTGTAACTGATACTATACCGATCCCTGCCCAAAAACAATTGGATGGAAAAATTAGGGTTCTATCAATTGCTCCCCTACTTGCGGCTGCAATATTGAGAGTACATCAACACAGATCTGTCAGTCAAGTTTTCAAAGAACAACATCTTGATTTTCCTGTTTAATGTTAGTTTAAAATGAATATTATTAGATGAAACCTATTCTTTACCTTAGCCATACTGGTGCAAGTATCGGTGGGGGAGAAAAACAGCTTTACTATCTTCTTACACATTTAGATCGAACAAAATATCAACCAATTGTAGTTTTTCCTGAAGATGGGGTATTTGCTGACCAAGTAAGGGAAGTAGGTATCCCATCTTTTATTATTCATCTACCTCATTGGCGTAAAGTCATCTCACGTTTCACACGAAGTGTTGCAACCACAAAGTTAACAAATCTTGCTAAAAAGCAAAATATACAGATAGTCCATACATCCGATTCTTGGTTTAATCCATACATTCTACAATTGAAGAAACAATTGAACATACCTGTCATTTCTCATGTACGCAATTTGCTTACAATTGATCAGGTTTCGAAGTATTGCTTTGATGAATTAGATTATACAATCTCAATTTCAGAACAGAGTAAATCCCCTCTCATTAATTATGGTATTCCAAACAATAAAATTGAAATCATCTTAAACTGTGTGGATACCAACGAATTCACTTCAAAACAGTCAAAAGAACAGGAATCAAGTGCTGAATTTACAATAGGAATTGTAGGTAGAATTGAGCCATTTAAACAGCAGAAACAATTTATTAAAATTGCCAGCAAAGTTAACAAACAGTGTGAAAAAGTTAAATTCAAAATTATAGGAGATGTACTTGATATACCAAAACATCAGAGATATTACAAAGAAGTCATAGATTCAATTTCAGATTATGGTTTGGAGAAAGTTGTATCTTTTACGGGTTATAGAAATGATATGCCAATATACATGAAAGAAATTAATATACTTGTCACTCTATCTGCAGGAAGTGTAATTGCTGAAGCAATGGCATCAGGTAAACCTGTTGTTGCAAATTCAATTGGAAGTGCTTCTGATATGATTGTTGATGGAACGACTGGATGGGTAATTCATACAGATTTAATTGAACAGATGAGTGACAGAATTATACAATTAATTCGTAACCCTGCTTTATATAATAGAATGTGTTTGGCTGCAAGAGAACATGCTAAATCTCAATTTAGTATAGATCAACATGTACATAAAATACAGGGCATTTATGAGAAACTCCTGGGATAGAATATAATTGCAATAATGCCAAATATTGTGTAAAATTACAACACTATATTAGATAGATATTGAAAGTATAGGTATTACAGCAATCATTAATTCTGAAGTAGGCTTACATGAATACAAGATTTGAATCCAATAATTCTGACGAACTTGAGATTGCACTACAACATTATAACCATTTTCATGATAATTATGTCGCTGGAATAGATATTAAGTTTGACAACTATAGAACATTTAAAGAGGATGGTAAGTCTATGATTGGGGATGCAGAAAAAACCATCATTCTTACAATGGACACCTATTACTATGGAAAAAAAGACAAAAGGTATGTATGTGTTGAATTTCAAGATGTTAAGACATTTGAAATCATCTCGTCAGAAGAACCAGGACCAAAATGGGGAGTGTTGGGTGTTTATTATGATGATCGGGATACAGATATATTTTGGGATTTTGAACCCGTCTGTACAGGTTCAAGGTATATAGTACTTTGTGATAAGATCATTTTTTCTGACTAAAGAAACATAAAGAAGACCTAAAAGGAAACGCAAGAAGTAGTAGATACAATTAGATAAATCTTTCAATAAATTAGATTTTTAAATACATCAATTTAGGAGACGACCTGATGCTAACAAAGGAACAAATTGATTCATATAATAAGAATGGATATGTAGGTGTAGAAGGAGTACTATCCGAGGAAGAGGTTAATGCACTTCGACGTGTTACAGATGAATTTGTTGAAAAATCGAGAGAAGTAACAGAACATAACGATATTTTCGATTTGGAACCGGGTCACTCTCCAGAAAATCCACAAGTCCGTCGTATTAAAAGTCCTTGTCTATATCACACAATCTATGATCAAACGCTTCGTCATCCTAACATATTAGGTATTGTGGGACAACTAATTGGTGATGACCTACGATACAATGGTCATAAACTGAATATGAAATATCCTGAGTTTGGGAGTCCAGTTGAATGGCATCAGGATTGGGCATTTTATCCACATACGAATGATGATTTACTTGCTGTGGGTGTAGTCATTGATGATATGACTGTTGAAAATGGTGCATTGATGGTAATTCCTGGCTCACACAAAGGTCCCACGTTGGACCATCATCAAAATGGAGCATTTGTGGGAGCTGTTACAGAACCAGATTTCACACCTGAGGGGGCTGTCCCCATTGAGATTAAAGCCGGTGGTATTACACTTCACCATGTTCGTGCTTTACACGGTTCTGCTCCAAATACTTCTGATCAACCTCGTCGTCTCTTACTATTTCAATATTGTGCTGTGGATGCATGGCCCCTAAAAGGCATTCCCGATTGGGATACATTCAATGATTTCATTATTCAAGGTCAACCCACGAACCAACCACGAGTTGTTTCAACACCTGTTAGAATGCCTGAACCCTACTCTGATAAGAAGGGTTCGATCTACGAAGTTCAATCTATTCTTGAAAATCCAATATTTAGTAAGACACAGTAGTTTGATAAAGAATTGATTTATTCGTATAGTTTTAAAAATTAAAGATTCCACAGTCTTAGGAAGATCATCTGAAATATTCTATAAGACACCAAAAAATTAGGGTTTTGAAACTAAACCTAATTCTGATGAAATTGCTTTATCCCAATCTGCAGTAAAGATCCACCAATTGGACATCTCTGTTTTTTCATACTGTATACCATTCTTATATCCCGGCATATTTTGCATCCAGTATATATACCATTGTGATTCGATAAATTGTGGTATTTCATCAGTATTCTCTTCAAGCCAATGATATTTTAAATTAGCGTATGTATCCACGTTTACTAACTTTTTCTCACCACTATTATCTGGTGTCCAATCTTCAATATCACTTTCCACAAGAGTCATCGTATCGGTATAGTCATAGTGTTTCGTAGTGTTCGGTGGCATGTGTGTCCATCCAGCACGTCCAGTAATGAAATCCCCATCCTCATCTTGTCCAACGAATTTCTTCCAGAATAGATCTGTATTGCCAAACTGTAAATGATCCACATGACTCAGAATTGCTTCCAATTGATGACCGTGATTATGTACAGCTTCAGCATGACTGCGCCTAAAATTCTGTCCATAGACTGTATATGTAGAATTATAGATGGGTAGATCATTATTATCACGATTACTGTTGGATATATCTCCTGTAATTGGACTTGACATATTGGATTCCCACCAGTTTCTGAAATCTTCAGGTTTATGTATTTTTGGATCATAACATGGAAAATCGGAGTTTACACCGCCCATCCATATCCATATCTCTTTTACACCTAAATTATTTATGTAGTGCTCTATGTTGAACCGTTCAAATATCTTGTGGTAATTAGGTGAATATAAGGGTGTACCATCTTCTAAGCGACTATTCACTCCACCTTTAGGAGTCTGTTCATAAATTGTGATATATTCTACAACACGATAACCGATAGATGGAACAGCAGACGAATTCTTATACCCTCTAAACCGTGTACCTTCTTCAAGCATAAATTTAATTCGTTTGTCATATATATCAATTTTTGTCTTCAGTTCCTCTATAGTCATCTCCCCTAAATCCCAGAAATCTGGTGCTTTATTAACATCGAGATTTATACCATCTTTGGTTGGTAAAAATCTCATGATAACAACAGGAATCTCATATAGATGCCCTGGAGCGGGTGTGGCTAAATAAGGATCAATCTTCTCAAATACTGGTTGTTTTTTCCATAGAATATATATGTGAAGTAGAAATTATTATTAATTGCAGTAGAATTGTTATTGTTTTCATTTATTCATACAAAAGATAATCCTCATAGACAAACCAGTCTATGAGGATTATTAGTCATTAACTTATGTTAGATCAAAATCAAGGTAATTGATGAATGAAAACAGTAGATTAAGAAATCTATTCAGAAGCCTTTGCGGGGAAACGTGGTTTTCCATCAACTTCTTCAATTCCTTCAACAGCAGCAACTAAGTCTGCTGTCTCAACTTTACCTTTTTCAACCTTGACAACAGCTTTGTTCTCCACTTCTGAAACAGAAACGACTTCTGTGACACCGGTAACCTTTGCAAGTGCATCCTGCACTCTACTTGTACATGCGCCTCATGTCATACCTGTTACAGTTAGACTTACTTCTTCAACAGCTGCTTCTTGTGTATTCTCTGCTTCCTCCTGTTGTTGATTTGCACAACCCATGATAAGCAACAACATAAGAAAACTAATACAAACTTTATTAATCATGATCGTATCCTTAAACTCCTTATGAATAACCATAAAACTATTATATGTGTTAATCAAATTTTGGAATTCAATAAAAAAGAAGGGCGAGATAACTCGCCCTAAATAGTGGTTAGTTAGCAAGTGATGCCGTAAAACGCGGATCAGCATCATCAATTACTTTAATCAATGAATCGCTGGTAACTTTACCCTTTTCAATTTTTACGACTACTAACTTAGTATCTCTACTAACACTGACAACTTCTGAGACCCCTGTGACCTTACTTAGTGCATCCTGCACTATACCGGGACATGAGCCTCATGTCATGCCCTCCACTGTAAAAGTCACTTCCTGATAGGCAGAACTTTCTGGTTCAGCAGCTTTTAATGCTGTACCTTCAGCTTCTGCCATTGTTGTGGTTTCAGACATTTCAGCCTGTTTGTTAACCATACCACAGCCTGTCAGGATTGCAAAGGCCACGAGCGTAATCAGCGCAAATTTCGCTATATACATCGTGATACCTCCTTTAGTTTAATCATCATAATAGCATATAAATTGTTAAATAGCAACTTAATAAAATAAATCATATATTATAGGAGATGTGTATTTAATCAATAACAGGTTGAACAATTAGAGAATAGTTAGTTAAATCATATCATGTTTAGAATGGCATCTCGATTTGATTGGAAACTTGGATTTTGGCTTCAGCTATTTCTTCTCGTATTTTCTTTCGATCTGTTTCCGGTTGATGTCTATGTGCATCAAGGAAGGGAAACACCTTTTGTAATCTAACAAGCTGTTGTTGAATTGCAGCTGCTTTTTCAAACTGCAGTAATGTAGATGCACTATTACGCTTATTTATTAAATCGGTCTGGACTTTTTCATATTCCCCTTCGAGTAGATTCAAAATATTCACCATCATATCTCGATAAAACTCACGCGTAATTAATGCTGCACATGGTGCATAACAGCGTTTCATATCATATTGCAGACATGCCCGATAACCGGGGGTTGGTTCGATTTTCTCCTGACATGTTCGTACCATAAATATCCGTTGTAGTACATCTATAGCTTCATCAGTCCATCTTCTGCTTGATAAGGGTCCAAAGTATTCAGCACTATCTTCTTGAATTTCGGGAACTCTCTCCAGTCGTGGATAATCTTCATCCATAGTAATTCTTATATACCAAGTTTGTGTACCCCATTTGAGTGCAGAATTATAGGAAGGTAGGTATTTCTTTATGAGTCTTGCTTCAAGGAAGAGAGCTTCTTGTTCAGACTGGCAAATTTGGTATTGTACGGATTCAGTCCAACGGATTAGCCGTTTAATCTTCGATCTACGATTTTTGACATTATGTATATAAGAACGTACACGTTTACGTAGACATTTCGCTTTGCCGATATATAATATTTTACCGGATGCTCCGTGGAATAGATATACCCCTGGATCAATAGGAGCATCTTCAACCATTTCTTTTGTTAGCATTTACGTTCCAATTAGAGTAGATCATGAAGAATTAACACTATTATTGGAATAATGAAATATTTACAAGATTGACAAGTCATGAAAATTCTGCTAAATTTTCTTGTAACCTATTTTTTGTTTTTACATCATTATAGGTAACAATTAATTAGTGAATTTTCTAATTTCTTGTGATCCCAATAACAGCAATGTTTTATCGAGATAAATACCATTTTTAAATGACTACGTTTAATTGTTAATATTGGTTACAAGATTGGTCATTTTTTTATTTTTAACCTCATATTTCGAGTAATTGTTGATGAATCACTGGCTTCCATCCAAAGAACAGAAATCTCAATATGATAATGAGGGATACTTCATTCTTCGAAATGTAATTGATAAGGATCTTGCTGCAGAATTACGTGGTGTTTTGAGGAATGTAATTATGCTGCCCGAACCGGGGAAGTTTGTAGATTTTGACCCGATGAATCCTATGAAGGATACACCACAAGGGAGAATTGCACGCTACCGTAAACTTGCAAATTTTTGTGTACAGTCACCTCTCATTTGGCACAATATCCATGCGGGTGAAAAACTCCTAAATATCGCTCGTTATTTTCTTGGTAAGGATATAATTGTTAAGTACAATAGTTGCTTCTTAAAACCCCCCAGAACAGGTAGTGCAACACCTTGGCATCAAGATAATGGACTTTGGAGAGATGGTGAAACTGAACCATTCAATTTTTGGATTCCTCTTGAACCCGCTACCAAGGAAAACGGATGTATGCAGTTTATACCTAAGAGTCATAAGACTGAGATTGTAGAACATGTACTATATTCTGATAGTATTCATGGAGAACTTCCGCGTGAACGTGTTCAGGAAATGATTTTAAAGAATGGTATTCATCACATTGAATTAGATACTGGTGATGTGGTGTTCTGGCATAGCAATATGTGGCACTACAGTCCTCCGAATACAAGCGATAAAAGTCGTATTGCTGTTGCAGGGGTATGGACTAACCCAGAAATCATGAGTCAGAGAAAAAGAGGGATACAGAATTGTTATTGGGCAATGAAAGATGGGATAGTTTGTTATGACTTTCCTCCCGAATCAACAGCCATTAAGAACAAAGATTCCAAGCCACCGAATCCCTATCAAAGAATTCAAGACTAAGATTTGAGGAATTTAGAATTCATAATGAGATATAAGATCAATATGACAAGAGAATTGATTTATAATGTCTTTTGTAGACAATGAATACCGTACATGTTAAAATAGAAGTACAGAATTTAGAAATTATGTAAGGAGAGATGAATATGAAACCTAATTTATTAAGTATGATTGTCTGTGTTGTAATAATTGCATCAATGGTAATTATTACTGCGTGTTTTGAGAAAGATGTAGTTGAGGATGTTATTGGTCAACCTGTTGAAACTACACCTGAACCCGTTGAAACAACCCCGGAACCTCCAACTGCCGAACCTGAGATTAATACGGAAGTTACACCACCAGAAGAAACAGTTCCACCAGAAATGACTACTGAAGTTTCACCCCCGGTTGTAGAAACACCTGAGATGACCGTTGAGGTATCACCACCTGATGAAGAAACCACACCAGAGATGCCTGTTGAACCAGAAATGACCGTAGAGATGGATCCTGAACCAACAATGGAGGAAACAACCCCTGAACCAGATCCATTACCCCTTGGAGATGGGTTGGCAATTGGAGCAACTGCACCTGAGTTCTCTCTTCCTGATGCTGACGGAACGATCTACTCTCTTTCCAATTATGCAGGACAGAAGTTGGTAATAGCATTTTATGCCACATCCACCTGACCAGTCTGTCAAGGGCAGCTCAGTGAGCTGCGAGATGGATATCAAAATATAAAGAATGCTGGTGCTGCAGAACTAATTGCGATTAGTAGTGATACAAAAATTGGTGCTGGAAACTCTCGAGATAAAATTAATAATGCCTATCCTGTCCTAAGCGATGAGGATTTAGTGACTATTAATGCCTACAATGTTCTTCAAGCACCTGCTAATATTTTTGCACGTCCTGCAACATTCATTATTAATGAAAATGGTAAAATTGCGTGGAGTGATGTTGGTGAAAGGTTCGGACATCGTACAAGATCAGCACAGATTATTGATGGATTAAATAGTCTTGAGTAGTTGTCTTTTTATCTGTATGATTCTGTGTTGAATACAGAACAATAATTCTTAGATGATATAATAGGAGAGTAATATATCCTCTCCTATTATATCTAATCATTCAAATTACTGATGGTAGATAAATCATAATGATACCAACTAAATTCAACTTTCTTATCATTTCTTTTTATATTATACCATTCATCATTATATCACATATACTGTTAGGATGCGGTTCAGATGAAATCAATTTAGAAGATAATAAGGAGCAAATCCCAAGTATTAAAATTGAACGAGTTCCTATCGAAGGTTCAGGATGGATAGTAGATTTTGACGATGAAGAATTAGAGAAAAGTATCCTGGACGACACAGCCTTGTTTAGATTGGCAGCTGATCCACCACCTAAGAATGACTTAGCAATCATTGTACAATTTCTCCGATTACAGGAAGTTGAAGATAGTTCAGGTAAAATCGCACCAATTGGGTTTGATAAAACACATTGGGTGGTGATAAGAAAGTTAAAAAGGAATTCAGGACTTTTTTACGCAAGTATATCGCATACTGATCAAGTCTCTGTCCGAAAATTACCTATGATCTCAGTTATTGGAAAAGGTAGAATATTAGATATAGAGAAACTTCAAAAATCTCTACCGGCTACTTCATACAATGGAATTCTTATAACGAAGGATTATGATTTTCCAATATATGGGTTAGGTGATCCATCTACTATTATATTGGACGATAAGTGGAAATAAACGGTTTATAATTCTAAGCAACTTAGGTATAAAAGTAATCGGCAAAACTGCATAAGATTCGGCATGGAATCAACATTTATATACCTAATCCTATGATAGGATACTTATCGTGTCAAGGGTATGTTATACATTCTCAACAGCATTAAAGAAATCTGTGTTTGAGGCACTAAACCCATATTGTTGTTCTACCTCACGGATAGTTATCTCAGTCGTAAATAAATTCTCATAAGTATCAGGAAACTCAACACCAGTGGTTGCATCGCGTAGGATAATCATATTGTACCCATATCTTGACATAGACCTGATACCGTAATCCCTTCCCATTACACACCAGTTTGTTGCAAATCCAGCATAAATTAAGTGAAGTATCCGTTTTTCTTCAAGGAGATCTTGAAGTTGTTGTCCGGTTGCAATGACATAGTCTTCATCTCTTACCTCAATAGCAGGAGACATTGATAGTTGGGAAGCAAGTTTATCCCAATGTACCCCAATCCCAGGGGGTTGGTTTCTCGGACCACGGTAGATATTGTAATCCCCTTGTCGACCTCGAAACTCAGATGGTGGCCAGGATGGAGGTGTAGAGGGTGCAGGTGGTTTGTGTCGTTTTAGCTGTGGATATTGTTCTGCAACGGGAGGGGATGGACCATGAATAATCGTCATACCTACATTACGAGCAGCATCAATAACCGGAACAATACAATCAATAGTTACCTGTTTAGCACGTTCAATCCATGTTTCAATGAAATGGACATTCCATAAATCTACAAGTATCAATGCAGTTTCTTGAATAGGCAACGGCATATCGAACTCACGTCGAATGAATGCTGTTTCACGACATGGTTCATCTGCAGGTGTACTATCTTGAAAATATCGAACACGTAGATCAAGTTTTTTCATTGAGATGTCTCAAAGAGGGATTCATTCAATTCAACATTAATCTCAACAGAATTTAATCGTGATTCTGTATATACTTCTCCATTGACATTCTGTATAACATTGTATGCGATCTGAATTCCACCAACGTCTCTATAATCCGAGAAGATTGTCTCTTTATCCATACTCGTCCCCAATTCTGTTTCACTAAATGCATACTTTAGAATTAGATTCGTTTCATTACTTACATATATCTTTAGCGATTCCCCAGAAGGTTGCGTTAAGAGAAGCACTGAAACAACATTTTCATCTAACTCTTCAGAACCAGAATATTGAATAGGAATGTCATTGTTGGATAAATTCTGAAGAAGAGGAATAACATCTCTAAAAGTAACATCTTTCAATGAAACAACCATTTCAGGCGGTAATGGTTGACTCCCCATAGGAGAATCCATGATTGCAGATTCCCCATTGAAAAGTATAGACATATTACCTTGTGGTGTTACCATATCTTGGCGCAATTTATCTGGATACAATGAGGATACCTTTATATCCATCTCTATTCCACCCATTTGTGCAAATTTTGCTTTCCCTTGAGACACAACTGAAGTTACATCTTTAATAGCCTCCCAACCACCATGAGCATTAACGACTGCAGCAAGAATTTCCTTTGCTTTTATAAAATCTGCTTCACTGGCTTCAGGTATAGGTTCAATAGGTGGTGGTTCGGGTAGTCTAATTTCTATATCATTAACATCACCGAATTCGTCTAAGGGTCGGTCAAAATTCTCCTTATTACCAACAGTGACTATCGTCAGAGCATCAGGATGTAGGTATTTTTGAGCAACCATTTGAACATCTACAGCCGTGACTTTAGCAATATTATCGGTAAATGTTTCAAGAAACCCAGGTGCAAATCCACGATAATCTAACATCATCTGTTGAAATGCAATTTGAGAACTACTCTCGAAACTAAAAACAAAGGAATTAATAAGTGAATCTTTTGTACGGTTTAACTCTTCCTCAGATACAGGTGAATCACGCATCCCTTGGATAATATCAATTATGAGGGTAATTGCTTCAGAAGTCTTTTCAGCACGTGTTTGTGAATATGCAAAAAACTCCCCCGGATTGGTATATAGGCTTGTTTGCATCATACTTCCAACCATATAAGCAAGACCATGTTTTTCTCGTACCTGACTCATTAATCGTGAAGTAAAACCACCTTCGCCAAGAATATCATTCATTACACGTAATGCGAACAGATCTGGAAAATCAGGTTTACGTTTTATACCTATATGTCCAATCAACATTGTTGTTTGGGGTAATTCTTTATGAATATAATGAACCGAAGAGGAACGTTCCCTTTCAACATTTTTGATATCTGGGATATCAATCTCTGATTTCTCCCATCCTTCAAAGGCATTCTCAAGTTTTGTGATTAACGATTCTGTTTCAAAATCCCCTGTAATAGAAAGCATGATATTGTTTGGGTGAAAATACATTGAATGGAATTTTTTTAGATCCTCGACAGATATACTCTCCACAGTCTCTATTTCTGAATACCAACCAAAAGGATGATCTTTTCCGAATAAGATTTCAGAAAAGTTGCGCCATGCTAATTGGATTGGGTTATCATTCCTTCTTCGGATACCTTCAATAGCTTGTTGCTTGCGTAAATCTAATTTCTCTTCTCGAAATGCTGGGTTACGTAATACGTCTGCGAAAATTTCTAAACCTTTATCAATATCCTCTGCTAATGTAGATAGACTTACAGAACCGTATTCAGGAGACATACCAATCTCAACAGATGCTGCCATAGATTCAAGTTCTTCATTTAATGCATCAGGTTCACGGGATACAGTTCCCCCAGTACGCATCACACTTGCAAAAATAGAAGCCAATCCAATTTTATCTGCGGGGTCGTAGATTGTGCCAGTTTTCACAAGACCACTGATGTCAAACACAGGTAACTCGTTGTCTTCAATTAAATACAACTCCATACCGTTTGATAGGGTATGTTTTTGTGGAACAGGTGGTTTAAACTGTATAGGTTCATAGATAAGTTCATCATGTGGTTTTGCATTAATAGAAGATGAACCGAAAATTATTAAACATAGAATGAGTGAACCAGAAATTATTCTTATAGATTTTGTTGACATTGTTATTCACTCTCCTCCCCTTCTGTCTCAGTAATCTCAGATTGTTCCTTCTTTACTATAGTAGCCACGGTACGATTAGATTTTTTGAAATAGGTATTGGCAGTCTTCATAATATCTTCAGGCGTAATCTCATACATTTTCTTTCGCCAATTTAGAATATATCGCCAATCCCCCGCAATACCTTCATAGAAAGTAAGCTGGTTTGCCATACCTGCATTAGAACTTAATCCGCGTATAAAAGATGCATCAATTTGCTTAAGGATTCTTTTAAATTCTTTCTCCTCTACAGGTTCAGTTTTTAGACGTTCTAACTCAGCATAAATTGCCTTTTCTACATCAGCCGTGGTATTGGGTGAGCGTGGAGTAGCACTAACGACGAAAAGATTGTCATAACGAGCTCCAGGATATCCGTTGATTGTATTGGCAGAAACAGCAATTCCTTCTTCGACAATGTTTTTGTAGAAACGTGATGTACGTCCATCAGACAAAATAGCACTAATCATGTCAAACACATAATCATCAAAGTTAGGTATTGTTGGTTTATGAAAACCAATCATCATTTGGGGTTCAGCATCATACTCAACTTCAATTCTTCGTTCTCCCTCTTGCATTGGTTCATCTACAGTAACCTCTTTAGGAAGAGGCTGTGAAGGAATGTCTCCAAAGTATTTATCAATCAATTCAATTGTTTTTTCGATGTTGATGTCCCCTACAATGACCATAACAGAGTTATTTGGAGCATAATGTATTTTGAAGAATTCTTCTGCCTTTTTTCTATTAAGCATTGCAATGTCAGAGGGCCATCCAATTATCGGCATTCCATATGGATGTGCTGTGAAGGCGGATGCCATAAACTGCTCATACAGTTTTCCTCCAGGACGGGAATCCACACTCATTCTCCGTTCTTCTTTTACGGCTTCCCTCTCGACATAAAATTGCCGTAAGACGTTATTTTTTAGTCTATCTGATTCAAGCATCGCCCATAATTCCAGTTTATTTGATGGTAATTCAACAGTATAAATCGTATAGTCAACTGATGTACCAGCATTGAATCCAGTACTGCCGTGTTGGGTGTAGATCTCTGTATATTCACCAGCAATAGTCCATTCATCAGCCATTTCTTGCTGTTTAGTTAAGGCTTCTTCAAACTCTTTGATCTTATTCTCATCTGCTCTGGATCCTTTTGCACGTTCGTTATCTAACGCGTCTCCAATTCGATCAATTTCTGCAAGTATTACTTTTTCTTGGTCATAATCTTTCGTACCAATAGTATTTGTACCCTTAAACAGCATATGCTCTAACATATGTGCAATACCTCGTGCATCATCAGACTCATCTACTGAACCAGCTTTAAAAAGAATATAAGGTGCAATTGTAGGGGAGGTATGACGCTCAATCATCAATAATTTCAGACCATTTGGATAGAGATGTTCGACGACTCTGTCTTCAAGGTCTTGTGCTGATGCGATTACTGGTAAGATCATCAGTAGTAGCATCAGAAATCCGTGTATATATTTCATAATAACTTCCGAGTTTTACTCATTTTGTTTAGTAGAATGTAATTATTCCGAAGTTTGTATAATTATATATTCAAATGAACAGATTTATAACTTTCTTACGAAATAACGACTTAGACAAAAAGAAGCCCCGATAGGAATACCGGAGCGTTCTTTCTTATTCTTTATTTATATCCCCAAGCAATCCTACCAAAGCGAATCTAATATGTGATGAAAGTGCAGAATTCTCTGCTCTAAGATCAGCACCTTCTTCATCTGGATACATTACATGAGCAGCTACAGCTCTCTTGACCCATCTTTCTGCTCTATCATCATAAGGAATATATTTTTCTTTAGGTGCAGTACATGCAGGACATTCATCAGGGGGTTCATCTGCTTCTTTCCACAAATAACCACAAGCTATACATACAAACATAGAAGAGACCTTCCTATAAGTATTAAATCATATATGAAATATACTATATTTCATATACTAATATTATCAAATTCTTTATTGATATGCAAGATAATAAGTAATGATTCAGGAATTAAATTTTTTGTACAAGGACAAGTTATTCTGCTGTTTCAATTTCTGGTTCATTTAATTTATCTTTTAATTCTGAGATTTGGTCTCGTAAAGTTGCTGCAAGTTCAAAGTCGAGTTCAACAGCAGCTTTTTGCATCTGACGCGTAAGATCAACGACAATCGTATCTATTTCTTCAATACTACTCTCTTCAATTATATCAGGAAAATCTGGTTCGTTCTTATCAGTCACATATTCTTCATGTGATTCAGCAATTAGCATCTCAATTGCCTTTTGAATGGTTGCAGGGGTAATATCATTCTCTTGATTGTATGCCAGTTGTATTTCTCTTCGTCTCTTTGTCTCAGCAATAGCTTCTGCCATAGCTTCAGTGATGGTGTCCCCGTATAATAACACTTGTCCATCGACATTTCTGGCAGCACGACCAGATGTTTGAACCAGTGAAGTAACCGAACGTAGAAACCCAGGACGGTCCGCATCCAGAATTGCAACTAAAGACACCTCAGGTAAATCAAGACCTTCTCGTAATAGGTTAATTCCAATTAACACATCATATTCACCCTTCCGTAGTTCCATTAGAATCCGTGCGCGATCAAATACATCAATCTCAGAATGCATATAATTAGCACGTATTCCTGCTTCAATTAGATATTCACTTAGATCCTCTGCCATCCGTTTTGTTAATGTGGTGACAAGAACTCTCTGCTTCATTTTTACCCGTTCATGTATTTTACCTATTAGATGGTCAATTTGACCTTTAACGGGATGTATAGAAACTTGTGGATCTATCAATCCAGTAGGTCGGATGATCTGTTCAACAATTTGTCCACCCTCTTCCATTTCATAACTACCGGGTGTTGCTGAAACATAAATTACTTGATTTAAGTATCTCTCAACCTCTTCAAATTGTAATGGACGGTTATCTAATGCAGAGGGTAAACGAAACCCATAATCAACAAGAGTAAGTTTTCTGGCTCTATCTCCACGATACATCCCCTTTAATTGTGGTATAGTAACATGGGATTCATCAATAAACAGCATAAAATCTTCTGGAAAATAATTTAGCAGACAATAGGGAGCTTCACCAGGATTCAAACCTGTTAAATGTCTTGAATAATTCTCAATGCCTGAACAATATCCAACTTCCCTTAACATTTCCAAATCATAACGCGTACGTTGTTCTATGCGTTGTGCTTCTAACAATTTATTTTCTTTTTCAAATGTCACAATTCGTTCTTGTAGTTCAAGTTCTATATTAACCAATGCTTCTTCGAAAATATCATCATCAGTCATAAAGTGTTTAGCGGGGTAGATCTCAAGTGATTCTTGTTTATCAAGTATTTCTCCAGTAATAGTGTTGATTTCACAAATTCTATCAACTTCATCACCAAACAACTCAATTCTGTATGCACTTTCACTATAGGCTGGAAATACTTCGACAACGTCACCTCTTACCCTGAATGTTCCTTGCCAGAAGTCAACATCATTCCTAACATATTGTATATCAATTAATGATCGTAGCAATTCATCTCGTCTGATAGACATCCCGATATTGACATCGACTTTCTGTTTTTCGAATTCACGAGGGGACCCCAGACCGTATAGGCAAGAGACACTTGCCACAATTACAACATCTCTTCTTGACATAAGAGATGCAGTAGATGCAAGACGCATCCGTGTAATCTCTTCGTTGATCTGTACATCTTTTTCAATGAAAGTATCAGTGGAAGGAATATATGCTTCAGGCTGGTAATATTGGTAATCACTTACGAAATAGTGTATGGCATTATGCGGGAAGAAAGTTTTAAATTCGTTATATAATTGAGCAGAGAGAGTTTTATTTGGAGAAATCACCAAAGTTGGTCGCTGTATATTTTGAATTACATGTGCCATTGTAAAGGTTTTACCAGAACCAGTAACCCCTAATAATGTTTGTGCTCTATCCTTGCGTAGAATCCCTTCTGTCAGTTTTTCTATTGCTTCAGGCTGATCTCCTTGAGGATCAAAATCCGAAACTAATTCAAAGGGTTTTGAAGGCACATCTGGATTTATATTTATAGGTGAAACAGTCGGCCTTGCTTCAATATTCTCTCTCATATACTTCCAATCAATAATTAGTGTCTATCGCAGATTTTAGATGGAACTTGCTCCACCAGAAATGGTTCCATACTGATATTTTCTGGTGGACATTTATCTTTATTCTTCAATAAACCTGTAGTGTTATCAATTTCCCAGAATTCAATTCCTTCTGGTACAGGAAAAGGTTTTTCAGGTCCTCTGGATGCGTCCTTCATAAAACGCGCCCAGATTGGTAAAGCAGCTTTAGCCCCTTCTTCATTGTAATTACGAAGTCCTCGTCTCTGTTTATCAAGTCCAACCCACACACCCGTGACAAGATCTGTACTGTATCCAACAAACCATGCATCCACATTTTCATTTGTAGTTCCAGTTTTTCCTGCGATTGGTCTGGTAATCTGATAGGGATGATCTGTAGAAATGGCTCTAATACCAGTCCCAGCATTGATGACACTTTCCAAAAACGAGGTAATTTGATATGCAATTCTTTCATCCAATACTTGTGTTCGTTTTTGTTGATAACTTGGAAGAGGATAGATAGGTGTTCCTTTTGCATCCGTTACATATTGAATGAAAACAGGTTCCGCAATTATACCTCGATTTACAAAAGCCCCATAGGCAGAAGTCAACTCCAGAATAGTCATCCCAAACGCACCTAAGGTTAAAGCTGGTTTTGCTGGGTCCATAGGTGTCTTAATCCCCATTTTCTTAGAAAGTTCTATTGTACGAACTATACCTTCCTTATATCCATCCGTAGTATCTGGTGTATTCCAAGCTGCTTTTGCTGTTGGTATATTGATAGATCTCTTAAGAATATTACGTAAGGAAACAGGACCTTTGAATATCATACTATAATTTCTTGGTTTCCATTTTTGTCCTATTACATGTTCGATCTCCCATGGTTCATCAACAAATATAGATGCAGGGGAAATAAGTGATGGTTCTTGAAGTAATGCTGCAAACACGATAGGTTTAAAGGCTGACCCGGGTTGTCGACGTGAAGGTTGAGATTTCGTACCAATAGTTCTATTGAAACTATTAATTCCAGGTTTTCTCTTATTTGTAATAAAGTAATCTCTTCCTCCCACCATAGCCTTAACATGCCCTGTTTTAGGATCAATTGATATAAGACCTGCTTGTAAATAATTCCTAATAGGATCAATACCTTTAGGATTGTCTTTATTTGTAATATAATTTGGTAATCGAGTGGATTTATCTAACTGAAGTAGATGATTTTCCACAGCCTTCATTGCTACAAACTGCATTGACATATCTATAGTAGTATAAACTTTCAAACCTTCCTTATAAATGCTATTCTCTAATTCAGGAATGTCTTTAAGTAGCGATTGTATATAATCAATAAAATGTCCGGCAGTATAGTATCTTTGTCTCAATAATGTATTAGTTGAACTCTGAACTGCTATGGGTTTCTTACGATTTAAGAGATACTCTTGTGGAGTAATCCATCCGTTTTTATGCATAGCATTTAAGATTACATTACGTCTTTTTTTAGCATTTTCAGGATTTGTAATAGGAGAATACCCGGTTGTTGCTTTAGGAATCGCAGCCAGAAGTGCACATTCGTCAATTTCAAGTTCAGATACTTCTTTGTCAAAGTATGCTTTTGATGCCTTCTGTACGCCATAGAGGGTTTGTGAACCAAACCGACCTAAGTCAATAAAGTTTAAATAACCTTCTAAAATCTGCGATTTTGATAACTGTTTCTCTATTCTAAACGAAAGGAGCATCTCGCGCACTTTTCGGACGATAGTTGAATCATCCCCCAGATATATATTCCGAGTAAGCTGTTGTGTAAGAGTACTTGTCCCTTCTGGAACAGATCTGCGAAGCAAGGCATCTCTCATAGCGCCAATTAGTCGTATTACATCAATACCGAAATGTTGATAAAATCTGTGATCCTCAATAGCAATGAATGCGTTGACAAGATTTTCGGGCATTTCAACTAATGGGATAATAGTACGAGTTGAACCTGTATCAGTATCAGCAAATTCATCAATCAACTCGGGTTCAAGGAAAAATTTACGTAATCTATTTCCTGCACCGTCTTGTATGAATTCTATTTTTCCTTCTTTTATAGTTAAATTTACGCGTTTTGCTTTTGTTTCTTCATCCATATTTGGATATTTAAATTCCCTTAAAAAAACCTGAATTGATCCATTTTGTTTTCCTTGTGTTCCTGTTAGATTTATTGAATATTGCCCTTGTGCAGAAACACCAGAATCAGCAGACTCTTTCATTTCATAATCCAACCGTTGTAATTTATCTATTAAGAATCTTGTTGTATCTTTACGTTGAACTTCACAGACTGAGGAGTAAATTTCAGTATGTTGACGCCAGGTCTTTGTATCCTCTGTATATTTTAACTTTTCCATATCAAGTGCAACAACATCTTCCCAACAACCTAATGTGAAACCACCTGCTACACCTATACCGAAACAGACAATAAGAAATACAACTAAGATACATGTGAAGATAATAGACAGAAATACTTGTAGGATTATTTTCAAAATGTGTTTCATCTACTTACCAATTAATTTAAAAAGAGTCATTTACGAACATAGAGTCACAAACATAAATTATGGGGTTCGGTCGATACCAGTTTTTCTAACTCTTTTAATTGTACAACCAATCGCCCTTGTTTTTTTTTCTTTTTCAGGTATAGGTTTGCCATCAATTATATATTTTAAAATTGTGGATAAATAATGTATTTTTGGTGTCTTTCGACTATCATCTATACCACCTCTGTACCTAAGAATCTTTGATTCATCAATAAGAAATACTTCTGGAGTTCTTCTGGCTTGAAAATAGTCAGCTAATTTATTTTCTGTATCAATTAGAATAGGAAATTCAAATTTATACTTTTTCTGATATTTTTTTATTTCATCAATAGTCTCATGTTTGTTAGAGTGAATACCGACAAATTGTACTTTTTTCTCTTTATAATCTTCATACAATTTCAATATACGTTCAACATAGTCATCTGCTGCAGGACATTGTGTTGCCATGAAAACCAACACAATGATATTCTTATCTTTGCCATTCTGTTCTACGCTCTTCTTATCTTCCCTTAATTGTGTAAAAGATGTCATATTATTCTCTGTATCTTTAAGGCTCCACTCTTTGACAGTTTCATCTATTTTGACAGTGGCTTCCTCCTTTTCGGCTGAAACTAAACCAATTAGAAGGCTGATAACTAATGTAATACTTATTATATATCTTGACATATTGGAATCTCTGGTTTGGTAAGATTAGAATGTAAGTGAGTGGAAGAAAAATGGAAAGGTGTAAATGAATATGAATAAATAATTATGTGAATATAGTATTATTGATACTATATTAGTATAGACCGATACACTACCACGAACCTATAGATCGAATAAATTATAATCCAAAATCAATATTTCTTCAGAGATATAGGTATTAAACCAGATCAGCTATATTGAAATTAATTATATTCAACATTGACTTCCTTACTATCTGCTCTGTGTTGAAAGGAAATCAGTCAATTCATGTAGATGTGAAAGTTGTACATCCACCACAGATAAGTCTAAACACTCTTTTTGTTGATTTCCTACCATCCATGCAGTCCACATACCTATTCCTTTTGCCCCTACCATATCTGCCTTATAACTATCACCAATATATATAGATTCCTCAGGAGAGATTTGTAATTCTGATAATGCTGACTCAAATATTCCCGGATCTGGTTTTGAAATACCTAACACGGTTGAATCAACAATTACATCAAGCAACGGTGTGAGTTGATAATCATTACACCAACCTTCCGTATTCCCAAAATTGTTACTAATTACACCGAGTTTATACTTCCCATATAGAGTTTGCAACCATTCGCGATTTTGAGTAAGGTTTTTTTCAGCTCCTATGCAAAACCATTCAACATATTCATTCTTAGATACTTCACTTAATTCGAGTCGCGTAAATATACCAGTACCAATAGCGTCAACAGTTTCACGAAAATTACATTTAGAAGCTTTTATATCAGTTGCGGCTACCCCAACAGGTAACATTGATCCTTCTTGATATGTTCCTTCAGTTTTAACATCAGCAAATGCGAATTCCGTAACTGCAGCCTTATCAGCCATATCAAATTCTTCTCGACTAATCTCCGGATGATGTGTTTTTATGAATTGATATGTTCGTTCTAACCAGTGGATACCATTTCCATCTAATGTTCCCCCAAAATCAAAAATCAACGCGCTAATTTTACTCATTCACAGTCCCTATTGATGATTAGATATTTTGTCTTTTATGAATAATCAAATTCCTAATTTTCTTGTAATTTCTTTTGCTACTTCTTCAACAGAAATCTTATTCATACAAACGTTTTGTTCGTCTTTCCGATTACATTTTCTTTTATAACATGGCCTACAAGAAACCTGTTTTTCAATAATATTATGATCAATTCCGTAAGGACGGTGCCTTAACGGATCAGTTGGACCAAATAATGCAATCGTGGGAGTTCTAACTGCTGCAGCAATATGCATTGGTCCGCTGTCACATGTAATACATAATTCACATTTTTCTAACAAGGCCCCAAGTTGTAGTATGTTAGTCTTTCCTACAAGGTTTACAATTCTATCTGATATTGGTAATTCTTGTGATAAATTCTGTTCTTTCACTGAACCTGTAATGATAATTTTGATATTCTGTTTTATCTTAGTTATGTATTTGGTAAGTGCAGAAAAATTCTTAATTTTCCATTGTTTAGTCTGCCAAGTTGTACCGATGTTTATAGCTATTAGTCTATCTGATGTTGATATCCCATTTGAATGAAGTATATCCGAAACTGATTTTCTTTCATTATCAGAATGCCAGAATTCCAAAGATGATTGTAAATTATATGATTCATCCGAAACCAAATTATCGTTAGGTGTTAATAGTTGAAGTATACTAAGATAACGTTCTACCTCATGTTGTTTTTCGTTATGAGGTATAGAGGAGGTCAAAAATGCTGCTCGTCCCTTGTAATTTGTACCGATTCTCACTGGTATACCGGCTAAATACGGAATGAAAGCATTTCGATAGGAAGTTGGATGTAGTATAACAGCAATATCAAAGCATAGACGACGAATTGTTTTTGCTAAACCAAAGGTTGATTTGATTGATCCATACAGCTTTGAATCACTTAGACAAGTATCAACATAAGGATTAGACATCATCAGATCAGCAACAAGGGGACGCACTAATATGGAATGAAATGAACTTGGATAAATCTCTCTTAATTTTCGTAAAGTGGGGGTTATGAGAACCATATCACCTATCCAACCCCCAGTATGGCATATAAGTATATTAGGCATTAGAAAAAGAACGGATTCGACCAAGCCTTCTTTCCAACTGTATCAGTAATTTCAACACGGACATATTTTGCACTTTCAGGAACACTATAAGAAGCTTCAGTAAGAAGTTCTCCTTCTGGAGCTTGTATGTATTTACCTCTTGTGCAATCCGATTTAAAGCAAATTGATCTTGCTTCAGAACACTTTACTGAAACGACATTATCTGTAAGGTCTAAATCAATAATCTCAGGACCGAGAGTAGAATAAAATGCGCCTGTTCTGAGAGATTCCATGATGTTATCAACAGTTAGTTCTTCAGCCTTTACATTTATCCACCCGTGGAAACAATCATGTTCGGTTCCATGTGCATCATCAGAAGCGATACCGAGGACAGGTCCCCCTCTATCCAATAGGTCGTCCCATGCCTGTTCTGAAAAGCCTTTACCTATTCCCATACATGTATCATTGTATACTTCAACAGCAAAATAATTCCTTAATGGCAAGTAATCTGAAATGGTATGTCCACACCAGTATGGGTGACACAAAACGGCTTCACCACCTTGTTCCTTAATATTTTCAAGAACAGCATTTGGGTGCATTTTGGCGCAATTTACTGGTTCATGTATATTAATGGCGACAAAATGATACGTTCCACCACCATAAGGATTGGAAGGATGTACTTCACTCCCAGAAATTGCTAAAAAGTCTGAAGTACTGTAAGGTTCAACGTCATTAACTTTCCTGTGGTCTGTTAGAACTAAAAAATCATATCCTGCATCTCTATATGCAGAAAACCGATCTGATACTGAGAGTTGACCGTCTGATTCAGTACTATGGCTATGTGTATTGCCACGATACCATTCTCCCTGTTGCTTGAAAGGATTCGTTGTGTTCATATTTGTCTCCTTAAATAATTTGAAATCAAAGTATTAGTGTTACACACTACCAGAAAGGTGTTGTATTCAACCACTATATGTCCCTACCGTAATCTCACCGTATCTCTATATGTATCTTCAATTGATTACCATCACCAATTATAACATATTTCAATCTACGTTTAGTATCAGATTGTGTTGAAGTATTGGTAAAAATCCTATGGTAATAGTCATGATCGTTAGATTTCAACTCAACCTATATTGTAACATAGTGTTGAATGTGTGTCAATCTACAGGAATTCTGTGATTTGTAATAACTTGTCCGCTTGTTTCACAACCTAATATTGAATACAATATTTCAAGCTGATACGATTGTAGTTGTTGATTAACGGCATTGATGAAATTAAGTAGATCCTTGTTTACAAAGCATCTCCTATCAAGTATTTAGTCGTGTTAATACTGGAATTATCTATTTGTTAAAAAAGCAAAAATGTTACACTTTTCCTACAAAGTGTAGGATTGAAATCCGTGTAAAATAACCCTCTCAACCCTTTTATAGTTTGGCTTAACTCTACTTTTAATTAACTTTTTTAAAATATTATAAAAGTTAAAATCTGTTATTAATGTCCTATGTGATTTTTGATTTCCAACGGTTAATATGGTATATATTTTTGATATAAATGTAACTTTGTTTTTAGGTCGATTTTATAGATATTCATTATTTTTTAGTTAGTGTTCTCACAGCATTTAATTTTCACAGATAATGTTGTTTTACGTTATAAATCTTGAGCTTGAAAACTTTTCTATCATTAATTCAGTATGGTTAGAATCCGCACCTTCTTAGTTTTATGAATCACATTTACATTTCAACAAACATTAATAATTTTGATATGTATTCAGTTTCAACAACTATGGTTTGTACCAATCTTCATACAAATTTTCATTAATTATTTTCACAACACAATTTCTTAACGAGTGAATTACAAGTGCTCTAAAATCAATGCCTGTAAGGTTTTATAGATATAGCTGAAAAGTTGTTATTTTTTTATTTTTTTAATATTTGATACAGTTTGAATATTCCAAATGCTATGAACCTTGTTGTGGTATAGGTTTGTAGGCATATTAGATTATAATTTCATTTTCACAACTATTGTGAAAGTTTCACAACAACTTTTCCAATATGATTTATGTAATGTATTATAACACAATAGGAAATAACTATCAAATTATATATATTTATTGTGATATTCAATTTATATATAACTAAATACTCTTAGTTTTTATCTTTAGTTGCATAATGTAATGTTTTTCTTCAATATTTCATCTAATTTTTGGTAAGGATAATGATTATTACTTTACATGCACTGAATTATGGGTGTGTAAAGAATTTGTCACCATAAGTGTTTCTTGTATCAGAACGCGGATTGGATTAGTTTCCAGTTTGAATTTTCTTGAATGAGTTATTTTTCTGAACCGTGGCTTAGTGTTTTGTGTAAACGTTTTTTCTACACACCTTTCGCTCCTCTGTTGCTTGTATCTTGGTTAGTCTGGTGTTTCTACACACCTTTCGCTCCTCTGGAGCTTGTGGAAATACAAGGAGTCAGGATTCGAAGATTCCTCCTACAATGAGCAGAATTCCTAAAGTGAAGACAATGTATCAAGACAGTGTTGTAGATATGTTCTGATACACTGTTGTAAGGTGACAAAAAGTTAACACACACCTGAATTGTTGATTGATTTGATTCCTCTCTCAATATCTGATATACTTAGAGATATATTAAAAATGAATGTATAAATCGTCTTGTTAATGCGTAATCTGAATGATTTACACATTTTTAATTCCACTATCTATAAGGTAGAATTACATTGTTTGACAATAAAACCCAAAAACACATTCCTCAAGGTTTGAAGGATAGAATTAGTAAGAAGCAAGTTTCTGTACTCACATTTGCTCAAGACAAATCCCGACTTGCGGCAGGTGGAGATGACTGTATTTGGATTTATGATTTATCCAGTGAAACACAGTTTGCTATATTATCAGGACATACTGAAAGAATTCGTTCACTATCATTCTCCCCAGATAATCACACACTTGCGAGTTCAAGTGATGATAGTAGTTTAAGATTATGGGACACGAACACATCTAATGAGATAGCTACACTTGCGGGTGAGTCATCAAGTTTTACAACTGCAATAGCATCTTCTCCAGATGGTGTACCATTTACTGGATGGAATGAAGAAACAGCACGACTACTAAGTAATACTACCTCTGACCCTGCACGAATAAGGACATTAACATTCACACCTGATGGTACATTACTTGTAAGCGGAGGGGCAGATGGTAAAATCAGAGTATGGGAAGTGGAGACAGGCAGAGAATTGTCCTCATTTGCAGGACATGATGGGTTAGTCTTATCGCTTGTATTTTCTTCTGATGGTAAGTACTTAGTGAGTGGTGGGTCAGATGCAACCGTACGAGTTTGGGAATGGGCAGATAGACATTTACTTTCAATTTTCACAGGGCACTCTGATTCAGTATCTGCGTTAGCAATCTCAAGTGATTGTACGACGGTGGCCAGTGGTGGGAGAGACCCACAGATCATATTATGGAATATCAAAGCATCAGGCCGTATGGGACATATATCTGGTGTGGAAGGTTATATATGGGAGATGGAATTCTGGAAAACCGATGATGAAACAGAAAAACTTGCTTCTATAAATAGAGATGGTGAGTTATTCATAAGATATTAATTGGTATTCTCCAATTTCTCAATATTCTGAAAATGAGCATTGTAGTTGTGGTTGTATAGTATACTGAGTAGGTTATAGTCTTTTTATAGTATTAGTGTAGGTAAAAGTTGTCTCACATGGATCTGTATAACCTGTTACAGCTGCAGCACTTACCGGATCTGAGACACAAGCCAACGGAATATGTCCTTCTCCAGCAAATAAACCAGATGTTGAATCTAATCCAATCCATCCCGCACCAGGCACATATACTTCACACCATGCGTGTAAATCAGTAAAATCCTCAGTAGGTCCACCAACGTCGTTAGACGTCGTCTCATCTGGAATAAGCTGTATCAAATATCCAGAAACAAATCGAGCTGCCAACCCCAAGTGACGTAGGATTTGTACAAATAACCAACTGCTATCCCGACAAGATCCAGACTGAATATGTAAAGTATTTTCACACGATTGTATACCGGGTTCCATCCGAACAATATGTGAAATGTCCTCACGTATACGTCTATTCAAATTCACCAGAAAATCAATTATATTTTGTCTGGATCTATCTACACCTTTCAACCATTTTGTTAGCAATTGTCCACACTCTGTGATTTCTAAGTAAAGTGTAAGTTCCTTTCTTAATTGTGGATTGTAATTGAATGGGTAATATTCTGCACAATCTTCAATAAAGAAATCAAACGGATTAAATTCAATCATGTTAGCCACTAAGTTTACTTTAGCGGTTAATACCTCAGTAGGTGCAGTAAATACAACACGCGTTTGATAATTACCGAATGGATCTTGTTGCCAATTGATATAATGTGTATCAGGTAATATGGTTAAAGAATATGATTCTATTATAGTTCTACAATGTGGGGCAGGTTTCAATCTAAAAATATGGGGTGATAAGAAAACTGGTCGGTCATATTGATATTCTGATTTGTGGTTAATAGCAACCCGTTTAGACATTGACACATCCTTAGAATGTCATATTTAATTAATATATTCTTTTAAATTTGGAGTTTATTGCATTTGTGATTGTGAAACAGTTGATATTCCATTAATAGGTCGTAATGCAAAGAATGTCTTATATATATCATCACCAACCAAGTTTAATTTTGTTTGGAAGGAATCAAGAAACTCATGAAGACCTATATTTAGTATCTGATCCACTTGTGCATATGCGAATTCTGAATAGAGTTGTCCTAACCCTTGTTCAGCAGGATTAGAGAAGGTCTCCATTGGGGTACCCGATATTGCATGTAAGGATTCTTCTGCATTTTTGAGACAGTAAAGGATGGAACGTGGAAAAATTCTATCAAGTAAGAGAAAATGAACTACTGCTTAGTCAAGTGATAATCGATGGGTATAGTCGTTTTAGTTTTATACGTGCATCATCTGTAGTAAACCTCCAACTTGTTTTGGTCTGTTTTTCATTTCTTCTGTTTTGCCATG
>JAGFCA010000045.1 GCA_022394755.1 Candidatus Poribacteria bacterium
CATGGCAAAACAGAAGAAATGAAAAACAGACCAAAACAAGTTGGAGGTTTACTACAGATGATGCACGTATAAAACTAAAACGACTATACCCATCGATTATCACTTGACTAAGCACTAACATCATTTGAAATAAAGATGTTATTCAACAATCATTTCTTGAATTAGTTGGAATTTAAATATGATTAAATATCTAACACGAATTTCAATCACTTATGTAATTACTTTTCTCTTACTCACAAATAGTGTTAATGCAGATAATTTCTCAACTTGGGGACTCCCTGAAGGTGCGAGTAAGCGTCTTGGCAAGGGTTATATCAGCGGGAATTTTGCATTTTCACCCGATAGCACACGACTTGCTGTAGCCTGCGAAATTGGGATCTGGATATATGATGTTCAATTTGATAAACCAAAAGAACTTATGCTCATCACGGGACATGAAAGGCATGTAAAAAAGGTTGTTTTTTCTCCTGATGGAAAAACTCTCGCAAGCGGGGGTTTTGATCATACTGTACGTTTATGGGATGCTGAGAGTGGAAAGGAAATGTTCAAAATGGAAGGACACCCGTGGGCAATCTCAGCACTTGTGTTTTCACCTGATGGAAAAACACTCGCCTCTGGAAACAGTGATTATGATGATGGATTGAGATATTTTGAAGCGGAGATAAGATTGTGGAATGTGGAAACTGGGACATATATCACGACATTGATGGGGCATACAGATACCATTACGTCCTTATCGTTTTCGATAGATGGGAAAACATTAGTAAGCGGAAGTGAAGACAATGCTGTCCTATTATGGAATATTGAGAACGGACAAATGACACCATTATATGCCGAGCATGAAAAAAACGTGATTTTTGTTGGGTATACATCAGATGGCACCTCTCTAATTACTGGAAGCAGGGACAATACTATCAAGGTATGGGATGCAAAATTAGGATTTAAAAAATTTACTATTGAAAAGAAAAGATTAAATAAATTTTCTGTTGTTTCAGTTTCTCCTGATGGAAATACAATCGCTACAGGTGATACCGAGTCAATAAAATTATGGGATGGGTTAACAGGTGTATATCAAACAACTATCAAAGCACCTGATTATAATATCTCTAAATTATCATTCTCACCTGATGGTACAATTCTGGCATCAAAAGGAATAGGTGATTATCTGATGTTATGGAATTTAGAGAATCATAGGCATAAATCAACAATTGAGGGTCATTATTCTTCAGTTAATTCTGTTGGATTTTCGAAAACAGGAGAAAATATCTGTTCGGTAGGTAGAAACGGGATGGGGTATATTTGGGATCTTCCGTCAGGAAGGAACGTTGCCAAACTGAAACTTGATTTTCATCAAGCTATAAAAACTGTGGTATATTCTCCAGATGGTAATACTATAGCAACAGGTGGTGATAGTAAATTGTTATTATGGAATAATAAGAATAGTATCCTAAGAACACGGACAAGAAAACCTAAATCTTTAATCTTTCAGACCGAGGGTACAATCGAGTCTTTAAAGTATTCACCTAATGGTGACATGTTAGCAGCAGGTATGACTAACAACGAAATTTGGCTATACAATCCAAAGTCAAGCCGATTAATAAAGAAGTTATGGGGACATACAGACTCAGTAACATCCGTTGATTTCTCACCAGATGGTAAGATCCTTGCGAGTGGAAGTAAGGATGCAACAATTAAATTATGGGATCCACAGAAAAAAGTACATTTGACGACATTAGAAGGACATAAGAAAATTATTACATTCATCGCATTTTCACCGGATGGTACTATACTCGCAAGTGCCAGTGCAGATAATAACGTCTATCTCTGGAATGTTGAATCAGAAGATATAAAAGTAAGAATAGGCAAAAATAACTGGCAATTTCTCACACTTGCTTTCTCACCCGATGGTAGTATGCTTGTCACAGGAGATCGAATAGGACTTGTTCAATTATGGGATACAACCGATGGTTCTCTCATACATACTTACAAAGGACACCGGCAGGATGCAAATACTGTAAAATTTTCACCTGATGGAAAAACAATTGCCAGTGGAGGATATGAAGGCGTAGTCTATCTTTGGGATCTGCCATGAATTGGTAGTAAACACGCTTGTTGATTTATCTTACTTTGTACTTTCTTTATTATTCTTAATTTTTTTACACATCTCTGATGAGATATTCTCTTCTTACTAAATAACCTCAGTTTACATTTTGATACCATTTTACTATTGACTAATTAGTGCCTAACCATCAAAAAATTAGACCACACTCTAAAATAAGTTTTTGATAGCATTGTATTCGAAAACCACTATGAGAATGTCAGTATAATAAATGTCTTTTTTATGCGACCAATTTACTCCTTATTCGCGTCCCTATTGTTAATAAATCGATAGACTTGAATTAGTAAACGTACTGTTTTGACACTCTCCTATTTTGGAGAAATGACATGTGAGGAGATTAGTCGATTCTTAAGGGTATCAAGAAGTGCAATTAAGAGTCGACTTAGTCGAGTAAGACAACGTCTAAGGAAAGAAGAAATGCTTATAAGGGAATCACTCATAAATTTCAAGATATCGCCTAACATAACTGACAATATCCTGGATCAAGTAAGACAAAGCGACTTAACTACTCCTTCAGAAAGTAAATCATTCCACAGATGGTTTATAGCTACAACAACCATACTAATCTTCCCACTAATACTTGGTATTGGAAGTAGACATTTTCTCTATAGTCAACTCAATACTGCTGAAAAACAATCTATGGTTGCAGTAGAGATTATAGATATTCCTGAATTTAACCTGTTTTTTCAATATTCAGATATTTTTAATAGTAATAAGATTCAACAAAAAAGTAATGTAGTTAAATCTGGAAAGGCTAAGGAAAGAAAAGGAACTCAAGATAAAGGAGTTTCGGATTATGATAATTCAACGCAATTGAATTTACCTAATGAAGCAAGAGCACGTTTAGGAAGAGGAAGATTAACAAGGGGAATTACTTTTTTTCCTGATGGCAATCGGCTTGCTGTAAATACTACAATTGGAATATGGATTTATGATGTTCGTACAGGCAGAAAAGGGGCTCTTGACTTACTTAGATTAAATAGTGATTTTGCTAATGATATAGCTTTATCACCTGATGGGAACATAATTGCCAGTGGACATGCCAAAGGAGAAATAAGGTTGTGGAATACCATCACCGGTCAACATATAAAGACATTGACAGGACATCGTAATCATGTAAATACCGTTGCATTTTCAACTGATGGTAAATATATTGCCAGTGGTAGTTCGGATAAGACTATAAGGTTATGGGATGCAGATACATGCATGAATATCGTCACATTAATCGGACATGTATGGTCAATTACATCAGTAGTCTTTTCACCTGACAGCCAAACAATTGCCTCTACAGGTGGGAGAAATGATCCTACAGTAAGATTATGGGATATATCTTCAGGGAAGCACAAATATACTCTTAATGGTCATTCTGAATTTATAACCGATATCGAGTTCTCACCGGATGGTAGATCAATAGCTACTTGTAGTAACGATAAAACACTAAGATTATGGGATTCAAAAACAGGAAAACAAATACATATTGCAGGGGATACTTTAACGGAACATAGTAAGGCTATAATAGATCTGGCGTTTTCTCCAAATGGAATGACAATTGCTACTGCAAGTTTAGATAAAACTGTCCGATTTTGGAATTCAGAAACCGGACAGAACATAAATATTTTGAAGGCACACGAAAATAGCGTCATTTCCGTAGTATATTCTCCAGATGGACTAACTTTCACTACTTCCAGTCTTGATAATTCTATCAAATTATGGGATTCAAAAACGAATGAAATTAGAACCCAATTCTCAGGATTTCAATCTGGTTTAAATACACTAAAGTATTCCATTGATGGTTCAACTATCATTAGTGGGGGAAATGATAATGAAATCAGTATTTGGGATACTAATAAATATAAAAAATCGAAAAGTCTAATTAAGGATTCTGCAGATATAACATCTATTCAACTATTATCGGATGCTGATTCTATCTTATGTGGTAGTGATGATGGATCCATACGAATATGGGATATAAGCAACTCGACAATCAAGAAAACACTCAACGGACATACACGAAGTGTAACTTCCTTAGCATATATACCAGATGATATTATCGTAAGTGTAGGATTTGACAGGAGAATTATAGTATGGAATTTTGACACAGGAAATGAGATTGTTACACTACAAGGTCATAAAGACCGTATTACCTCGATTACCTTATCACCTGATGACAGAACTTTCGCAACTGGTAGTACTGATAGATCGGTGAAATTGTGGGATATACAAACAAGCCAGAATATAGCAACATTATTTGGAAATTTACTAAGTGTAAATACAGTTTCTTTTTCGCCAGATGGTAATATACTTGCCAGCGGAGGTGCTGATAAGACAGTTAGATTGTGGGACATAACAACAGAAAAATACCTTGGTACATTAGAAGGTCATACAAATTTTGTTTCTTCTGTTGTTTTTTCTAAGGATGGTTCATTTATCATTTCTGGCAGTAAAGATACTACAATACGTTTATGGCATGTTGATACATTAAAGTATCTGTATTCGTTACACGGGCATACGCGTAGTGTAAATTCCTTGGATATCTCACCTGATGGAAATACTCTGGCAAGCGCAAGTTCGGATGGAACGATTCTATTATGGGATCTACATTAGTGCATTACTAATCAATTGACATAAGAAATAAAAATTCACAAAACACAATACATGATTATGAATTGTATATCTTAATTTCTTACCAATTAAGAATTATTATTTAATTCTATAGAGACATTTCCTGCCTGAACTGATTCTCTAAATAGTGACAACAAACCTTCCTCAACTTCGGTTGGATTTTCATAAGATAGACGAAGGTATTCAACAATTAAAGGATCAAATATCCTGATGTTATCAAAATAATCCATTTCGAATGTTTCTTCATTTAATGCAGTAGCCAACGAATTTTGAATACTATCAAATATTACACTGATTCCAGTATCATCTGAATTCTCATCACGATATATCTCAACTAATTCAACCCAGAAACCTCGTCGGAAACCCAGCTCCTCATTAAGAATCGTCTCAGAAGCCCTAAACATAGTGATGTAATCACCAGTTTCCATTGCTATATTGAGTGCTTCTGTCCGTCTTTGATTCACTCTATCAATATCCTGTTGTGCCATTTCTAACGAATCAATTGGTATTATATCTGGTTCCATAGATATTGGTTCTGTTGGATCTATAATCTCCATGATAGGTTTTACCATTTGTTGATCACCACACCCAAGATATACCGTTGTTACACTGACCATAAGAATCATCAATACTCGATTAAACCGCACTTTTACCCCCGAATTTATTAATAAGAGAAATTTATCTGCCTCTATTTACAATACCCAAACTGCCATTTGTCCTGAACCACGATTACTCCAAGCATAGTATGGGATTGCTGTTATGTCTATTTTCTTTTGAGATGGTTTCGTTATATACAATTGATTCTCCCATTCAGATACATCATATATTGACCCGGCACCTTTTAGTAATGTTACACCATTTAGAAACTCAGGATTATATTCTATATCGAAATGAGCATCTCCAATCAAAGATAATGTTTCAAATGCCCCTTCAGTGTTATCAATATCTTCAAAACAGTAAAGCAAAGGACCACGTTGTAAGGCGGATCGACCAAGATTATCTCTAACATTGGGATGAGCGTAAACCCTATCAACTGGCATATCTAATTTCAATTCCACTATATCACCAGGATTCCATTGTCTGTTTATGGAAAGATAACCATTTGAAGATACTGAATTTTCATATTGTTTACCATTGATTCCAATTGAATGATTTTTACACCATCCGGGAATACGTAAATTGAGTTCGAATGAAGTTGATTTTTCCGGATTAACTGTAATTTTAACTTCACCTGACCATGGATACTCTGTCTCTTGTGATAATTTCAAAGACACATCACTTGAAAGTGTAGTCGAAACAGATCCACCCACATATAGGTTTACCCAAATATCATCATTTGATTGTGCATATATATATTCACCTAAAGACCCAAGTAAACGTGCTATATTTGGTGGACAACATGCACACCCAAACCAAGGACTCCGCTCTCTACCTCCGCGACTTGCTAAAGGATTCTGATAGAAAAATCCTGTTCCATCAAGTGAAACTCCAGATAAAGCCCCATTATAAAGGGCTGTTTCTAAGACATCCATATAACCAGATTCACCCTTTAATAAGAACATTCGATGTGCCCAAAAAATTAATCCTATTGATGCACAAGTTTCTGCATAAGCAGAGAAATTAGGTAATTCATAATCTTGAGTGAATCCCTCATTGTGACCAGACGGACCAACACCCCCTGTAATATAAAACCGTTTTTCCATATTTTGCCATAATGTCTGAAGGGCATTCATTATTTCACTATCACCAGTTTCATTGGCAATATCTGCTGCACCCGCATAAAGATACATCCCACGCACTGCATGTCCAACACATTCTGTTTGTTCAACTAATGGCAGATGTGCTTGTGAATATGTCCCTTCGTATTTGTCATCGCGTGTGTAATGATGTTTGTATGCCCCTAATCCTCCAGGTAAATCAGGATTCTCTAATTCTTTTTCAAATACATGTGGTGCCTGACCACGAGTTTTTACAAAGTAGTCTGAAAGTGACATGTAACGGTCTTCACCTGTAGTCCGAGCTAATTTTACCAAGGCAAGTTCTATCCCTTGATGTCCGGGGAGTCCGTCACGTTTTCCTGGACCGAAAGTATTGTCAATTAGATCTGCAAAGCGACAAGCGACATCCAACAATTTCTCTTTACCAGTAGCTTGGTAATGAGCAACTCCTGCTTCAAATAGATGTCCGGCACAATATAATTCATGCATCATTCCCAGATTCTGCCATTTTTTTTCTGGTTCAACCAGCGTAAAATAGGAATTGAGATAACCGTCTTGTTGCTGACTTTTCGCTATAGTATCAATTACTTCATCAAGGTCTTCTTCCCAATCTGGATTAGGATGCGTATGAAGGGTATATGATGCCGCTTCAACTAATTTGTGAACATCAGAATCATTAAAAAAGATACCTTCAAAATTACCATCAATCAAACCTGCAGCTTTAGCAAAATTGCTTATTCTTCCTGTTATCCTACACTGTTCAAGTTCGTGAGGAATAGTTCTTTCAGAATTAGTTTTTAAACGGGGTGACCAGAAACGGTCATTTATAGATACTTTTGTAAATGGAATTGCTTTCAAGATTATAACCTCAGATTGTTTCTGTCTAATGATTAAAAATGATTTATTTATTGAGAAACATAATGATACATATCAAACTATATATTCCGTATTTAAATTATACTTAGTAAGGAATACTGAGGGAAAGTATAGATAATAGATTCAACGACTTCTAACTGAAATCTGTTTGTACGTTTCACTTGGAAGGTATTTACTTAATACCTTTCGTATAATTGCTTCGGAAAGTTGTGAACGTGAGATTAATACACACTGATTTCGTGAACTCCTGTTAAAGGAAGTTTCAAATTCGTTGTAACTGACTCTTCGTAATAGATTCTTATTAACATTCTGAAGTGAAATCTGTTGTGTATGGTCACTGTATTCGGCTATAGGAAGAATTTCTGATGTTCTACCATGAAATTCATGCTTAACTATTGGTGCCCACCCTTGTACGATAAAAGCCTTTAGGATATCTAAGTTACAGTTCGAGACTATTGCACTATGATTGGCATTTCTACTACTTTTAACATGAAAATCCTCAAGTCCGGCTCTGTTGTTGGTAGATGTAACTGGTAATTTGAATACTTCTTTAAGTTGTGAAATTTCTTTTTGATTAACAAGTGCTGATTTTGGTAGTATTTGGCTATCAGATTTCTCAGTATTTAATGAATTATCAGATGCATGTAATTCAGGGATTGGCAACCGCTGAGATGGTACAGGACCACAATTTATGGTTAAGAAAATAATTGTTAGAAATGAAAATATAGGTAATGTAGAATTGAAAAGTCTTGATGAATGTATATTGTATGTAAATCCATATCTAAGACGAAAAAGCAGTTTCACGGTATCTTTCCTCCATATTAGTAGATGAGAACAGTATTCAGTTTTAGTTTATTTTCACTTCAATTTCGCGTTTTTCTTTCCATGATTCAACAATTGCTTCTGTAATCCGCATTGCTTGTAAACCATCTCGTCCTGTTGGTTCCGGCAATCTATCATTCAATAAATCATCAACTAATGCTGCCATTCGTAAAGCAAATGTCCCATCAAAGGCAAGTTGTTCCATTCTGAATATTGAAGGTCGATATTCTTCTACGACTTGATTATCCCGTTTCAAGAGTGTTGCTTTGCTCAATACATTATCAACAACAATTTCACCTGATGCTCCACAGATCTCTAATCTCTCAATTGGATGTATAAAATCACTATCCCAGCTTGCTAATAGTGTAGCAACTTTTTCAGAATCATAACGTAATGATATTGCCATACTTGTATAGCATGCATCCTCGCCATCACGAGCTTCATGTTTTCTGGGTTTTGCCATCTCAGCACATACAGCCACAATCTCTCCACCAAACCATCTTAGAATGTCAAGTGCATGGGTCTGTAGCTCATAGAGTAGGTAATATTCACCCTTCCAAGTTGATGCAGGACCACCTTGTGATAGTTTCATATCTAAGTAATAGATTTCTCCAATATCCCCAGCATCGAACCATTTTCTTGCTTGAACATAACCAGGGGCGAATCTGCGATTATAATCAATTGCAAGATGAACACCCTTTTCATTTGCCTTAGCAACCATCTGTTCAGCTTCATCAATCTTTAATGATAAAGGTTTCTCTGTAATAACATGCTTTCCTGCATCAAGACATTCCATCACAGGGTCAAAATGTAAATGATCTGCCGTGACAACATCCACAAGGTCACATTCTTCATTATCGAGCATCTCTTTGATAGAAGGATACCAGTTGCCAATCCCGAGTTCCTCTGCACGAGCTTGTGCCCTATCTTTATCTATATCACAAACTGCAACCAATTCCGCTCCTTGATGCTGTATATACCCTCGTTGGTGTAATAAACCGATTCCACCGCAACCTACAGCTGCAACTTTCAATTTTCCTAACATAATCATAGTCCTCTTGGTATTTTGTTTGTCCTATAAATCTTACTTAAACCTTTTTACATAATAAACAAAACCAGAGAAAATATCAAGTTATTATCATACTTAAGGATATGAGTTATCCATGTAAATTTAAAATAGAATCGCGAATCAATATACTTCTGTGTAGAGAAATATATAGACTCGCGATTTAAATATCGAACATCAATTGATATGTCAATCAGCCGGATGAATTTATATTATGATGAATTGACACAAAATCATCATTCACATAATCAACACATACTGCATCACCTTCTTGGAATTTCCCTTCTAAGATATCAACTGCTAATGGATTGAGAATATCTCGTTGGATTATTCGTCTTAACGGACGTGCTCCATAGACAGAATCGTATCCTCGGTTTACCAACTCCTCGGTTGCAGTATCAGTCAATAATAGTGACATATTCTTTTCAGCAAATCGTACACTAAGTTGAGAAATTTCAAGAGTAATTATTTCTTTCAATTCTTCAATTCCTAAACGGTCAAAGATGATTAGATCATCAATACGGTTAAGAAATTCAGGTGGAAAATGTGATTGCAAAGCTTCAATGACTTTCTTACGGATTTCATCTGCTGCAAGGTGTGAATCACTAATCCATTGACTTCCAATGTTAGAGGTCATAATCACTACAGCATTCTTAAAATCCACAGTCCGTCCCTGTCCGTCTGTCATTCTGCCATCATCCAGCATTTGTAGAAGTACATTAAATACTTCCGGATGTGCTTTTTCAACTTCATCAAGTAAGATGACTGAATAGGGTTTCCGTCGAACAGATTCGGTGAGTTGACCTCCTTCATCATAACCAACATATCCTGGTGGTGCCCCAATTAGTCTTGAAACAGTATGTTTTTCCATATATTCACTCATATCGATCCTAACCATCGCGTTTTCATCGTCAAATAAGAATTCAGCGAGTGATTTAGCCAAGTGGGTTTTTCCTACACCTGTTGGTCCCATAAATAGGAAAGATCCTAATGGACGTTCTGGATCACCAAGACCTACGCGTGACCGACGTATGGCATTTGAGACGGAAGAGACTGCTTCACATTGTCCAATAACTTTCTCAGAAAGACGTTCCTCCATATGGATCAATTTTTCTGTCTCGCCTTCCATCAAACGGTATACAGGAATACCTGTCCATTTTGCAACTATTTCAGCAATATCTTCTGAACCTACACGTTCTTTCAGCATTTGGGTAGTGTTTGATAAATCTTCTACGGAATCTCTAACAGATTGTAGCTTAACTTCAAGCTCTGGAATTTTACCATATTCCAGTTCAGATGCTTTTGTAAGGTCACCTATCCGTTTAGCTTGTTCGGATTCATTCCGATAATGCTCAATCTGTTCCATCAATTCACGAATTTGTATTATATTCTCTTTTTCATTTTGCCAACTTACCTTCAGTATATCTGCCTTTTCTTTTAATTCTGCAAGTTCAGCAATTAGTTTCTGTAAACGTTGTTTAGAGACTTCATCGTCTTCCTTTTCCAAGGCTTGTTGTTCAATCTGTAATTGAATGATTCTACGTTCTACCTCATCGATTTGCTCTGGAACACTATCAATCTCAATCCGAAGTCTTGAGGAAGCCTCATCCACCAAATCAACTGCTTTATCTGGTAGAAAACGGTCAGCAATATATCTTTTAGATAATGTTGCAGCTGCAACAATGGCATTGTCCTGGATTTGTATACCATGATGTGTTTCATATTTCTCTTTTAAACCACGAAGAATTGCTATAGTATCTTCAACAGATGGTTCTTGAACCATGACAGGTTGGAATCTACGTTCAAGGGCAGCATCCTTTTCAATATGCTTCCGGTATTCATCGAGAGTAGTGGCACCAATACAACGCAACTCGCCTCGTGCCAATGCAGGTTTTAACATATTTGATGCATCTACTGTACCTTCAGCAGCACCCGCCCCGACAATCGTATGGAGTTCGTCAATGAATAGAATTATTTCTCCTTCTGATTGTTCAATATCAGAAAGTACCGTTTTCAGTCGATCTTCAAATTCACCTCGATATTTACTTCCTGCAATTAACGAACCAATATCCAAAGATATGAGCTTTTTCTCTCTAAGACTTTCAGGTACATCTCCATCAGTAATACGTTGTGCCAATCCTTCTACAATAGCTGTTTTTCCAACTCCTGGTTCACCGATCAGTACAGGATTATTTTTTCGCCTACGAGAAAGAACTTGCATTACCCGTCGTATCTCATCATCCCGTCCAATTACAGGATCTAGTTTACCTGACATTGCTTCATATGTGAGTTCTCTACCAAACCGTTCAAGTGCTTGATATTTATCTTCAGGATTTTGATCAGTAATGCGTTGGTTACCTCGAATATCCACAAGTGCTTTTAAAATTTTATCTTTTGTAAGTCCTGCATTTCTTAGGATTTCACCGACTTTACTTAGTTTTGATTCTGTACAAGCCAGAAGTAGGTGTTCAGTACTCAGATATTCATCTTTTAAGTTCGTTGCTTCTTTTTCTGTTATCTCAAGAACTAACTGCAATGATTTTGAGATACGTAAGTCAGAATCTACACCCTGTACTCTTGGTGAATTCTCAATTACTTCATTAACCTTATTTATAATATCATCAGTAGAAACACCAATTTTTTGACATATTGGTTCGACTATTCCGTCAGGTTGTTGAAATAATGCAAAGACTAAGTGTTCAACACTTAATTCTGGATTTTGTGCTTCACTTGCAATAGTTTGTGCTTTTTGTAATGCTTCTTGTGCTTTAATTGTAAATCTATCTAATCTCATTTCTTCACACCTCAAAATTATATATTATTCTAAATATAAAATCAGCAATATCTATGCCAATAAATAAGATGTTTAATTGTCATCATGCCTCACATAAATTTACATTTTTGGCACAAAATATGCCAATCTGACCAGTAGAGAGTTTTCTTATAAAAGCAAGAAGCACGATAGTTAAAACTATCGTGCTTCAGAATTCAAGATTTATAATAGATCTCTAATGTATCGTCCGTTGTGATTTAAGGGCACCCCAAGTAATTGCAGATTTACCTTGTGCTTCTACATTTGTTGATTGGATAATACTGCCGAATTCTGCAAAATCATTAGAATCAAATGGAGAATTATATACCACTACTTCATCAATCATTCCCCCAAAGTAATGAATATTAGTTCCAGCCCCATCGTCATCATGGAAGACGACGTTTGCGTTTGTATGTGCTATACCGTTATCATCACCGTGTGCGAAAATTTGTCCACCGGGTTCACTCGCAATTTTCTCACCATCTAACCACATTTCAAAAATGTCATCTTGTACTTCATTTATTCCGTTTCGTATTACCAATGCAACATGATACCATCTATTAGATTCAATATCCGCGGAGGGCCATGCGCCTGCCCATTGATATTCTGCACGATTCCAAGCACCAACATAAACTTTTCCACCAATCACATTCAATACTAAACCACGTGTCCGTCCACCTTCTTCAAAAATTGTTTGTTTGTGATCAGTAATACTAACATCAGAACAGTTAAAGAAAGCTGCAATTGTTCTGTTCATAAAGGGTCCGCCGGTATTTAGTCCGTTGGAATCTGGAAGCTTCACACCATCATCTACACCATCAAATTTGAGTGCTTTTCCAACAATTCCATCAACAACTTCAGGTTCACCGACAAAATTTCCATTTACTCCTTTACCTGAAGTATCAGCTGCATCCCCTTCATCAAAAGTCCAGATAGCTTGAACAGTATCTTCATCTCTCTGTGCATAGACTGATAATGATAGGACCAATAGTAGAATACTAAACACTGTGAAAACTTTTAACATTATACTTCTCCTATTATAGATACAGAAATGTTTCTGCGGAATAGAAAATAGATTTACTTTTGAAATTAAACACTATATTCAACTTTTTTTATTTGTTGATTAATAGAATCAATTAAACAATAAACACTTTATGATAAGAAATCTATATTGTCTATATGATTTCCCATAATCTAAGAATATTAGAATCTATTATTTCTGACTTTTGCCCACATTGTTGTGAATTTTTCTTCAGGTTCAACATTTAATGCTCCGGCAAGTTGTGCAAAATCGCCTACATTAAATGCTGAATTATAGATAACTACTTCATCAATCATTCCACCGAACCAGTCGATGTTAGTTCCACCTCCAGCATCATCATGATAGACTGTGTTTTGATTAACAAAACCGATACCATTATCATCTCCATGGGGATGTAGTTGGCCACCATCAACTTTATCATGCAATTTTCCATCTAACCACATTTCAAATTTATCTTTTTCTATCTTTCCTGATGCATCCCGGATTACTAATCCAACATGATACCATTGATTAGATTTGATATTGGCAGAGAGCCATTCGCCTTGCCAGTTATACTCTGCACGATTCCAACCACCAGCGTATACTTTCCCATCGTGAACATAGATGACTAAACCACGTGTCCGACCACCCTCTTCAAAAATAACCTGTTTTTCTTTTTTGTTGACATTACTACAATTAAAGAGTGCACCAATAGTTCTGTTTGTGATTATGTTAGTAATATTAATTCTGGCTGAATCCGGTATCTTTATTCCATCGCTTTGACCATTAAACTCAAACGCTTTTTTGGCAATGCCTGCTACAGATTTTGGTTTACCTACTAAGATACCATTTAATGATTGGTTAGAAGTGTCGTTAGCTGTACCATCATCAAATGTCCATATTCCTGATACCGTTCCTTCATCTCGTTGTGCATTAGATGTGGCAGTGAACAATATGGTTGACAGAAACAATAGACCAAAACTATATAGAAAAAACATGAAAATGTCATTGTTAACTTTTTTAACAGTATTTTTCATAATTATTCCTCCTTAAATATCAAGAATCATTACAACTGTGTTTATCCCTTCTGTTACCAAAGGGTATTTTCATAAAAAATAGAATAATTGTCAACAAGTATTTTAGGGTGAGTTAGATAAATATATTAGAAGCTAAATATCATTAAGTACTGAAAGTCATCTTCCTATAACTGTATATGTTTGAGTGAAGGTTTTTTCTTCTGACAAGAAATTACGATCAAGACAGCTGTCATAGTTACTTAAAAGTATGCATAACTTCTATAGACTGGACTTCACACGGATGTAGATTCCTTAGGCTGCTTTTTGTGTAGCCTGTTCTAAGTCAATATCTTCGTCAAAAAATGGAGCATACTTCATAATATTTTTATATATCATTAATTTACTTTAGTTTGGACAGTTTCAGTCGGTCTCATTGTCGTATTATCAAAGGTTTATCTTTTTTGCTAATGGTTTTGGTGTCGTTATTACTCACTAAAAACGCATTTATATACAAGCAGACATCTTTATATAGCACTCCGTTGGAGTGCAGCAATCTCTACACATTGTTTCGATAGACATATCACACCTAAATCAATGGTATGAACCCCTTATGGCGTTCCCCGGGTGTGAGGAAACATTGAAACATTAGTGACGTTAGTTCTGTATTGATTAGGTCAGATACACATATCAGTGTTGTTCCTTGCTCCAGTGGAGCAATATGTCTATAGCAGCAAAGCATAATAATCCCGCACTCCAGCGGAGTGCTATGTGTAAAAAATTGTCCAAACTATAGTTAATTTACTGAAACATTCTATTTCAAAGAGGATTGAACGGTTGTTTGTTATACACAAGAATGCTCATACTAAATTCACAAGCTGAAAGTTAAAGCAACAGAGTGGCGAAATGTTTGTAGAAACGGTATAAATGCACAGAGAATAAGCTCCAGCGGGATGAAATATGTGAAATCTATTCAGATTCGGGGATCAAGCAATAAGTGTAGCAAGACTACATCTCTACGTAATCCTGTATCATCCGCGATTCAGACAACATGCCTAATACATAAAAATAAATTGAAGAAAATAAATGACAAAGCAACTAATACCATATAGATAAATATACATTGACATAATAAACACTCATTATAATAACTAATAGAAAAATAATTATAATACATAGTGGTAAAACAAAGGGTTATATAATCTAATCCAATAATCTGATTTTCAGGAGTGAATCTGCCTATAAATAGTATGTTATGAGGATAATAATAGTAAAAACAGAATCATCGTTCATCAAGGAAAACTACAAAATTGTAACTTTTTTCAAATTTTAGAATTAGAGGTTTAATTCGCTACAAACCCAGACAGGGACTAATAGGAAAGGCAATGAAATAACAAGAAGCAATCCTACACTTTGTAGGAAAAGTGTAACATTTTCTCATACATCGAATGAAATGTACTAAGTAGGAAAAACGATATTTATGCCAAAAACTATACATACACAATACATAATCGGTTTTTGAAAAAAACAATCATATATGCTATAATAAGGGCATTATAATATAAGGAGACTTATTATGGCAAAAATTAACACGCTTGTTTTCGCTGGTGGAGCTATCCATAACTGGCAAGGTTGTAGTGAAGAAATTGTAAAATCTCTCTCTCAACGAGATGAATTTGAAATTACAACTGTTGACGATGATCTTGATGCATTGGTAGCACCAAAATTAGACCCTTATGATCTAATTGTATTCTATTATACAGTTGGGGAAATCTCTGATGCACAGAAAAATGGTTTACTCAACCATGTTGCCTCTGGAAAAGGTTATGTTGGTATACATTCTGCCGCAGACTCCTTCCGAGGATGTCCGGAATATCGGTCTATGGTTGGTGGGTATTTCACCACACATCCACGCTATCGTGATTATCAGGTGAGTATCGTTGATAGTGAACATGAAATTACTGAAGGACTTGATGAGTTTGTGGTTACCGATGAACAATATATCCTTGATTATGACCCACGCAATCATGTACTTGCATCTGCTCTATGGAAAGGGGATGCAATGCCGGTAGCATGGACAAAAAATTGGGGTGAAGGGAAAGTATTCTATCTTGCCCTTGGACATGACCCAGCTGCATGTCAACACGATATGTTCAGTACTCTTCTACAACGGGGTGCACTATGGGCAGGTGCTAATGGTGCAGAATAGGTTTTCCTGTAATCAAATATATTAGTCGTATTTAAATCTGAAGTCTTACAATTAACTTTGAGATGTATTTGGGTAGAATTCAATTCTACCCAAATCTTTGCATTCAATTAAATGAAACAGAAAATAATTGATATTCAAAAACATCCAAAAATAGCATCGCACCATATAATTCACTTCGATAACTCACATAATCTTATCATTCCTTCTGTCCTAATTGATAATTTCGGACTTTGTATTGGACTCTCTATTGAAAAAAAGATAATTGAAAAGCTCATCGCTGCTGATGAAGCTATGCGTGCGAAAAACATTGCATTATCTGTTCTCAAGGAAAGAATCTACAGTAAATCACAGATGGTGACTTATCTCGAAAGAGAAGGATTTACCGATAATACTATACAACAAATTGTTATTGAGTTAATTCAATCAGGACACATTAAAGATAGAGAGTTCGCAGTTAAATGGATAAATCGTAGACAAAAGTCAAACCCCAGAGGAAATAGTTTACTGAAACAAGAGTTATTAGAAAAAGGTGTGGATAGAGATACGGTTGATCAAGTTTTCTCTAAATTAGATGAAAGAGATGATACGGACTTAGTTCTACAAATCGCAGAGAAAAGATCTAAAGCCTATAGAAATTTACCTGTTCAAACAGCAAGAAGACGTCTTCATGCATATCTTGCACGACGAGGTTTTGATTCTGACATTATTCTTGAAGTTATGGAACAAGTGCTTTAATGTTAAATTAACGAGTTATGCTAAATAACTTTTAGATACCAATAGTTTCAGAAAAATAATGATTTCTATGTACATATTGCATCAAATTTGATCCTCTTGAGTCCCGTATGGACGGAATGTTTATAGAAAAAGTAGATATTCACTGTATTGAGTCCCATAGGGACGATATGTTTATAGAAAACAGCCAACAAACATTCTTGAGTCCCGTAGAGACGGAATGTTTATAGAAAAGTTGATATACACTATATTGAGTCCCATAGGGAGAGAATGTTTATAGAAAACAGCCAACAAACATTCTTGAATCCTGTAGAGACGGAATGTTTATAGAAAAGTTGATATACACTGTATTGAGTCCTATAGGGACGATATGTTTATAGAAAACAGCCAACAAACATTCTTGAGTCCCGTATGGACGGAATGTTTATAGAAAAAGTAGATATTCACTGTATTGAGTCCCATAGGGACGATATGTTTATAGAAAACAGCCAACAAACATTCTTGAGTCCCATAGGGACGGAATGTTTATAGAACAGTAGATATACACAGTATTGAGTTCCGGGGAATGCCCTACGGCATTCATACCGTTGATTCCTGATTCTGATTCTGATTCCTGATTCAGATTTGATAGGGACGGAATGTATATGGATTTCCGTAATGATACACGGTTCTTTGTTTATTGGAATAAGGAAACAGAAACAAAAAAGAAATAATTATTTAAATGATAATTCTCTTAAATTGACATTAATAGTGACGAATTCCTTACACACACATACATTCCTTTTGAATTGACATCCTCAGTACTATTAGAATATAATAGGTAGTTGGAAGTTGGTGAAACATGACATCAGATGAAATTAGAAAAAGTTATTTAGAATATTTCCAGAAACAGGGACATACGATTGTACCGAGTGCCTCTTTAATTCCTGCCGGGGATCCTACTCTCCTCTTTACAAATGCAGGAATGAACCAATTTAAGGATGTGTTTCTTGGTATCGGTCAGCGCGAATATTCCCGGGCTGTTGACACCCAAAAATGTCTACGTGTTAGTGGCAAACACAATGATCTTGAGGAAGTAGGACATTCACCAAGCCATCACACCTTTTTTGAGATGCTTGGAAATTGGTCTTTTGGGGATTATTATAAACAGGAAGCCATTGCATTCGCATGGGAAATTGTTACTGAATTATGGAAAATTCCACCAGAATTACTTTGGGCAACTGTATATACTGATGATGATGAAGCAGAGGAATTATGGCTACAAGAAACTGATATTCCTCTATCTCGAATCCGAAGATGTGAAAAAGATAATTTTTGGGAAATGGGAGAAACTGGTCCTTGTGGTCCCTGTAGTGAATTATTTATTGATATGGGAGTTGATGCATACCCAGAAACTAAGGATGATCCTGAAGCTGGTCCTAATACGAGTGATAGATTTCTTGAATTTTGGAATCTCGTCTTTATTCAATACAATAGGGATCAATCCGGAGATCTGAAACCCTTACCTGCAACACATGTTGATACTGGGATGGGGTTTGAAAGAATAACTTCTATTTTACAAGGAGTCGATTCAAACTATAAAACTGATTTATTCACTCCTCTATTACAAGCGATTTCTGACATTACATCAACTGACTATTCACATGATGAGAACGGATTACCACATAGAGTAATTGCTGACCACATTCGCTGTCTTACTTTTACTATTGGTGATGGTGTGATGCCGTCCAATGATGGACGTGGATATGTAATAAGAAGGATTCTTCGTCGTGCAGTTTTATATGGAAAAAAATTGGGAATGGACACACCTTTCATTTTTAACCTTGTAGACAATGTTATTGATATACTTGGCACTGCATTTCCTGATGTTCAACCGAAACGGGACTTTATATCACGTATTATTGAAGCTGAAGAACACCGATTCCATCAAACTCTTGCAAGGGGACTCGAAATACTTGAACAATCAATCGATACGATTAAATCTGATGGTTCTAAAGAATTAGATGGTAAAAGTGCTTTTGAATTGTATGATACTTTTGGGTTTCCTCTTGATCTAACTCAGTTATTAACTCGTGAACGTGGAATCTCTGTTGATGAGAATGCGTTTGAAGAGAGTATGGAGGCACAGAGAGCACGCGGACGGGCAGATTGGGCTGAATCAGGTGGTGGAATAAAAGATGATGAAGTTGCTCTTTATGCTGATGTACTAAAGGAAACAGGTGGAACGAAGTTCGTTGGCTACACAGAACATACTTCTGAAGCAGAAGTAGTAGCACTTATCTGCGGTTCTGAATCAGTTACAAGTGCAATTGAAGGTGATGAAGTTTCCGTCTTACTTAATCAGACTCCATTCTATGGAGAATCTGGTGGACAGGTAGGAGATATTGGCGTCATTGTTAACTCAAATGCTACTTTAAACGTTATTGACACACAAAAACCATCGCCAGATCTAATTGTCCATAAATGTATAGTTGTTGGAGGAGAGATTACTCCTTTCGATAATGTAACGGCAAAAATAGATAATAATCGCCGTAAACAAATTGCTGTGAGTCATACAGCTACACATTTGCTACATAGTGGATTACGAACTATACTTGGTGATCATGTTAGTCAAGCAGGTTCACTCGTAGAAGCAGGTCGTTTGCGTTTTGATTTCAACCATTACGAAGCTGTTTCATCAGAGCAACTTAATGATATTGAATGTTTTGTAAATGAAAAAATACGTGGTAACGATTCTCTTGAAATCAATGAAATGTCCTTAGATGAAGCAAAAGACAAAGGTGCATTAGCTTTCTTTGGGGATAAATATGGAGATGTTGTCCGTGTGGTTCAATCTGGGGACTATAGTATAGAATTATGTGGTGGTACACATGTTGATGCTACAGGGAGTCTGGGTTTCGTAAAGTTGATGAGTGAAAGTAGTATTGCCGCAGGTGTCCGTAGAGTTGAAGCATTCACTGGGGATATGGCTGTCACCAATATTCAGAAAGAAGAGGAATTACTATCAGAATTATCCGGTCTATTGAAAACTCCAAAGACTAATCTGTTTGAAAGAATTAGCCAAATAATCCAGGAACAAAGAGAGTTAGAACAACAAATTCAACAATTCAATAGCAAGAATGCATTATCTAATATAGAGACATTAATTGATGGAGCTGATATTGTTGATGGAATTAAGGTTATCTCATCAAGCATTGAAAAAACGAATAGAGATACTCTAAGACAATTGGTTGATCAACTAAAAGATAGATTAAAGTCAGGAGTTGTCTCCTTAGCTTCAAGTACTGGAGATGATGTTGCATTTGTTGTAGGTGTAACTTCTGATTTAGTCAAGAGTAGAGGGTTAAATGCCGGAAAAATTATACAAGGTATTACAAAGCTTGCAGACGGTAAAGGTGGTGGAAGACCAGAATTAGCCCAAGGTGGAAGTAAGAATCCTGAAAAAGTTGATACGGCTATACAAGCAACTGCTAAAATCGTAGAAGATCTGATGCAATAGTAATTTCATTAAACGATAGTTTGCTTTCTTAGAATAAGGATCATATTTTAGAAAGGGTAAGAAAATAAATGGATTGGAATTTTTACATTTCTTTATTTTGGCAATGTAGTCTTGGAATAGCCTTAATTGCTTTAACAATTCTTGTAATTTATTTGTGTAAAGTCTTAGGTAGTTTACGAAATTCTCTTAGTACTATACAAAATACACTTAATTCAACAGAGAAGCTTGTTAATAATGAAATTGGAACACTTATCACTGATGCAACACAAACCATAAAAGTTATTAATGCAGAGCTTCCTGAACTATTACAGAATATTAATGGTGTAACTGCTTCAATACAGCAAATTAGTGAGAATGAAATTCAACCTACAATTCACAATATTCAAGAATTAACACTTGCACTAAGTAAGAGTATCAAGGAACTTGAATCTCTCGTTGAACTTGTATCCACCTTCTCAGGAGATACTATTAATCAAGCTGAATATTTTCGGAATCAAGTTGCTGAATCACTTGCTGATGTTGTTGGACTCTGGCACGGTTTAAAAGCTGGTTGGGATAGAATATATAAGTCTACACATTCTAACGGTAAACCACAAACAAATACCGAAAATGGGGATTCAGAAACTGTAGTACAAGAAATTGAATCAAAACAGGATGATTCGGATAATGAAACACAAGATGAATCAGAATAGGTAATTTATATCTATTATAATGTAATATAATTCTATATTTTAAAATCAAATTAATTTATGATAAAAAATAACAATCACTAAATTGAAAACTATTTACCATTTATTACGTTTATATAATCGAATGATTATTAACTGAACTTGATAAATGTATTATTTAGTATTAATTCACCTTAGAATAGAGAGGAAAAGAATATGAGTAACGATGGACGGAATAATGGACTGACGATGATTTTCGCATTTACGACAGGATTCTTAGCGGGGGCTGTTATTAGTCTGCTTTATGCACCAGCAACTGGTAAAGAAACTCGGCAGAAAATTAAGGATACTTCACTTCAGGCTAAGGACAAGACACTTGAATTTGCACAACATGCAAGTGAATCAGCAAAAGAAAATGTACAGAACCTCGTAGATCACGGCAAGGAAAGTGTCCAAGGTTTGGTTGAAGCAAGTAAAGAACGGGTAAAAGATGCCTCTGATCAAGTAAAGTCTGCTGTTGAAACTGGGAAAAAAGTATCCTCCGATGTGAGAAGTAAAATAACAGAAAACATCCCTGGAATCGGAAATGGAAAAAAGTCCGGTAAAAAGGCTACTGAAGAAGCATAATGATCTTGGATGTCCAATTCTTTAATTTACTGCATTAGTACATCTAAAGTATGTATACTTTCTAATTCGTTTCAACTATATGAATGTTGAAAATTTAACCAACTTACTTGAAAATGTAAAAAATGGAGAGGTCGAAGTGGCTGATGCACTTCAATCTCTCCGTTCCCTTCCATTTGAAGACCTTGGTTTCTCCAAGGTTGACCACCATAGACAACTCCGGACAGGATATCCTGAAGTGATTTTCTGTGAGGGTAAGACAGAATCACATATTGCTCAAATAAGTGAACGGATTCTTAATGCTGGACATCCTCTTCTCGCAACCCGTGCTACTCCTGAGATGTATGATGCTGTTAAGAATATCAACTCTAATGCACAATATAATGAACTTGGACGGACAATTACCGTCCGACAATCAGAATCCGATGGTATTCCCGGTATACTCATAATTTCTGCTGGAACTTCTGATCTGCCAGTTGCTGAAGAAGCAGCTGATACTGCATTAATGATGGGATGTGCTCCTGAACGACTCTACGATGTGGGGGTGGCGGGTCTGCACAGACTTCTAAGCAACCACGAGAAATTCCTAAATGCTCGTGTCATAGTCGTAATTGCAGGTATGGAGGGTGCTTTACCAAGTGTAGTAGGTGGATTAGTGGATTGCCCAGTGATCGCTGTGCCAACAAGTGTTGGTTATGGTGCAAGTTTCGGTGGACTTGCTGCCTTATTGGGTATGCTTAATAGTTGTGCTTCTGGGGTAACAGTGGTAAATATCGATAACGGTTTCGGGGCAGGATATAGTGCAGCCTTGATAAACCGACTCTCCAACAAATAGATACATACTAAATTCCTACAGAAAATTTCACTTTGATAAATTAACTGTAATTGTTCTCATAGACTTTCTACTGGTTTTGTTTTATATTTCTGAATACTTGACCAGAACAAGAAACTTTGATATAATATTGTTATAGCAATTATATCTGGAGAGAAGAATTTGGATCAAAGAACATCAATTGAAGAACAAATAGACCTTCCTTTTGTTGAATCATTAAAGATTAGTTTTCAAAGCCTGAAAATACGCTTTGGTAGGTCAATTATTACTACCGCAGGGATTACACTTGGAATCGCATTCTTGGTTTCAGTTTGGGCAAACAATGAAATTGACCTTGCACTACAAGAAAGTGGACGAAGTTCTGCAATTACAAACCTTGATGAAGCATCAGAACAAGGGATTTCAACAAAAGATATTTGGTTGATTATCATGTCCCTAATCGTATGCGTTGTAGGAATCGCAAATTCCATGTTAATGGCTGTTACTGAGCGATTTCGTGAGATTGGTACAATGAAATGTTTGGGGGCATTAGACGGATTCGTAGTTAGATTGTTCTTACTTGAATCTGGTTTTCAAGGTTTTGCTGGTGCGTTAATTGGTGCTTTGATTGGAACTTTAGGGGCGGTTCTGTTAGGGCTAAAGAACTATGGTATGGACTTATTCTTCTATTTTCCGCTATTTCCTGCAAACCCTGAAAATGGGTCATTTCAGGTTGGTGTACTACTCCTAATTCTAATTGGATGTTTCCTTGGAATGATATTAGCAATTGTTGGTTCATCATTTCCTGCTTGGCGTGCAGCCAAGTTGCCGCCTGCCGAAGCAATGCGTACAGAAGTTTAATTTATCTCAGTATTTGGTAAATCTACAAAATTATATTATGGAATATCGGAGAGTAATAAGGATATACTATGCCTGATATCGTTGTAAAAACAGAGGATGTTGTCAAAGAATATAGGATGGGGTCTAATGTTTTACGTGCACTGGATGGTATTAATATTGAGATACTACGAGGAGAATATATCTCTTTGATGGGACCTTCTGGTTCAGGAAAATCGACACTATTCAACATGATTGGGGCACTTGATCGACCTACTAAAGGACAGGTGTATATAGATGGTCAGAACATGTCTAATTTGTCTCAAAGACAAATTGCTGCGTTTAGGTGCCACCGTGTAGGATATATTTTCCAGAGTTATAACCTTCTCAATGTTCGAACTGCCCACGGAAACGTTACATTGCCAATGATTTTTGCAGGTATACCTGATAAGGATCGAAATAAGAAAGCGGAAGAATTACTTGATAAAGTTGGATTAGGGGATCGAATGTACCACCTACCTGACGAACTATCTGGAGGTCAACGACAACGTGTTGCTATAGCCAGGGCACTTGCAAATGATCCGAGCATCATACTTGCTGATGAACCAACCGCTAACCTTGATACAATTACCGGTCGTGAGATTATAGATCTCATCAAACAATTAAATACTGAAGACGGTGTTACTGTAATTTCTGCAACACATGATCTGAAAATGCTTGATGTGTCTGATAGAATCGTAGATATTCGTGATGGTTTGGTTGAACGGATCCGGAATCGAGACGAGATCGAAATTGAAGTTGGGGATGTTGGCGGCGAGTAATCAGTTTTATTCTACTACTGAATTTCAGATAAACTTACTGGTCGATTTTCTTCGATTGACTTTAATGCAGCGTATCCGATCTGAATTGGTATTTTTCCATCCTTACCGGTAACCTTAGGTTTAGTATCCACAATTATACTCTGAATAAACGATTCCATTTCCAAAAGATAGGCTTGTTTATACCTTTCTATAAAGAAGTGCTGTGGTAAGGAAGTTATACTCCCATTCTTCAATGTAGATGTAATTGTATCAGGAACTGAATTACCTACAGATACCATTCCTTTTGAACCAAATACCTCTACCCTTTGATCGTATCCATAAACTGCTTGTCTACTATTGTCAATTGTACCTAAAATCCCATTCTTAAATCGTAAGGTAATCACTGCTGTATCAAAATCACCGACTTGTCCAATTTCTGGATCAATATTGACATTACCTACTGCATAGATTTCATCAATTTCATCCCCAATTAAAAAACGTGCCATATCGAAATCATGTATTGTCATATCTAAGAATATGCCACCAGAAACTTTTAAATATTCTATTGGTGGAGGAGAGGGATCTCGGCTTGTAATTCGTAGAATATGTGGTACTCCAATTTCACCTTTTCTAATTAACTCTTGTAAACGAAGAAAATTAACATCAAACCGACGATTAAATCCGACTTGTAATTTTACACCAGATTCTTTAACAACTGATAATGTATCATCAATTGCCTTTAGTTCCAAAGCAATTGGTTTTTCACAGAATATATGCTTCCGCGCATTTGCCGCAGCTTGACATATTTCAATATGTGTATCTGTTGAAGAGGCAACGACGACTGCATCTATCTCTGAATTATCTAAGAGTTGGTTAAAATGGGTAGTAATTTGTGGGATATAATATCGTTCAGAAAGGGTTTTAGCGATTTTTGTATCTAAACTACAGATACTTAGAACTTCAGCATTAGGGATATTCTGACACAGATGCTTGATATGTACAGTTCCAATCCGACCTGTACCAATTACTCCAACACCGACTTTTGATGAGTCTTTCATTTTAGATTTGATAAATTAGATTCCAATTGATTTAAGATATTCGTAATTGCGTTTTGCACTATCATAAGGACTTCCCATTCCTGGCAATACATCCTGTTCAACCACAATCCAACCATCATATTTCTGTTGCTGTAGTTCTACAACAAATGCAGGGAAATCCACTTCTCCTTTACCTAATTCACAAAACACTCCACTACCAACAGACTTAAAATAATCACATTCCTTTTGACGTGATCGTGCAGCAATCTCAGGTTCACAATCCTTAAAATGGACATGCCATATCCTATCTGCATGTTTATCGAATATCTCAATAGGTACACCACCCCCAAATCTATAATGTCCCGTATCAAAGCACAATCCAACATGATTTGGATCCGTTAGTTCTAATAATCTATCAATCTCATCTGGTGTTTCGATAAATCCTGCACAATGATGGTGAAAAACAGAACGTAAACCTGTTTCATTCAATATAGATTCAGCTATTCGATTTACCCCTTTACTATAGACATCCCACTGTTTAGTAGTTAGACTGTGTTTAGCAAGAATTCGTCCAGCATTTTGTGTTCTGACTTCAGATGAACCGTTATCATCTGCCAATACAATAAAAGGTGTATCTCCTGCAGTATCTGCTAATAGACGTGCATGTTGTAATGCTGTTTCTTCACCCAAAGTATGTGCATCAGCATCTATAAAGTTAACAGGAACAAAAGCACCCAGAAGAGATAATTTTCTTATCTCAAGTTCATCACGAAGTAGTGATGGATCTGTCGGCATAAAACCCCAGTCCCCCAATTCGGTACCTTTATAACCGATAGAAGACATTTCATCTAAGACTTGTGTGTAGTCAGGAGATTCCCCTTCTAATTCAAACTCAAGGATTCCCCATGAACATGGTGCATTTGCTAATTTCATAAGTAAGGATTATCCAATAGACCTATTTCTTTGTATTTTAACATATCACAACACATTTCTCAATCGGTATTAAATACAAAACGGTAGATGAATTGAATCATCTACCGTTGGTATTTTGTGTTATGTTATACAATCCTACTGGGACAGAATTTCGATTGTTTTATTCTTAGAACCCGTTACAACAAAGCCATCAAGTGCTACTTCTTGTTCAATTGAACCATCTGGTACTTCATCAAAAGGATTAAAACCGAATGATTCATCGGTAGGTGGTCTTAATACCACTTTGATAGTACTGAGTTCTGTCTGTTTATCTTCTTCTTGTTGAATTAGTTCATCCAAATTCTTGGGTAATTCCTGGTCTGAATCATCAAAGTCAAAATCGAATCTAAAATCCTCAAAGAAGAGATCATCCCCGGTTATAGATTCTCCTGCACCAGAAACTCTTAAACTTGTATGACCTAAATGGAAATTATTCGGTACATTTAGCGTAATCTCTTTGGTAATCGTCCGTTTATCGTTAGCGGTACTCCAATGAGGGAGTAATTCAATTGTGTAGGTTGCAGAATTCCCTTGTTTGATCTGATCTGGTCCAGTTACTTCAATTATATCAGCATGGAATACCTGTGGATATTCGGTAATCGTAATGGTAATCTCTTCCAATGTTGCTTTCCCCGCATTATTTTCAAGAAAGTTTGTGAAGCCGGAGACGATTGAATCTATATTGAAAAACAAATCGAAAAAAGGATCAGCAGAAATGCTCATAAATGATCTACTGAAGTCTCTATCTGTTTCTTTAAATTCCAATTCCACCTCACAAATTAAAGTACCAGGGCTGGTTTCCATTTTAATTGCATCCATTGTTAGTGCAGCAACTATAGGGATCATACTTTCCTGTCCAAATGCTACTTCGTGATTTTTCTTAACTGGCTTGTCAAAATTAGATGGATGATATGAGATGAATATTGGTATCATATCCGGTACTGGACCGAGTTCACCAATAATCGCAGGAGTAAGGTCTTTTGTAATAGTTCCAATCGGCTTACCGGTAGCAGAAGCCGATTTATAGGAGACTTGTAAATTTGATACAATACCATCTACTATTGCCCTATATACTGGTAATGATGATTTTCCTGCACCAAACATGGGATGGCCAAAGGCTATGAACTTATCATCAATAATCTGAGTAACAGTTCCATAACCGATTGAGTTCACTATATCTCCTGTCACAATTGCAACACCAATCATATCTCCAGCACCTAAATCACCATCAAATACGTGGGTTGATCCTGTGGAAACTGAGGGAATATGTGAATACATCTCTATCGACTCGAAACGAATATCATTAAGTTGCTTACTGAGTTGTTTAATTCTATGTGGTCTGATACCTGTAATCAACATAGGAGTCTTGACAGGTTCATAAGTAGAACTCAGTATACCAGAAGGGGCAGCAGATAATTCTTCAAGTACATTTCCAAACGTTTGATGGTCTATAGCTGTCTCCATAGCATCTATAGCTGTCACCCAAAATCGTTGTGGTGTTTGTGAAAAAGAATCTCCGTATGCCAGTGCTCCCATAACACGTCCTGCTGGACCGACAGGTGAACCTGACATTCCTTGGGCAATCCCTCCTAACCCATCTAAAGTTTCATCAACTAATTCACATTCGTAGAGTGGAAATCCAAATCCGAAATCGCGTATACCACGGAAACGAACTGGAATCTTCTCTTTTGCTGATCCTTCAATTACTGTAACAAGTTCAAGTATCGAATTCTTAGGAAGAGATAATACTTCATCTTCATACATATTTCTTAGTTCAACATTTCCATTTACAGTCGATATTCCTGTCTGGTCAATTTCCTCCATTGATTCAGGTGTTACAGTAGTTTCCATCACATTTTCATCCGATCCACATCCATATTGAAATAGTAAGGTTATAATTGCACCGACGACAACAAATATATGCTTCATTTTTTATTCTCCCTATACATTAATCTTTTGTATGTTTCTTTTGATCGATTCATAAGCTGAATTGGGAAATATCCTCAAAACTATCTAATGAATTGAATAATGCTAATGAATGTAATCACAACTATACAAATATCGTGCCAAGATTTTATAGGGCTTTTTTATTTTCTATAAAATAGAAAAGAATGATCCACGAAGCATTACTACGTCATAGTTTGTGTCAGTTGTAAATTAAATCATTATCACATTTAAAATAATGCTAATTCAACTTGGTGAATATCTCGTATACAAAAAATGTTACATAAACTACATAAAATGTGTCAGAATAAAATTCTCAATCAATTAATGCATTTCCACAATCTGAAAATAAGTACAATCAAGTGTTTATGAATTGTTTGATATTGGGACAAGCCATGTTTGACAAACCTTGTAATTCGTGATAGCTTAAAGTACAAGTATGATAATAAATATCTGGCATGTATACTTTCATAACTATTACCCTAACTGAAACAGACGATTCTATTATGGAGGTCAGTTTATGATTCCTACAATAAAGGCACAGAACCACTTCCAGAAAGCCCCGGAATGGGCAGTCCTTGAACGAAAATTAATTGATGAAATTAATATAGCTGCACCAAAAGTATTAAAAAAATACACACGTCCAGACGGAACGTTATATTGGCCAACACATCCAGATTTTCAAAGTATTGATGGTTTAGACGATGCTTATGAGAGCTTTCATAATTGGCCGCTTTTCTACATGCTTGGTGGTGATGCACAGTTTTTGGTAGATGCACAAAACGAGTTTGATGTTATTACGAAAGACATGGAACGTTTCGGTACGGGGCACGACTATCCAATGGTATATAAGGAGTATCAACCCGGATACGACTGGTTTCACCAAAGTGAAGGGAACTATCTTTTTTATATGTTGTGTATGGCTGATCCAACAAATGAAAAGAATATTGATCGTGCCAAACGATTCGCAGGGTTCTTTATGAACGAAGATCCAGAAGCACAGAATTACGACCCAGAACACAAAATTATTAAGTGTGTAATGAATGGCAGTAAAGGACCTGCATTTTGGGTCTTTGAAGGTGAATCTTATTATCCTTTCCAGGGTTACAATTTACCCTTCATAGATGTCCCCGGCTGTACAAGTCGTGATGTCATGCTGGAAAGTGAGGAATTACGCAATCTAATGGGGCGAGTAATTCATGAGCGACAAGGAAAAGGAGATGCTGTCGGAAACCTTGCCGCAACTACTCTTGCTGCCAATGCCTTTATGTTCACAGGTGAGGAGAAATACAAAGAATGGGTACAGGAATATGTTGATGCCTGGATTGCTCGCACAGAAGAAAATGGAGGAATTGTACCCGATAATGTTGGATTATCAGGTAAGATAGGAGAACACATTGATGGTAAATGGTATGGTTCTCGTTATGGTTGGAGTTGGCCCCACGGGTGGCATAGCGTAGGTCAAGCCGTAAGTACTGCTGCACAGAATGCAGCTCACCTTCATAATGATTTGACATATATGGACTTCCCAAGATCACAGATTGATGTCTTAATTAAACATGGTATAGAGCATAATGATCAACTTTATGTACCACAGAAGTATGGTGATCCAGGAATTGCAAACTTTACCCCTGGACCTTGGATGCAATATCCAATTACAATTGAGGATGGTACAGTCTTGCAAATCGATGGTTGGTTTGAATTTATGCCAATGCATCCATCCGATGTGGCACATTTGTGGGCAATGTCAATGGAAGATGGTGATCAGAATCGTGCTGTCCAAATTGCTAAGAAGACTGGGTCGAAATTTGACATCAACGCATGGCACCATATCAAAGACCAAGGTGGACGTGATGGTGCTTGGTTAGCCTATATGCGTGGAGACTTCCCTGAATATCCAGTTTCAATTCTAAATCATAATCTATCTCAAGTTGAACAGCGACTCAACTACATGGAAAATGATGATGAAGATCCAGCAGGATATGGAGACGCTTATTTCCAACGACGTAATCCAGTAACATGTGAAGGTCTTGTACAGTTAACCTGTGGTGCTCCATTACCTCATTATAACGGTGGTTTATTTGTAACACGTATACGTCATTTTGATCCTGAGAATAAACGTCCTGGACTTCCTGAGGATGTTGCTGGATTAGTAACGAATATCACTGATAATACAACCAATATTGAATTGGTCAATTTAAGCAATACAAATGAGCGTGATGTCATTATTCAAGCAGGAGGGATGGCAGAACACAATTTTACCTCTATTCGAGATATAGATGGAGATGGTGCAGAAAGTGTGTCAGTTAATGGGTCGTATATTCAGGTGCATTTACCGGCTAAGACACACTTGAGATTGGAGATGGGAACAGAACGGTTTGTAAATACTCCATCTTATAGGTTACCGTGGTAATCGGATTTATTAGCAGTGAATGATAGTTAAACCTTTTGGTATTGTGGATTTAATTCAAATACGTTGTTTTGATTGGTAATCATATTCATCTTGTATACAAATCCATAAACCGATTAATTAAAATACAAGAATCATTTCCCTGTTTCACTGGAAAAATGTTTTTAGTATAAGGAAGGATAAATGGCAATTCAAAGGTATCTAACGACCGAACAGGGTGTTGATCAATTACTTAAGTCTACACCCCCACATTATTTCGAAGGGACATCAGAATCGGACTGGAGAGAATGGCGTAGGAAGTTCAGACGACAGATGAATCGTCATTTAGGTCCAATGCCAGAACATGTACCTTTAGAGGTAGAGGTATTAGAACAGATAAATCATGATGGGTATACAAGGGAGAAGATTATCTTTAATTCTGATCCGTTCTCTTCAATACCTGCTTATGTATTAATTCCTGATGATGCAACACCTGATAATCCTGCTCCAGCAGTTCTTTGTGCACACGGTCATGGGATTGGAAAAGATGGTGCAGTTGGTATTGTAGAAGATTATCAGAAACAATATGCAGTGGAATTAGCAAGACAGGGATTTGTTACGATTGCACCGGATTGGCGATGTTTTGGTGAACGAAAAGACAGAGAAGAGTGGGTACGCCGTCCAGGTAGAGATGGGTGTAATGTAGCATATCTGGCACTCGGGTATTTTGGGTATCAACTACTCCAACTTAATATATCTGATGGAAAAAGGTGTTTAGACTACCTACAATCACGGTCAGATGTTGATGGAAGTCGTTTAGGATGTATGGGATGTTCATTTGGTGGAACAATGACTACCTATATTTCAGCATTTGATAAGAGGGTAAAAGCAGCTGTAATTGTCTGTTATCTGAGTACTCTTACGGATGCATTAGGAGATAGAGGCAGGGGAAACACCTGTGGATCTCAATTCATGTTCGGTTTAGGTGCAGAGGGGGATATTGCTGACGTTGCTGGCCTAATTGCACCACGTTCATGTATGGTGCAAATAGGTTCAGAGGATATGTGTTTTATCGAATCTGACGCATTAGCAGCATTTGAGCATTTGGAGAAGATATATACTGCCAGTGGAAAACAGGAACGTTTAGTTCTTGATCATTTTCAAGGTGAACATGAGATAAATCTTGAAACAGGAATTGAGTTCTTACTTGAACGACTATAATCTGTATAATCTATACCATACCAGAATTAGACATCGAACAATCGTAAATAATCATCCAGAGTCTCAACCCGACGTATACAGGTCAATTTATCTCCATCCACCAGATATTCTGGAGGACTCATCTTGAGATTGTAGTTTGAACTCATTGCATGACAATATGCTCCGGCATCACAAACTACAAGACCCGTTCCTTCCGAAGGTGTAGGGAGTCTACGCTCTTTTCCAAGAAAATCCGCGGACTCACAGACTGGACCGACGACATCAAATGTATCTATCTTACCTTCTACAGGTTCGATGAACTCAATATGTTGATATGTGTCATATAGACTTGGTCGGATGAGTTCTGCCATACTTCCATCTGTAACGATGAAGTGTTTATTTCCATTTGTTTTTACCCCCGTTACCCTATTAACAAAAACAGCAGCATTACCAATGATTGATCTACCAGGTTCTATTATCAACGTTATGTGTTCAGGTAGAATATCCCGGATTGAATCAATTAAGTCTGTTGGGGAAGGAATATCTTCACCTGATCGATCATAATCTATACCTAATCCACCACCGATGTTGAGATAATGTGGTGAGAATCCATCCTTTTCTATTATCTTCATAAAATCAACCATAATCTCTGTTGCATCTCTGAAGATTCTCACTTTTTTAATCGTTGAACCTAAATGGCAGTGAACTCCGACTAAGTTCAGTAGATTGTCGTTTTTGATTTCATTCAAAAACCAATTCAACTTTTCATTTCGAATTCCGAATTTGGAATTCTTCATGCCAGTGGATACATAAGGGTGTACTTCGGGGTTGACATCAGGGTTAATTCTTATGAGTACATTAGCCGGTGTATTAAGTTGGTTTGTAGTCTGTTGAATGTGTTTTAGATCAAATTCGCTATCTATGTTGATTAAGACACCATGTTCCACAGCAAGTGCAAGTTCATCAAGTGTTTTACCATTTCCATTCAAGATTGTCCGTTTAAGGTTAAATCCAGCTGCCAATGATAACTTTAACTCATTTCCACTAACTAATACAGCCCCACTTCCCATTCCGCTCAGTTTCTTTAACAATGTAAGGTTATTGTTGGCTTTAACTGCATAACCAATAATTGCATTTGTATCCTTTAATGCATCCTGGTAGGCTGTGTAGTTTGCTTTAACTTGTGCGAGACTATAAAGGTAAAATGGACTATATTGAACTTCATCTTGAATATCCTTTACTTTTAAGTCTTCACAGTAGAGATACCCATTCTTATGGTAAAAACTCATTTTCTCTTAATCTGCTCCTATTCTCCTATTTGAAATTACAATTCCAATTAATATTCGCGTTTATGCCAATCATCTTCCCACAAATTGAATGAACCTTCGCGATACGGGTGTGATGCTATCAGATCTTCATTTAATTCCATACCAAGTCCAGGACCATTAGGTAAACTAAAGTATCCGTCAATAACTTCAGGACATCCTGTAGCTGCTTCTTTTACCCAAGCCTCAGAAAAGTCGTTGAAATGTTCCTGTATTTTGAAATTGGTTGTACATGCAGCGAAATGTAATGCTGTTGCAGTAGAAACAGGACCTCCAACATTATGTGGAGCAACTGTCATATAGCACATATCACCCATTCCAGCAATTTTTTTGGTTTCTAAGAAACCACCTGTTTGTGTTATATCAGGTTGGAGAATATCTGCAGCTTGTAAATTGATTAACTCTCTATACTCAAATTTATTATGTAATCTTTCTCCAGTGGCAACTGGGAGATTAATACTTTCCGCAGCTTTGGCAAGAGCTGCGATGTTATCTGGCGGTACGGGTTCTTCAACCCAACTCGGTTCAAATTTCTCTAATTCTGCAGCAATTTCAATAGCAGTGTATGGACTGAACCTACCGTGCATTTCAACAAGTATTTCAACTTCCGGTCCTACAGCATCTCTGACAGCCTCGACAAGAGAGACAGATTTTAGTTTCTCTTCGTATGAGAGTTCATAATATCCTGCACCGAATGGATCGAACTTCAATGCCTTATACCCTTTTTCAATTACTCTTTTCGCAGCAGCATGAAATTCCTCAGGTGTGCGTTCTACACGATACCACCCATTTGCATACGCTTTGATTTTGTCTCGACATGCGCCACCAAGTAAACGATAAACAGGTTGGTTCAATGCTTTTCCAATTATGTCCCAACAGGCAATTTCTATTACGCTTATCCCTGTAGCGACTATTTCACCTGCCCTTCCATAATCATCACGGAACAATCTTTGATAAAGATCTTCAGTATTAAAGGGATCACTCCCTATAACATGACGACGTTTCGCTCCATCGATATATGCTACGAGTGCATCCGTACGGTTATTCATCCGTACTTCGCTTACTCCGGTTATCCCTTCATCTGTTTCAACTTTAACGAAAGTTAGATTTCGCCAACTTGTCCCCATAACAAGGGTAACAACATCTGTAATTCTCATTTATTTTCTTGCTTCTCCTTCCGATACACGCCGTTGTCCACTTCCTTGTGCAACTGCAGGTTCGATCGTAGGTTCGTCTTCTCCTGCCTCAACCATTCGGCGTAATAGCCTTTCTCGCATTGTTTCTGCTACGTTTTCATGCGACCTTAGTCCCATTAGATTGCGTAATTCATAAGGATCTGCATCAAGATCGTATAGATATTGTTCTTCATACACATCCGATCCAGCATCTTTACCACCACTTTTCTTTGGAGCATCCACTGCATATTTCCATCGTTGGGTACGAACAGCGCGTCCAACTTGTGCCTCACTAATTTGAACAAATACTTCTTCTGGCCAATCATCAGTCTCACCGCGAATAAGTGGTAGGATGGATCTACCCTGCATCTCATCAGGTACTTGCAGTCCTGCAGCATCAAGTAATGTTGGTGGTAAATCAACTAAACTAACAAGTTGTTGAATTTGCCCACCACCAACGAAGCCAGGTCCGTGAAATGCAGTCGGAACTCGGATAGAACTTTCATGGCATGAGCGTTTATATTCACTGTTTCGTGTCTTAAAATGACAACCGTGGTCAGATGTAAATAGAATGATTGTATTGTCAAGGAGATCAAGACTCTTTAGTGCATCCAATAGTCTACCCAAAGCCTCATCAAGTCGTTTTACCATTCCGTAATACCCACCTAAATGTTGGTGAGTAGATCCGCCAAGTGCAGCAAGATCTGGTGGAATCCATTTCCCTGTATACCTCTCTCTATAGCCATCTGGTGGGGGATAATCGTCCAAATGATTTTGATGGTGGGGTTCAATATACGATGTAAATAGGTAGAATGGATTATCTTTCTGTTGGTCTACATATCTAATGACAGCATCTGTCATAGCATCCACACGATAACCGGGTAGGTCTACAGGTTGATTATCATTGTCAAAAAGTCTTGTTTGATATGCATCAGATGTAAATTCCAGTACATTTGATGCCAACCAATAGTCATAGCCTCCGCGATTCTCCGGTGGTACAGGTCCAGGACCGGTGCCTCCAGAATAGAGATGCCATTTTCCAATATATCCTGTCTGATATCCAGCATCACCAAAGTGGTGTGCAAGTGTTTTTAGATTAGGAGATAATGGGATACCGTTTCGATAACACCCAGTTTCTGTTGCATACAATCCAGTTTGTAAACACGATCGCGCAGGACCACATACCGGTTGGCATGTAAATGATCTGTGGACATGTGTCCCACGTTGTGCCATCCGATCGAAGTTCGGTGTTAAATCAAGTGGGTTACCATGTAAACCTGAGGTGTCCCATCGCTGTTGGTCAGTGAAAAACACAATGACATTTGGTTGTTTGGAATCAGAATTTGCCATCTCTTAATTATTCCTCTGGAATAGATTTTTAACAGTCAGATTCTATAGGATTTTAGGCTACATGTCAAGAGAATTCACTGATGAATTGGTGTGTTCAAACATAGAGCTTTGATTATTTTTGAATCTGTCGTATATGATTTTAAGTACATCAAACAATAGCGGTTACATTTATAGGTATGGTATCTCTGTATATTATATTCTTGAGTAATTATATTTTTGATGGTAGTATGACAACATTGTTATGTGTTTTAAGAGTGATTCATTTCTTCAATTTATTGATGAGCTACTGAGGACATACAGATGAAAATAACAGGTTTTGAATTTCGAACGGTTTCCATTCCATTTCTCCCAACTATCCAAGAATACTTTGGTCAAGAATACCCCACAACTATAGTGATGGTACATACTGATGAAGGCATTACCGGTTTGGGAGAGAGTAATTCCTCACATGGGTCAAATATCACTGATAGCGAGGATAGTTTAGTTGAAAGATATGTTGGAAAGAGTATTTGGGATATAGACCTATCTTCAGAAGGGTTTACTCTTCAAAGTGCGTTTTATGATATTGCCGGACAAGCATTAGGTGTTCCCGCCTATAAACTTATCGGACCAAAGTATCGTGATAGTGTTGAACTCGCCTACTGGTCACCTGCTATGCCAACCGAGAATACAGTTGCGGAGGCTAAACGGGCAGCAGATTTAGGATTCCGTGTGCACAAGCTTAAAGCCAGGAGTGCAACAATTGTTGAGACTGCAAGACTTGTTCAAGAAGAATGTGGTCCTGACTTTGAGATTAGAGTTGATCCTAATACAGAATTTGGCGACTTAGAAACAGGTATCCGTCTTGCAAATGAGTTATTACCTTATAATATCGAAGTTTATGAAGATCCGATTAAATTTGAAGATTTATCATGGTATAAAGAACTGAGAAAGCATACGGATGTTCCTGTTGCACGTCATATTGGGAGTGCTTCTGAGATATTAGAGAATATCCGTGCTGATGCTGTTGATGCTATGAATACATTTGGAAATGTAACAGGTCTTCGCAGAAGTGCTGCTGTATGTGAAGCTGCAGATATTCCAATATGGGTTCAAGTTTTTGCATTTGGATGTTGTGTTGCTTCAACATTCGCTGCACATATGGTATGTACGATTCCAAACTGTACTATGCCTATCGACGAACTTCCTCATATCCGAGTTGATGACTTATCGGGTGGCAGTATGGATCTTTCAAATGGTGCTATCAATCTTACAGATGCACCCGGATTAGGTATTACATTAGATATGGATGCTGTTGAGAAATATAGAATACGTTAATGCTCTTTGCATTTATACCGTTTCTAAATATGTTTATCCTTCAGCTTTTGTTATATATGTCCTTAAATACCGTTGAAACAGAAATTTTATTCTACATTAAATAGAGATAAAAATTTAGACAATAATTATCAGAAATAGTATTACATAAGATAATATAGGATCATTTGTCTATATTGGACTTAGGTTACCGAGTATATTCATTTCAGGTATTTTGATGTTGTCGTTACGAGACGTGCGATTACTTCGTTTGATACAATTCTGTCCGAATAGATTTTCTACCTGTTCAAACGTTGTGTCTTGATCTGCAATTTTATAGTTTGATCCGCATCGCATAATAACTTCACCATGACTGGGTTTTTTATATCGCAGAATTAGGTGGAGATCGCCGCTATTTGCTTGCACAATTTCTTTTAATGTCGTTAGTTTGTCAAGATTGTTGATATCAGATGCTGGAATTGTAACCTCAGCAGCAGATGTAAGTTGTTCCGGAACGTCCTCAATATCTATAATATCAATTGCTTGTATTAAGGGTTGTTCGGTTATAGGTTTGTGGTCAGAATGCCGATTTTTTTCATTTGCATTGTTTTTGATTATTCCGTTGATCCAGACAACTTTTCCAACCACAAGATCATTCGTTTTTTTATATACATCTTGCAAAACAACAACCATTACCTGTCCCTTTAAATCTTCTATTCCAACAAGTGCCATAGAACTCCCTTTTGGTGTTATGAGTTTTTTGACACGGGTAATCATTCCAGCGATTGAGACTTCATGTTCAGTTGGAAGTTCAACCAGTGCACGAGAGTTTGTAGTTGTGTAGTGATCAATAATATCTTTATATTCTTTAAGTGGATGTCCTGAAACATAAAATCCTAGTAGGTCTTTTTCCATTTTAAATCGTGCCAACGGTTGATATTCTATCTTTTCCGTACGGATTATGTTTGTAAGAGGTATTCCACCACCATCTTTAAAAAGGTTCAATTGTCCGCGTTCATGTTCAGATCTTGTAATCTTCGCAGCCTGCATAATTTTATGTAAGTTTGCGAGGAGTGGTGCGCGATGTTCTCCAAGTGAATCGAATGCACCGCACATAATAAGACTTTCGATTGTGCGTTTATTAACCACTCTTGTATCTACACGTTCACAGAAATCTTGTAGCGATGTAAATAAACCTTTTTGTTCTCGATTTTCTACAATTGCATCTATAGCTTTCCCACCAACATGTTTCACAGCAATAAGACCGAAACAGATATCATCTCCGTTTACGTTGAAATACTTCTGACTGCTGTTCACATCGGGTGGCAGTAGATTGATTTGCACATTCAAATAGTCAGCGAGTTTTTTACATTCATCACGATAGCATATTATTTTTCCAGAGTCATCTGCTTCACCGGTCATGATAGCTGCCATAAATTCGTGTGGATAATGCGTTTTCAGATATGCCATTCGATAAGTGACCATAGAGTAAGCCACAGTGTGTGATTTATTGAAGGCGTAACCGCCGAACGGTTCCAATATATCAAATACCTTTTCGGCTTCTTCTTTTGAAATATTTTTTTGGGCGGCACCAGCAATGAATTTCTTACGTTGTGCTCTCAGAAGAGCGCCGTTTTTCTTCCCCATAGCAGACCGAAGTATATCTGCTTCACCGAGAGTGAAACCAGCCATATCGCGAGCGATTTGCATGACCTGTTCCTGATACACACAAAGACCGTATGTGTTTTTGAGAGCATTTTTAAGGGTTGGATGTATGTATGTTACTTTTTCTTTCCCATTTTTCCGAGCGATAAATTGCTGGGTTGTCCCACTATCTAATGGACCTGGACGATAGATAGCAGGAATAGCGGAGAAATCCTCAAACTCTGACGGTTTAAGTTCTGTAACAACGCGATGCATTCCGGGAGAGGTTTCCAATTGAAATAATCCTTGAATGAAACCTTTACACACAAGCGAATAGGTTTTTTGATCGTCCATGGGTATTTGAACTAATTGGATTTCTTTGCCACGATTTTCTTTTACCATCCGTACACAGTCGTCAGTTTTGGTAAGGCTTCGTAATCCGAGTGTGTCAAATTTGATTATACCGACATCTTCAACTGTACCTGCTTCAAACTGGGTTGCTACCTGATCATGTTTATCTTTGAACAGTGGTACATAATCAGTTAGATTACCACTTGAAACAACGATTGCAGAGGCATGACATGAGACATGTCTTTTCATACCCACAATTGCTGAGCTAAGTTCAATTAACTCTTTATATTCAGAGAGTTCAGCGAGATCCTGAAATTCTGGCACCTGTGCTAATGCTTCTGTGAGAGTGATTTTTGGTGCCCACGGAACCAGTCGTGTCAGTTTTCTCACTTTTTCAAGAGGTATTTCCAAGACACGTGCCACATCAGTAATGGCAGCTTTTGGACCTAATGTAGCAAAGGTAGCAACTTTTCCAACAGACTCTTGCCCATATTTATCCACAAGGTATTGAATAACGTGATCTCGTGCGCGATCCGCGAAATCAATATCGATATCTGGTGGACTTACACGTTCAAGGTTAAGAAACCGTTCAAACATACAGTCATAATCCATTGGATTGTAGGTAATTACGTCAAGTGCGTAAAGGGCAAGACTACCAGCAGCAGAACCGCGTGCTGAAAGTGGATACCCTTGTTGGTTTGCATAATTTACATAGTCCCATACAATCAAAAAATAGCCAGAATAGCCGGTTTTACTAATGATATCAAGTTCGTAATCCAATCGTTTCTGAATATTTACTGGTATTTCTCCACCAAGTTTTTCATGGAGGCCTTGGTAGCAAATCTCCTTCAGATAACTGTCGTTTGTGTATCCTTCAGGAACTTCGTAGTCCGGCATAACGTTCTTACCGTAATCCAGTTTGATATTACATCGGTTTGCTATTTCAATAGTATTACTAATCGCTTCAGGTGGATAATTTTTTAGTGCCTGACGCATTTCGTTAACACTTTTAAAGTAGAAATGATTATCAAATCGTAGTCTGTTCGGGTCTTTAACGGTGGTCTTTGTTTGGATACAGAGAAGTATATCGTGTATCTTGTGATCCGATTTACGAAGGTAGTGGCAATCGTTTGTACCGACAAGTGGAATATCAAACTCTCTGGCTAAATCAACCATTATTGGATATGCCTTTAATTCCTTGTCGATATAGTGGTTTTGTATCTCAACATAAAGGTTGCGTGGTCCCATAATATCAATTAAATATTTAAAATTGCGGATAGCCTGCCCGCGTTTATCCGAGCAGAGGAGTTGGGGGAGCTGTCCTTGTATACAACCTGTTAGTGCGATAATACCTTCACGATATTCGCGTAGGATTTCCAAGTCAATACGCGGTTTACTATAGAATCCTTCAGTGTAACCGAGTGATACCAGTTTCAATAGATTTCGGTATCCAATAGCGTTCTCAGCGAGAAGTGTTAGATGGTATGGACTGCCTTGCTCTTTTCCGCGGGCTCTACGGTCCCCTGGTGCGACATATACCTCACATCCGACGATAGGGTTTACACCTGCGTTTTGTGCCGTGGTATAAAATTCCCATGCTCCGAACATGTTGCCGTGGTCAGTGAGTGCAACAGCCGGTGCACTGTTTTCAACTGCCCATTGGATCATGTCTGGAATACGACATGCTCCATCAAGCAAGCTATATTCGCTATGATTATGTAGATGGACAAATTCTGTAGACATAAGCCCTCACTTACTTAGGTTTGTATGGGTTGGAACAAGAAGATTATTTGTTCAAGTCGTTGAACCATATTATCATATTCCGTAGTGATATTTCTTCTGTTCGGATGGGACATCCCTATCCAGTAGAAGTCGATATCCCATTATAGTTATCGGTTTCAACGATTTTTTATCTTTGCTATTATACTGATATAGAAAATCGTGGATTTTATCGAAAAGTTCCAGTTCTACAATAATAGCTGCGACAGTGTTATTTGGTTTGTTGACGATGGTTCCCTTGAAATGTTCATGGAGATGTTTCCGTTGCTCACTCTGATATGGACCACCCGGCTTCACAAGATGGTAGGTGATTGGGTTGAGATGTCGTAATGGGGGTTGTTGATGGTATATGTCAACTTGTTCCCAATCGATTGGTGGTTTAGGTTCAATCTCAGCACAATCAAGTTTCCAAATCATTTGTATTTCATCAAGGATATCCGCGTAGTCTTTAATTTTCATGCGTCCGTTGACAAGTGGGTCACGCATTGAACTCCAAGGGCATGAATAACTATGAGGTAGCCAAGAAACGATCTCACCATCTTGGTTAACGATATAGTCGTATGCGAATTTTTTGCCGTTCCGATTTCCCGGAAAAACTTTTCTGAGACATTTAGGGCATTTTGCAAGTTGTATCATGTCAAACCTCTTTAGAAACTATCTTTCGAACAGACCCATAATTCTATCCATGCAGCAACTTCAATAAGTGCTTTAGGTAGATCTTTGTCGTTTCGATTCACATATCTGGGAATAGCAAACATTTTCTCAGAGATCAAACTCCACCACAGATGGTCGTTTCGGTTTTGACGACCATTGAGGCGAACGATCTGTTCTTTGGTCATTGCAATTTTCTCGTAATAGTCTTTTCCTTCAATAGACATTTAAATTACCGCCATAATATAGATTATTACACCTAGTTAATTATAACGAACGTTAACAACTTTTTGCAACAAAAAAATTAACTATAGTGCAATATTTTCAGAAATACGAAAATTATTTAGTAAATATGTTAATATTTTATGTCGAATAGGATTGACGGAAACCCAAATCTATAGCGGGTGGTGAAGGGTTGTGATCCGGAAATTAAATGGAGATTCGGTGAATTCGCGTATGGAATTTAGTATGCAGAAATAAATCGGAAAAAACCAATCTCAGAGGATTAAGAGGAGACTTCTGTATACCCTTTGGGTAAGGGTTTATCATTGACGAGAGCAGTTTTAAGGGGGCGTACGTGTCGACAGCTACCACGGTGTGTAAAACCTGGACAATCACATGTTATATCTGCCCCGATGACTTCTAAGGTATAGAACTTACCTTTGCTGGATGAACTTTCAGCCTGATAGACAGAACGTTGAGGACCAGATAGAACATCTGCTAAGATACGAATGGCTTCTTCAGAATATGGACGTAATTTTTTCTGGGTTGCTTCCTTTAGATTTGAGGAATTTTCTTCAAGATAGGTGTCACCTGCATCCTGTAGCATTTCATGTATATCTGATTGCTCAAGATCAGTCGTATCAACAGATATTGCTTTCATCATTCGCTTAAGTTCACTAAGTACATCCAACTGTAAATCAGCATCCCCATTCAACATAATAGAACCTTCAACGACAGCTTCCATGAGTGCTGCTTTGGTTTCCAACACGGTTTTGACGAAAGAATCGATTGTACCGGTAGCAATCATATAGGTAACATTAACAGTGCCTGTTTGTCCAATTCGGTATGCTCTGTCTTCTGCTTGCCAATGATTTGCGGGAACCCAGTCTAAATCGTTGAATACGACCTGACGGGCAGCAGTAAGATTTAAACCGACACCAGCAAGGTGCATATTAGCAATAAATAGTCGTGTATTTTCATCATTCTGAAATTGGTCAACGTAGTCTTGTCGCTTCTGTGCTGGGACTTCGCCTGTAACATATACTGCTCGATCCCCAAAATGTTGATTAAACCGTTCCATGGTATTGAGGAATGCGGTGAATATAATTACTTTTTCACCCTGTTCCAAAGCATTTTCAACAAATTTGATGGTATGTCTACACTTTATAAATGCGATGGCTCTACGTACTTGGGTAATCCTCCCCATACGAGTGCCTAAATCAGTAGTATCTATGGATTCTTCTAAATCCTCACGTGTTTCATCTGACATTTCCAAAGATTCAGGTAATCCATAAATTGCATCTGGAGATTCAAATTTTGACAAGAATTCTTTGACCAATCCATTATAGTGTTGTATGGCATAAGGGTGTAGTTCAACATCTAACCATGTTCTCACTTTTGGTGGCAGGTCTAACACCTCGTCCTTCGTCCTACGTAGCATAACACCGTGTAGTTGAACAGTCAATTCATCAAGATTACTTGCACCATCGGCAACCCATCCAAAATCACCTTTATAGGCATCACAGTAACGTTTGGCAAAACTGAGGAAACTTTTTCCCAATGGATGGTCAACCAATTGAAGAATTGGGAATAGGTCGCGTGGACGGTTTGTCATCGGTGTCCCAGTGAGTGCATGTACTATAGGATTCTCATCAATCTCTTTTACAAGTTTTGCTGCGTTTTTGCTACGTTGACTTTGATAATTTTTTAGATAATGTGCTTCATCAAAAACAACTCCTCTCCAATCAAACTCAAGCAAATGCTCAAGATTTTTACCGAGGAGTTCATAGTTAATGATGACCCATTCATTGAAATCTCTTACGGGAAGAGGGGCAGGATTAACAATAATTGTTGTAGCTTTAGGGAGGACAAGTTCGATTTCACGTGCCCAATTACGTTTTATAGAGGCGGGACAAACTATGAGGTAGGGACCTTCTGGTTCAGCTTCAACCATGGCAAGGATTGATTGGCGCGTTTTGCCTAAACCCATATCATCAGCAAGAAGTGCACGTCTACGACCTAATAGAAATGCAATTCCTTCTACCTGATGTGGGAACAGACCGTGAGCTAATTCTTCAGCACGTTTGACACTCGATTCGTCCATACCATTTCCTCTGAAGTAAATCTAAAACCCATACATTTTATCTATCAACAAGCCATAAGTCTCCATCACTTACAGTTGTGAGTTTTTTGAGCATAACAGCTCCAGGATAATCTGGTGCCATCCCCATTCCCATACCGAATATCCGTCCATTGCCTTTTGCATGTTGACCGATAAAATCAAGGTCAGGGGTAGAGATACTGGTTGGAATCCCATCACTAAAAAGGACAACAAGAGTAGGAGAAGATTTGGATATTTCTGTTAACGCAGTGAGCATATCATAGTCTTGTCCTTTGGTATTCACCTGTGTTTTTATGTTTGAGATATATGATGATGCTTCTGCAACAGATCTCTCTGATACCGTCACAAAATCTTTATTGTATGGTACTAATTGTGTGCTATATGCCATGATGTTAAATTGGTCGTGTGGTTCCAGAAATGTAAGTGAATCCTGCATTAAGTCCAATATTCTCTTGAGTTTACGTTCTTGTAAGACCTGCATACTCTTAGATAGATCGATACAATAAACTATATTTTGTGGTCCTTCTTGTGCCTCAATAAATTTAACCAGTTTACTTTTAAAACGTTCTGTAGTCTTCTTCTGTTTCATAACGGGTTCGACTGCACCTCTTTGAATCCGTGGAACACCTTGAAATTCTATAGTTGTTGGTGCTGCGTCAATTCCAGCATTTAAATCAACTTTTTCAAATGTTTGAAAATCCGATGGTTCGGCAGCAGAAACAGCACCTCTTTGTGTTGGTGGTGCATTACTGGTAAGGATCTTCATTTTCGCTTGACTGGTACTCTGTGTAGTTTCGCGTTGGATTTGTGGTCTCTTGGTAGGTGTAATACGTTTATTTTTTGGCTCTTCAACGGATGTGAAGAACGTATCTATACTATCAGCATGTTGACTTGGATTCACACTGAACCAATAAAAAAATCCAATGACACAGACTATGAGATGTAAAGCAATAGAGACTATGAATGATGCACTTGATTTTGCTTTCATAAATTGTTGTGATTAGTACTGATATTCGACCTTGAAACTACGCTGATCAAGAAATGGTTATCTTGGTGTATTAATACCAATTTTACTTAATTAGATTACATTAATATAGTAGATCGGAATAATAGATTGGAAATGCCAATTTAGTTTAATAGATAATCAATAAACATTCCGTTGTAATTGAGTCTTAGTTGTATTATGAATGCGATTGTCTTAAACGTTCCAATTCCTCTTTTAATTTTGCTACTTCAGCTTCTGCTTCATCAGCACGTTCTTCTGCTTCATCAGCTGCAGTCTTTATCCAATCCCCAACTTTCGGATCGTATATTCCAAAGCCATCATCCAGAAGATGGAATTCTAAAGCGAGGGTCTCAGCCAGTATTCCACCATCATCATTCTGGAGGATTTCAATATATTCTCCATTAAGTAGACGGAACCCCATCAGAGGTGAAGGTAAATAATGTCCATCTACGACACAAAGGAAGTATTCTTGTATTCCAATATCTGCATATAGTTGCTTTTTATCGGTTAGATCATTATGATATGTCTTCTTGCTTGCAAACTCTAATACGAAATCTGGAGGCTTCCCTTCTTCCCATATCTTATAAATTCGACGTTCCTTTCGACCAATTCCAAAAGAAACAAAGATATCTGGTGCTATTGATTTAGTTGGATCACCTTCCACATAATACATCAACATATCACCGAGTACATAAACATCTGGTGTATTTGCAAAATGGTTCTCAAGGAGACTGAAATTCTTTAAAATCTCTTTAAAATGCCGTTCTGAACTTGCTATAGGTTTTCCATCAGAATCAGGATAATAACTTACATGTTCTGAAGTGAGGTAATCAACCATATTAAACTTGGAATTGATTAATTATTATACCATACTATAAGTAAACGCTTTTCAATCTAATTTTAACGCGAATACGCAGTAAAATGTTTTTAAATAATTCTGTGGTTAGGAAACCGTACCTGCCAACAGTTGATTAGTATAACCTAATTCCATCTTTCTACAACAACTTTTTTCTGCGTGAAGAAATTTACTGCATCCCAACTTTGTCCATGCAAATCACCGAAAAAGCTGTCTTTCCAACCACTAATGAGAAGAAAGTAAAATAAGGCACCTATGTTAACTTACATAATAATTGTTTAGTGTTTTTAATTGATATATGAACATTAGTTGCCACTACAGAGTTCGCACAATCCAAAATACTCTTCTACTGCTTTATTAGTGAATGAACTAAATTTTCTATAATCCATAGTATCTCGATATGGAATTTCAAAAACTCTGATGAACTCACTCACCATTAAATCTACACTCCAAAGTACTACCATCCAAGCAGAATGAAATAAAAATATATGAGATAAAATGTCAGGAGCACTATTAAGTTTAACTATGTTTTCACTTGTTACGTTTTTGCCCATATCAGAATAAACAGACATTTGTATTGAAGAGGCATGAGTGATACTTGAAAGTAAAGGATAGACAAAATCATACACCTTTTTCATTCCAACATCATCTGCCCTTGATCCGATCCCCTACCAGACCACTGATTTGATAAACGCGGATCTCCATAAATTTGTTTTATTTTATTTAATCCATCTTTAGACTTATGGTACATTTCAGGAATTTCCTCGTATTCCTTTTCTCGGTATTTCCAATAAAAGTTAACTCCTTTCTCAAAAGTACCAGTCGCATTTGCCATGAATTGTTGTAAGCGTTGGATTTTATCATTCTTTATGTATATGGTATTAATTCCAATCTCAAATAATGTACGGGCAGCACCTGCAGCACCTATCAATCCTATATCAGAATTTGCACAAGAGTATGTAAAACTTTTACCTCCACGTAAAGTGATGTCCGTGTAGGTATAAATATAACTTATATATCCAGGGTCTGCTGCAACATTTATTTTCTTATCAAGAGATGATATTTGATCAATTATTTTACTTGATTCAGATATTAATCCTGTTGTCTTTTTGATCATTTCGCGCATTTCATAACTACCGATGCCTTTTTAGCACAACTACAATCTACATCAAAATCATGACCACAAAGTTTCTTATTCTACAAATTGAAGTCTCCAACAGGCTAATCTATTGATTGTGTTATCCTATTCCAATCCCATAAGAATATTATTCCATCGTCTCCTGAACTAGCTAAGATGCTGGTATCATTTATGAATGTCAATGTTCTTACTGGAGAAGAATGACCTTTAAGAATTCTTACTTCCTGATTTTTAAAAGTATCCCATATACGAATAGCATTGTCTCTCCCTCCTCCACTCACAAGCATACAATCATCTAGTGTAAAGTCAACTTAATTTTGATAGTTTATTCAAATAATTGTATACTTAGACTCAAGATAATTATTCATTTACCTTGGAGTCTATTATGGCTGCTAAACAATTTAAAGTCATA
>JAGFCA010000093.1 GCA_022394755.1 Candidatus Poribacteria bacterium
CAAGGTCTGTCCATCGATCTTGGTGCCAAACAAGGCATGTCCCTTCACGAGCAGGTTTATTCATAAACATCGCCCGGAAACATAGGATTGGAACGCCAACACCATATATCTTTGCACAAACTTCTTCAAAGGTAGGATTTTGGAGATATTCTAAAAAATAAGGATCAAATTCCAGATTCTGTATTTTGCGATACAGCAATGTCGCACCTTTATGACCAGAGGATTGCGGTCCGGGTCTGTCTGTTCCAGGTTCTCGATCAAGTTGCATCATAATTTGGTCATAGTTAAGTGGTGCCTTTCCAAGCATGATGTCATCCATCCGTTGTTGTAACCGTGCAAATTCATCATCTGTGGCTACTTGACCAATTCGGACAAAACCTTGTTCATTAAAGTGTTCCCACTGTTCATCTGTTATCACCTGTGCCATACAACGCCTCCTACAAGTGAAAAAAGAAAAGTCATATAGATTGATAAGATGTTAAAGTATAACACATTTGCTTTCAAATTGAAAATATTAATGAATTTGAAATGTGCATTCAAATTAGCAAACTCAAAATATCATAATTGCTGCATAAGGTGTTTTGGTCTTGGCAAGGGTTGGAAAATCGTATTAATTACACTTCTATAAATTATAGTCTCATATACGATAACTATGGTGTTAGCTTTTAGTCCAAATTAGATTATTGTACAACAGGAAAGATAAACAAAATGTTAGATGTGGTATAATCCGATGTAGCTAAAGGGTTTCCATATAATATTAACAGAGCAAATTAGGGTTCGAATCTCCTATATAAAAGTAAAACCAAGTTGCTTGTTAATGCAACTTTGAAGTGCCAAATCTAAAAGATTTGTTTTAAAATGATGATTTTTTTCAGATACTGCAATTCTTGATCCTGATTTTGTGTCTATATATTAAAAGAGCATATTGCATAGAGGTGTGTGATGAATAACAATGATGCTGAATTGATACAACGGACCTTAGAAGGTGACCAGCAAGCGTTTTCCGCTCTTGTGGAAAAATACCAAAAACAGATG
>JAGFCA010000173.1 GCA_022394755.1 Candidatus Poribacteria bacterium
AATCTGTTGAATATGCCATAATAGACACATTCTATTACAAAATACAAAAAATGTCTCTTTAATTCTGATGACCACTATAAATTATGAAATAATATGTATAGAAAGTTTCGTCAAAATACTTAATGCATGTAAACATTTTGCAGCAGGTTAGTTGTAAATCAAGAGAGCCTTGATATTTTATGTTTTCATAGAGAGTAGGATGTTGTTGAAGCATATTTTTTTAGTAACCAATTTCTATTCAATTATTTTTTTGGGAGAATTATGATGACAATTAGAAAATTTTCAGTATTAATGTTTGTTTTCGCGCTCATTACTTTAGTAGTTAGTCTTTCAGGTTGCGAAAAAGCAATGGAGATGATGCCTGATGACCAAACCCCTGGGATTACCATTGGTGTTGCAGTTGCAGAGACTGGTGATAATGCTGTACCTTATGGACTTCCGATGCTACGTGGACTTGAATTAGCGCAGGAACAACTCAACATGGCTGGTGCAAACATTATGTTTGAACGTGTAGACAATATGAGCACTCTTGATGGTTCAAAAGCAGCTATTCAAGCATTAGTTGATGCGGGTGTTCCCGCCATTATTGGTGTCGGAATTTCAACACAACTCAAAGAAGCCTTTCCAATAGCACAAGCAGCTGGAGTGGTTGCATTAAGTCCAATCTCATCCGCAGCTGGTTTAAGTGGTGAAGTTGGAGATTATGCGTTCCGCGTTGGTTTAGCCACAAACATTCTTATTCCACGTGGTGTGATGCAAACACATGCAGCATTGGACTATGATACTGCAGCAATCATATATGACAGTGCTGATACTTACTCCACAAGTGTAAAAGATGAGTTGGAAAAAGCATTAATGGAAGCAGGAGTTACTATTTCTGCCACAGAGATGTTTGTTACAGCTGATATCGATTTTACGATGCAATTAGATGCAATTAATACCGATTCTCCTGATGTCCTATTTGTTGCTGCTCTCTCAACACAGATGGTACAGATTATTATGCAAGCGGGTGATCATGCGATTGCATCAAGGTTAATTGTACCTGATTTGACAAGTGGTGAAGTGATGGCAGCCAGTGATGCAGCCGAAAATGCCATTGCTTTTGCTGGATGGTCAGAACTTGATGAGAGTCCA
>JAGFCA010000114.1 GCA_022394755.1 Candidatus Poribacteria bacterium
AAATAGATGCGATATCCTGGTCCAAAGTGCAGCCGCAATTCAAAAACGCCTCCGCCAACAGGTTGACAATCGCCAAAATTTCCAGATTCAAGACGTTCAAGTCGTTTATCTATTCTGTTCTGTGTGTTCTTATCTCGAATAGATGTAAACCATTCAGTAAAGGGTTCATTGCCGTTTGGGACACGGTAATATTGTATTTCTATTGGATTTCCGTTCCCCATTAACAATCCTTCCTCATTCCATCCCGAACGAAAATAAACAGATTAATTGAATAAATTATACTTCAATTTTCTCTAAAAATACAAGTGAATTTTCGATTTTCCTTCCTAAACTCTATTGAAATAAAAATGATGATATGTCTTTAAACAAGAGATAATTGCTGGAATTAAACATACTTCAAGAAAGATATTTTACAAATGAGGAAACATAATGCATAACGAACGCATGACCCTTGAAGGAATGACCGCGAAACATCCTGATCAATGGTTGTTTGTCATTGACTGTGAAATCAGTAAAACTATAGAACTGTTGTCGAGAGTTGTTTCACTCATAATAAATTGTGAGACGATACTTATGAAGCCTCTGGACATTATGAAGGGAGCGCAGCGATACATTATGCAGGTGAACTCCCGGAGGGATGCACTATATGTTATCTCCTTGGATGATACAGACTGATTAGTAGAAATCTGTTCTCGGACACCTTGAAAATCACTTGTTATTCGGGTGGTGGTTGCTGAATTGCTGGTGTCTGAGTCCCATCAAAGAACTCTTGGAGAATTTGCATGACGGCATCAAACTTCTCAAAATCCTCTGCCCTCCCGTTTTCACAAATCCAATCGCTAAACTCTTTTTTCTTGAAATCCTCAATTGTCTTTTTTTCTCCATAATCACCTATTTCAACTTTAGATGAATAAAACTCATCTCTAAAAACAATACCTTCGCCAAAAATAGTTGAATAAATAGGGCAGATGTCCTAAAGTTATATAAAATCAAAGAATAACTTTGAAAGGACAATCGCCCATGTCAGAGATTATAGCACTACTTACA
>JAGFCA010000212.1 GCA_022394755.1 Candidatus Poribacteria bacterium
CAGGTAAATCACCAGTAAGGTCTAATTCTGGAAACTGGGCATTGATAGCAATCGGAAGAATTGTTGTGAAACAAAATAACAAGGTCAATAGAAACAGTGTGTTGCGTTGCGTGATTTTAGCCATATTTGTTCTCCTAAATAGAGATTCATTCTGAATGCATATCTATATAACGTGAGTTTGATAAGGAATGTTTATATCTTTGTGCTACATGTTGTGATTTCAAAATAGGTTTATTTATACTGACCGAATAATATCAAAGTTCATCATTGATGCTTTTGGTATTTTAAAATACACATAAAGCATCCTAAAATGGTTATCAAAACTCACATAACATGTCTATGATAGTTTTACGTAGAATGAAGTTCATATATCTATCATCAAATTTATGCTAAAAAGCAACTCCGAAAAGCTGCGAAATCTGAAATCCGACGACAAAATGGGCGAGATTCGGAAATTGTTCTTACATCGAATTCGTTATATTTTATAGTCAATTTCCTGAAGAATCTGTTGTGTCAATTAATACCATTTGGTATTAAATCTCATACCGTTGGTATTGTCTGAAAACCGCCTGTTATCCCAGTATAGACAAGGGGTGACGGGGTGTAAATTTGGTGTTGTAAATTTTTTTTGAGGGTGTTTTAAGTTCTCTCCAATGTATGTGTTAAAAAGTTGCTTTTTGAGTGTATTATCCTGTTTATGAGTCGTTTGGTTTGGCATGCAAGTATTATATGTTGGCATTGAGATTCACGTTCGTGTACATTTTCCAGAATTGTGATGTAGTTGGTGATGTGTTTGTTATATAAAATAATTTTCGCCTAAACTTATTGTATATTATATAATAACAATAAATATTCATTCTGTCAAGTTAATTTTTTACTCATGGTTTGGATTATCTAGGTTCAAGTATTACACAAGGTAGGATCATCTCTTCAAGTGATATGCCGCCGTGTTGGAAACTACCATGAAAGATGTCTTTATATGTATCAAATTGATTTTCGTAGAGGAAATAATTGTCTTCTACTGCAAGTATGTAATCTTTTTCAGAATTCTTGTCTGGCAATCTGTATGCCTCAGGGTTATCTATAAGGAAACCTTCATTCGGTGAACATAAGATGTCCTTTCCTTCTTTAAATCGGAGACCACCTGAAAGTTCATGACGGCTTGATATTTTTGCTGCGTTTTCGCAACGAACAGAGCCGTGATCTGATGTTATTATTATTGTCAT
>JAGFCA010000194.1 GCA_022394755.1 Candidatus Poribacteria bacterium
GATACCTTGAGGGGTCTTATGTCAAGATCATTTTTGAAACCCTTCCACTAAATTGACGCTATCTCCTATCTAAACCAGGATACCAACTATTGAATCATGTCAAATAGTTGTTTGACTAATACAAAAGTTTGTGTGATAAGTTGATTTCTTGTTTTCTTGTTTTGGAGGTAATACAAACTCTGAGTTTACGTTACAGATTGTTCTTTTCCAACTCATACTATTCCATCTTTGTTAATTAATGTTTCTCTGATATGTTTCTTTAATGTAGCATTTATTACCTGTCTGTTCGGTGTTTCAATACATCCATCCTTCCTATTCATGGTAGAGGGAGAATCATTTATTGAGATGGTATTATTTAACATTAATGTAACCTGAAAGACAGTAATGTGGTATAATGTAGAAATAACCTCGTTTGATAACAGATCTCCGTTCTATGAGCGGTTTTTTGCCCGATGAACACCTATTAGCATACACTTGCCAGTTTGTGTGTTCCGTCGCAATTAAAAGTTTGGAGACAATACCTTTTATCAAACTTATGTTATGTATGATAAATTAAAATACATTTTAATTTAATGATTTCAAATTGCAAATCGGGATGAGTATTGTTTCATATGATTTGTAAATCACAAGGAGATGATAATTATGCGATATTTTATTTGTTTAGCATTGATACTATGTGCAGCTACAGTATCTGCTGAAGTTCTGTTTTTTGATGATTTTGAAGGTGATAGCATAGACGAGGCAAAATGGGTGCCTAAAGATACATGGACACTCGTTGAGAATGCTGACGGTCATGATGCATTAGGAAGTAATGTCCTTTTCGTCCCCGGCGGTGATGTTGGACTCAGTGTTGATGAGTTTCCAGAAGAATATGATTACTATGCTGATTTTAAAGCAGTTCAAAATGGATTAACAGGTTTTGTCTTCCATGGACAAGATGGAAACAATATCTATATGCATCAAGTTTCCACTGCTGCATCAGGACATACACCACAACACATCCGTTGGCACAGAAGAGTAAATGGTGGATGGGCTGCTGAACCTGGTGCGTTTGTAGATGGCATTGACCGTGAACAAGGTAT
>JAGFCA010000158.1 GCA_022394755.1 Candidatus Poribacteria bacterium
TACCTGCATCTGCAGTGAGATAACAAGTAAGAATACGCATTGTCGTAGTCTTTCCAGCACCATTGGGTCCTATGAATCCGACAACTTCTCCAACATTAGCATCAAATGAGACTTTGTCAACAGCAAGTGTTGGTCCATAAGATTTAATAAGTTCTCTAACTTCAATCATTACGTATAATATTCTATCTTTGTATTAAAATGAAATGTGGATGGTAAAAGGATTTTACCAACAATCCATCAGGTATAATTGGTTAAAATAATAACATGGTATCTTCCTGATGTCAAGTGAAAAAAGGCATATTGGGTGTGTAGATATTTTGCCACACTGGCAGATTATTTTCGATTCACAGGTGTAATTTCAATGTTAATTTCACAATTCTATTAAACCCAGTTTAATACCATTTGGTATTAAATATCATACCACTGGTATTATAGGAAAGTGCTTGTTAACTCAGTTACTGTCTGTATTCACAGATGGTAACGGGAAATTGTAAAAAAAAACGCGTTGACTCAAGGCTTTCATTTTTCGGTGAATGATGGTCTCTTTTTTCTCCTTTTTAATGCACTGCGTGTGAAGGGTTCTTGTATTATCATTGATCATTCTTGTATGTCTATTCATTTCACCGAGTATTAGATTCCCTAAATAAGCTTGAATAAGATCAGTAACGATATGAATAATATATAATAACATATTTATTTCGCTATGTCAAATATATTTCACATTTTGTTACTATTTTCAATACTTTCTTTTGTTTAAATCAAGGATTTTCACAAATCTGGTCAATAGGCATGACATTATTCAAAAATTAAAACTTATCGACTATCAAGCTAAAATAATGTGTTTTGAGATAAGCGTAATCATCAATTTCAGGAGATTATTTAAAAGCAAAAAGGACAGGCATAAATACCTGTCCTATGCGATGCAATAAGTGCGACAGAGATAAATTTAGATAGCAGCGGGTCCTTTTTCTCCTGTACGGATACGGATGGTTTCATCAATGGGTATGATAAAGATTTTTCCATCTCCAATCTTACCAGTAGATGCCGCTTGCTGTACTGCTTCAACGACTTTATCTACATTCTCTTCTGCAACAACGATTTCAATTTTCAATTTTGGCACAAATTCTATCGTATATTCGCTACCACGATAAAGTTCAGTGTGTCCTCTGCTCCGTCCGAATCCGCGGACTTCACTGACCGTCATTACCCGGACACCGACATTGCTGAGAGCTTCTTTAACTTCCTCCAGTTTGAAGGGGCGAATAATACACTCTATTTTTTTCATGGATTTTCTCCTAATACCTACGCAAATTGGATAGGGTAGTCTTGGCGGATACAGAGATTCGCCTTAGATTGTCATAAGGTTGCTTTATGGGTGGATATATAGTTCATCCTCACATAATAAATAATGGTATCTAATTAACGCTTGCCAATATGTATCATCTTGAGAAATGTGTGCTGTTGAACCCTATTCTTTGAAATAGAATGATAACCTTCCTTCCAACATAATGTATCTTAAAGATTACCTGTACGAATTCTATCTCTAAGAACAGGGTTCTCGCCTTAACGAATTATGGTCTATATATCGTGATAGAGGTAGAATTCATAAGGATGCGGACGTAAGTTCACTGCGTCTACCTCAT
>JAGFCA010000042.1 GCA_022394755.1 Candidatus Poribacteria bacterium
TGTCAATGCCGCTGCGAGATACGTCAAAAATGCAGCATTTAGCACCTTACTTGCGTGTCGATTTTCTTCCGGCGAGAGCATGCCGGCTTCGTCCATCGCGACTTTAGCACGTTTGCTCGCATCCCATTCAACAGGAAGCGTGATTAGTGAAAAAACAACGCCTACTGCAAAGAGTCCAACACCAAGAAGCAGGAAGGGTTGAATAAAGAAGCCGACCATTATCAGGATGTAAGAGAACATTGAACTAAAATTCGTCGCAGGGACGAGAGCGGTGCGTAGGTTTAGCATTGCGTAGCCGTGTGCGTCCTGCATGGCGTGTCCTGCTTCATGACAAGCAACGCCTATAGCAGACAATGATTGGCTTGAATAGACATCATCGGATAATCTGAGTGCTTTTTGTCCTGGATCATAATGGTCGCTTAACCATCCACTTGAGCGTTCAATCCGAATGCCATTGATCCCATGTCTTTGCAGCATAAGTTGAGCGGCTTGCGCGCCTGTTAACCCGCTCCGCGAACCGACTTGTGAGTATTTTGAGAAAGTTCTTTTTGTACGAAACGTTGCGTATAGGGACAGTGCGAGTCCCGGTGCGAGAAATACGAAATAGAGTGGGTCAAAGAAACCCAAAAACATAATAGACACCTCCGAATTGTATTTTATTGTGGTTTTTAGATGCTTATCAGATTAAGGGAATTATACAGGATATTTTTGTGAAATTCAACTATTTTTAAAGTATGTTGGCATTGTTTTATTGTAAAAATCTATCTTTAAATTCGTTAAATGTCATAAAATTGATAAAATCAAACCTATCACATACTGGTTTTAGAATTGAAGGAAATATTTTATCATCCGCGACAAACACATCACAAAAAGGCATATAATAACAATACATCATATCATTAAAATATGATTTATCTAGTCCCTTCATTGGAACCGATTCTCCGATTGTCAAATAATAAATCATCCAATCGTAAAATAATAAATATTTGTTACGATCGTTAAGAGAGTTATACGGCACTTCCATTTCAATAATTTTTTCTAAATCCTCGTATGTTTCTGTGTTTTGTCCAAACTTATTGATTAGAATCAAAATATCAACACTTTTAGCGATATCCTCAGGTTCTTGACTTGATCCCGGGACTGCCAATCTTTTGAAAAATTTTTTGAATCCCTTCTTCTCCACATCGTCCATACTGTTATTATCGGCTAACATATCTATAAGGTCGTTGAATGATTTACCTTCATCTGATCCATCCAGATGATAATGATAACCTCTTTGATTTAGGTTTCTATTTTTACTATCCATATATTCACGCAACCATTTAAAATTTACCGATTCTAATACCTCTTGTGGCTTTATGCTCGCAAAATAAGCATGTGGAAATTTACCCGATATGATATTTTTAAATATACCATTATGCGATATGATACTAGCACCATCATTATGCGTAAAAAGATATATACGATCAAATTTTAATAGTTTCTGTTCCAGCGCTTTTTTTCTATTGCTGGCACTTGGGTTAAAAATTTCGCTCAAAAGGACATCTGGAAATACAACGTCAAATATTGATGCCCCCTTTTCTATGTCGGAATACGCGAGCTTTTCAAAACCAGATCTGTCAA
>JAGFCA010000118.1 GCA_022394755.1 Candidatus Poribacteria bacterium
GTATTGAGATTTGATGGAGTTACAAGTATAGCTGATAAGATAAAATATTATGCTTCAAAACCCTTACTCGCAGTTAACTTGATAACTGAATGTTTTTAAAACTAAATAACCCTGGTATATAGGTTGGACATATTGGCAAAATTACCCTATTATGGTAGAGTATTGAATTAATTACACATTTTGTATATGTAGGAGGGAACTCCGATTCCCAATTACCACTGAGTTAAATCGCTATTCGGAGATCGCTCCTACAGCGGCGTGTATAATTATTTTCATACTTCACCATAATTTCTTAATCTTCATTACCCCGTCCGAATATTACCGAATAATAATTCATTCTTCATCCAGTTTGTGTCAATACGCCCTATACTGGAAATAGACACTACGAAATTGCGGGACTATGGATTTTCCTTGCGTAAAAATGGAATCTGTAAGTCTAAATTCTTATAGGTAGCAACTTAGGTTAAAATATGAAATTAAACTTGACAAACTTATCGAAATGTGTTAAAATTTAAATAACAAAACAAATGTGTTGAAATGTGTAATCACAAAATGACTAAAACTACTGTGTCTCGTTCCTAAACCCAATCAACGTGTTCATTTGTTCTGATTTATCAAACTCACGTTATAATAATAACATCAACAAAATGGAGGCAAACACAATGAAAACAATAAAACCAGACATCAGTTCTCAAGGTTATCACAAAATAAACCTAAACTCTATGCATCGCGAATTTTTGAAGATTAAGCATCACAAAAACCATCCAGAAAGATTAAAAAGAATAAGAAAATGGACAATTGAAATGGAAAATTTTGTTGACAGAATTGAAAGACATTATGAGCAACAGAACAAAGACAAAAGAACACACAATTAAATTTTTTTTCAAAGTGAAGAAATACGGACGAACCCTTATGCACACTGAGACAACAGCCAATTTTGAAATAACACTGTAATGTAAAAAAACGTACAATTGCGTGTTATAGCGAAACCATAAATTCAGAGGAGAAAATCATGATTTTACAAGAACACAACAGACATTCGCAATCAAAAGTTACACACAGAATAAGATCGTTGGTACGAGGTCTCCCTGTCAGAAAGCACCTCCGTATGGACGGAGTTTCTCTACCGAATATTACTGATTTAATAAATTGATCTACATAATGTGAGTTTGATAAGTAAATCCAATATCCTTTGTAGTTCGGGTAGAGGAACGAAACCCATAGGTGTCAACTTAATGAGTCTTTGCCTTGTAGGAGGGGTTTCCTAACCCCGATTTAGTTCAAATCCTGTTAAATCGGGGTTAGGAAACCCCTCCTACAAGAGGATATTTACCTTAAGTTGACACCTATGGGGGTAGAGAAACGAAACCCGACATGATAGAAATAGTCAATACATCTCGGGTGTCGTGCCTCTACCCGAACTATGAAAAATGGTTAATCATAAACGGTATAACATCAAATCTTAGAAAATTGACACAGACAGAAAAGCAAAATCCATTGGAATTCTGAAATCCTGTCCATCATGGTTCAGACAAAACTATCAATAACGGAGTAATGCAAATGACATTAAAATGGGGTGTTCTCGGTGCTGGCAGTGTCGCACAACGCCGTGCAATGCCAGCGATCCACAAAGCAAAAGGGGCAGAACTTTATGCCCTTTTTTCACGTGAGGCAACGCGCGCACAAAATTTGACTGATGAACATAACGCTAAAAAAGCATATAGTAGTGTAAACGAACTACTCAGCGATACAGATATTGACGGAATCTATGTCTCGACACCTGTCAATCTACACTGTGAACAAGTCATTGCAGCTGCAGAACACGGGTTACATATCCTCTGTGATAA
>JAGFCA010000034.1 GCA_022394755.1 Candidatus Poribacteria bacterium
CCAGGAACGGATCTCATTGCTGAGTTAGGAGTTGAGGCTGGTCTGTCTTATGAGAGACCAAATTACGGAATAGAAACCGAGTTTCGCTTCACTGCGGGAGAGGAATCTGGAGGCGACATTTTTTATTTTAGTTCATGGTCTATTGGCGGACGTTATTTCTTAAATAAGCAGAATTTCTCCCCTTATGTCGGTGGAGGATTAGGACTAGTCATAACTGAATATAGGACACAATTAACAGGAAGTGATCAGGATTGGGGATACTATGACGATTATGAATCAGAAAATGACACAGGTATGGGATTATATCTAATTGGAGGCATAGAGATGCTGCGCCTATACAGAAATAGGTTGAATCTTGAACTCAGAATTGATAGGACATTTTTTCAGTTGCCTACACAAGATGTAATGCCAATTACGTTTGGGATTTATTATTCAAGCGATTATATTTTAGGAGATTTTGGATTATTCTGATTTAGTAATTACCTAATGGCACTTTGTCTCCTTTAAAGTACATTGCTTTAGTAATTCAGATGTATAACCCATTTTCCAAATCAATACATTATTTTTGTTCTATGAATCGAATCCTTCGACGACCAATTTCTACTTTGAAAACCAAGAAACGATGTATATTATCAGGAGATTTATATCGAATATGAAATATACCTTACATGTAAGAGCCATAGCGCTAATACTGTTCTGCATTGTCTTTTTTATACCTGTTGTCGCAATTGCACTACAAGATCCAGTTCGTAATCATGCTATAGCAGATGCTGAACGAGATGCTGCAGCTCAAGTCAATAAACCAATTTGGTTTATTGGTGGATGTCTTGGAGGAATACTTGTAATCATCTTAGCAAATATGCACGAACCTCATCCACCTGCATCATCACTCCTCGGAAAATCGCCAGAATATGTAAGTTATTATACCGATGCCTTTAGAACAAAATCGCGAAATCTTCAAACCAGTCAAGCAATTAGAGGCTGTGCTGCAAATTGTCTTGTTGTCGTAGGTTTTTATGGTTGTA
>JAGFCA010000053.1 GCA_022394755.1 Candidatus Poribacteria bacterium
AACGACGACAAGTTGATCGCGTGGTATCTCTAATTCTATATTTTGTAGGTTATTTTCTCGTGCTCCTTTAACTGAGACCGTTTGCCTCATTTGCTTCCTCCTTGCTAAATTATTCTATGTCATCAGGGATGGTTTGGACAAGGATAAGATTATTGTTGAAAAAAATTGACAATAAATACTACTAAAAATTACGAAAAATAGATGTTAAAGTTACACGCTGCACCGATGGTAGAATCCGTAATGACTATTTCAGTAATTCAGAATTCTTCTATTATAGTAAAATCCAAAAACATAAGCACACTTCTGGTTCGCTAAACCTAAACCGCAGGACTATGCTGTAGCACAAACTTCCAGTTTGTGCAGTACTGTGTGCGCAAACTGGGAAGTTTACGCTACAAATGTGTGCAAGTAATTATTGTTTCCACTATAAACAGATATAGAAATTATTCAGTATCCAACTCTCGTATTATAGATGTTAGATCCCATAATAGTACAGTATCATCAATCCCAAAACTGGCAATGGTATTCCCATCAGGACTAAAGGATACACCTGTAATAGCTCTTGAATGTCCAGCAAGCGTTTTTATCCGTTCTCCTGTCCGTAAATCCCATAGGTTTATAATTTCATTATCGTATCTTGAATTTATCCCGCCGACTTCAGTTGCCAATGGTAAACCGTTAGGGTAAAACATAACATACCAGAAAACACGTTTATCGCCAGAAATTGATTGTAATTGTTGTCCGGTATCTATATCCCATAAACGGACTGTTCCATCTCTACCTGTACTTGCTATTGAATGATCATCCGGACTAAAGTTTATACTGGTAATAGCATCTGCATGACCTTCTAATGTCTGCTCCTCTTTCCATGTAGAAACATGCCATAGACGGATATTTCCTTTCTTATCACCAGTAGCAAGTTTACTACCATCCGAATTGAACATTAAGACCATTATCGAATTAGACTGTGTATTACGTTCGGAATCTACCGTCTGACCCGTGAGAGTCTTATGTTTTCCTGTGCTTACATCCCATATTAGGATCGTACCGTCTTGTCCTCCGCTGATAAGCGTCTCACCATCAGGACTAAATACTACACTTTCGATTGGACTTTTATGACCTGTTAACGTTTGTGTGTGTTTACCGGTAGCAACATTCCACAGGCGAATCGTCCTATCTTCGCGTGAATAACTCCAACTTACGAGTGTACTGCTATCAATACTAAACACAACTCGGTTAATAGGTCCTTTATGGACTTTTATTGGTGGCTTGTGTTCACCTGTAATGGCATTCCAAAGACGAATTAACCCATCCATACTTGCATTCCAACTCGCTATTGTTTCTCCATTTGGGCTAACCAGAACGTCATGTGACCATCTGCCATCAGAGATATTCTTCTTTTCAATAAGTCTATGCAACCGTTTCTTAGCATTATCTCACAGAGATATAGATGCGTCAGTTTCTGAAATAATTACTTTCTCTCCATTAGGAGTGAAAGAAATATAATTGGCATCATACTGCATATTATGTGAACCATTTCTTGGATGAAGATTTAAAGTAGTCTTCTTAAGTTCTCCTGTCATAATATCCCATATACGAATGTCCCCTGGATAATCTGCAGTTGCGAGCGTCTTTTCATCAGGACTAAAAGCTGCATTCTTAATGTAACCGGTATATCCCGAGAAACGTCTACGTTTACCTGTTGCTATATCCCACATGCGAATTTGGTAATCGTTCGCTAAACTAAGAATCGATTTTCCATCTGGACTAAACAGAACATCTTCTATACCCAATATATAACCGGTTTCCTTCTTGTTTTCATTATTATCAGGAAAAGTCTGTTTAAGTTCACCAGTCGTTGAATCCCACAGGTGGATCGTTCTGTATTCACCAGCAGTAACAAGTATGTCTTTATTCGGACTGAAAAACGTCCTTTTTATTTTTTCATTTTCAAGATGTTTATCGGAAATAACACCTTCAATTGCAAATGGTAATTTCAGTTCTCTTGAAGTAATATCCCAAAAATTAATCGTCATATCCTTGCTAATACTAATTAGTGTGCTTCCATCCGGACTGAATGATAAGAAAGTAACATTATCTTGGTGACCTCTTAGCGTACGTATGCTTCTTCCTGTTTTAACATCCCACAAACGTACTAACTGATCATGACTCCCACTTGCTATGATTTTGTCATCTGGACTATATGCCAAACAGGATATATAGTCTGCATGTCCTTTGAGTTTATGTATGGAAGTATTCGTTTTAGCATCATGTATATGAATGTCTTTGAAACTTTTAGTGACAAAAGTGCTTCCATCTGAACTGTATAGTGCTTGGAGCGGGAAATCATGGCTCTTTATTGAAACTTTCTTGATTCCCGGTAAAGTAAGATCCCAATGTGTGATTTTATTGGAGAACATCTCCAGGCCAGACAGAACTGTCCCATCATGATTAAAATAAACTTTCTCCATTTCTTGATGACTTCGCGATAACAATGCTTGTTCCTGGTATGTCTCGGTATCATATATCCAAATGCCAATGGTCGTCGCAACTGCCAGGACAGAACCATCAGGTGAATATTGCATATCATTGATTCGTCCCTTTCCAAGGCGGGCGATTACACCATCAGGCAACTCCCATTGTGTGTATTCTTGAGCAGATAAATTGAGAATACCGATTTGAAGAAGGAGTAACAAGCTAATTATAGACAGGACTGTTTTTACCATTTGTATGATCTCCCAATACATTCAGATCATAACGATATGTTCCGACAGTGTTATTTTAGTCTACCATCTCCAGGTTTTCGGCACTGTTCCTCT
>JAGFCA010000214.1 GCA_022394755.1 Candidatus Poribacteria bacterium
GAACCAGATACTTACCGAAAACTCGCTCTTAGTTATGACAAACTCAAAGAAACCCGTTTAGGTTTTCGTACTTTAGCATATTCAATGATAAACTTTCGGGTTGCTTTCAACGAAACTTATATGCTACTCGCTATGAGTTCTAGAAATAAGGAAAAGCCGGAAATTGGAATTCCATCCAACATAAGAGTCATGTTATATATTCGGTGTTTTACATGAATGATAGTGCATTTGATATGAGATAAACAATTGTAACTTGATGAACTATAATGTTCCAATCCTGAATCAAACGTAAAATCATCTCTATAATCTGACCTTTTTGAAGCTTGATAAATCGGAGTGTAGGATTGACAACTGTAAAAATAATGCAAAAACCGAAAGCTAAATTACCGTAGATGCAACCCTTGACAACTGTAAAATAATATGCTATTACATAAATATGATAAACAGAATTCTCATATTAACAACACTGCTATTAACACTCATAATCGTACCTATCAGCATCCCTCAAGAACAGACAACTCCATCCTACAAACTGCCAGTAGGCTCGATCACACGGCTCAGTAAAGGGAGCATCGGAAACATCCAATATTCACCTGACGGGACGCAGCTTGCGGTAGCAAGTTCCATCGGCATATGGATTTACGATACAACCACGTGGCACCCCCTTCACCTCCTAACAAAAGATGATGTTAGCATAGTTTTCTTTGACTATCATCCAATGAAAAATAACTTGGTTAGTTTTGGGGATGATTATACCATCAATCTATGGAATACGGATGAAGGAAAGCTCGTACATCAACTGACACAATCCAATATAATACGCAGTATTGTCTTCAATTCGAGTGGAGATACAGTCGCATTAGCCAAAATCGATAGGATAATTTGTTTATTGGATACGAAAACAGGTAAAGAGAAATTAAGTTTGAAAAAACCACAAGGAGATGAAAGTGATCTGAATAGCATCGCTTTCAATCCGAATGGGTTTATGATCGCTGCTGGAGAGGATTCTGGCAATATCGCTCTCTGGGATACCGTGAGTGGTGAATTTATACAGGATCTGGAGACTAAATCTGAAGTCAGAGCTGTTGCTTTCAACAACGATGGCAGCATCCTTGCAACCGGAAGTGCATCAGACAACGCCGTGAGATTATGGGATACAAGCACACTTAGACAAATTCAACCGTTAATCGCTGAAGGCAGAATATACGGTATCAATGGGCTTGAGTTCAGTGCAGATGGGGGTCTATTAGCCGCAAGGTGCGTTAATGGAACAATCCAACTGTGGGATGTCAACACATATCAACATCTCAGAACACTTACAGGAAACCCCCATGCAGATTCTATTTCATTCAGTCCAGACCTACGATCCTTAGCCAGTACCAGTTTGGAGGGTTACGTCCGTATCTGGAACATCTTAACAGGTGAAACAATACAGACCATCTCAGGTTTTTACAGTATATTCAACTGTCTTGACGTAAGTCCGGATGGAAATACTATCGCCTGTCAAGGACAGAATAGCACAATATATCTTTTTGATGCAACAACTGGGAAATTAAATAAGACAGACCAAAGACGTGGCTATAGAGGTGTTAAGGATATTGCCTATAGTCCTGATGGTAAAACATTCGTTGGCGGAGACTTTACAGACCTATCGCTATTTGATGTCAACACTGGAAAGGAGACACATCGACTTAGCGGACATCAAGAACAAATCATGTGTGTCGCATTTAGTCCAGATGGCAACACCATCGCCAGTGGTAGTAAGGATAAAACTGTCCGATTATGGAACGCCAACACAGGTGAACTTAAACACACGCTGAAAGGACATCTAAATGAAGTCATTTGTATCACCTTCAGTCCGGATGGTCACACCCTTGCAAGTGGTAGTGAGGATATGACTGTGCGTTTATGGGATACTAAGACCGGTGAGAACAAGCGTAACATTAGAAAACACGGTTTACGGATTTCAGATCTCGCTTTCAGTCCTGACAGTAAAACAATTGCATCTGCAGCATACAGCCGAAACATATATCTGTGGGATGTTGCAACAGGTAAGCGTGACCTCTTCCTCCGGAAGAATCCTTCTGAAATCTCGAGCGTCGCTTTCAGCGCTGATGGTAAACATTTAGCAACAGGAACAATAAACAAAGGTATTTTCATCTATGATGTAGATAAAAAACGAGTCATACATAACATTGATGCGAATAAAAGAAAGGTTGTTCATTTAGCGTATGCATCGAATGGTAGGACGCTTGTCAGTCAGTTCTATAATGCAGTTTATCTATCGGATGTGTCCACTTTGCAACCCCAATCCCAGAAGTAATGTATTCGTAATCGTTCCTTCCAATACGGATTTTCCATAATCCAAACTCACGTTATATAACAGAAGTGTAAGAATCAATCTACTATATGCACACTGACCTATTTCTTTTGTCATTTAACAAAATAATAAACTTAGACATAAATATTAATAATTTTAAAATTGACAAATATTGAAATAGATTTCAGGAATTAACGTTTTATTAAAACCAGAAAATCCATAAGAAATAATTCCAAAAAAGATTTTTTATAATACTGTATCACGTTTTATCTGGTCTATATTCATTCCAAATTTCTGATTTTTTAATTCCAAATTACTATGAAACCCGATCCGAAATTTTCAAAAATTATGTAAATTTATCTTGATTAATTGAATTCAATTTTGGTAAAATTCGGCAATGGAGGAAATTATGACAGAAGATAATCTTAGAGAAAAAGACGAAGCGATTGAAGATTCAATAGATGGTGATGGAACAGGTCTAACCTTTGATCGCCACTTTACCAAACCCGATGTACACCCTTTTGATGAGATCGAATGGGAACGTCGCGACTCCGCAATTTATAATGAAAAAGGGAATGTAATTTTCAAACAAGATCAAGTTGAGGTACCTAATTTCTGGACGCAATTAGCAACAGACATCGCATCATCAAAGTATTTCAGAAAAGCTGGTGTACCAAACGTAGAATCTGAAAGTAGTGTTCGCCAATTAGTCACACGTGTGGCACGTACGCTTCGGCGTGCTGGTGAAGAATTCGGTGGATACTTTGCTTCAACTGTAGATGCAGACACATTCGAAATGGAGCTAACAAGCATCCTTGTTAATCAAAGAGGTGCATTTAATTCTCCTGTATGGTTTAACTGTGGGTTATGGCATGAATATGATATCAAAGGTGCTGGTGGTAATTATTTTTGGAACAAAGATGAAGGAAAAGTTAATATAACCCAAAATGCATACGAGCATCCACAAAACTCAGCATGTTTTATTCAAAGTGTAGATGATACACTTGATTCAATGCTCGAACTTCAAAAGTCTGAAGTAAGACTATTTAAATATGGTAGTGGCACAGGATCGAATTTTAGTCGTGTTCGTGCAAAAGGTGAACATTTATCAAGTGGTGGAGAGAGTTCTGGCGTAATTTCATTTTTAGAAGGCTTTGATAGATGGGCAGGAAGTATTAAATCCGGTGGTACAACAAGACGCGCAGCCAAAATGGTCATTTTGGACATGGACCATCCGGAAATTGTTGATTATATTGACTGGAAAATGAAGGAAGAGGAAAAGGCTAAAACATTAATCGCTGCAGGTTACCCATCAGACTTTAATGGTGAAGCTTATGGAACGGTCAGTGGACAGAACAGCAATAACTCTGTTAGAATTCCTGACATTTTCATGGATGCATATTTAGATGGAAGTAAATGGCAAACCACATACCGAACTTCTGGAGATGTGTCCGGAGAATATGAAGCTAAAGAATTAATGCAGAAAATCGCTGAAGCTGCATGGGCATGTGCTGATCCGGGTGTTCAATTTGATGATACCATACAAACATGGCATACATGTAAAGAGAGTGACCGGATTTATGCAAGTAATCCATGTAGTGAATATCTATTCTTAGATGATTCTGCATGTAATTTAGCAAGTATTAATCTTGTTAAATACCTTAATGATGATGGTTCTTTTGATATTGAAGGCTTTAGAGCAACAGTCAAGGTATTCATTACAGCAATGGAGATAATCGTGGATTTATCTTCATATCCTACACCGAAAATTGCCAGACGATCCCATGAATATCGTCCACTCGGACTGGGTTTTGCGAACTTAGGAGCACTCCTAATGCGGTTAGGAATTCCTTATGACAGTGCTGAAGCTTGTAGTTATGCTGGCGCGATTACTGCTATATTGAGTGGGAAAGGATACCAAACAAGTTCAGAAATCGCAAAGAGTGTCGGCGCGTTTGCTGGATATAAGAAGAATACTGAGTCAATGTTAGGTGTCATCAAGATGCATCGTGACGCTGCATACAAGATTGATGCAACTACCTGTCCTACAGATCTATTAGAAGCCGCTCGTGAAGATTGGGATATCTGTCTACAGAATGGTGAACAGTGGGGATATAGAAACTCACAAATCAGTGTTATCGCTCCAACAGGTACAATTGCACTTCTCATGGATTGCGACACAACCGGAATTGAACCTGAGTTCGCACTCGTTAAATTCAAGAAATTAGCCGGTGGTGGGTATATAAAGATAGTTAACCAAAGTGTTCGAGATGCGTTACATAAACTCGGTTATAGTTCACAACATATTGAGGAAATAGTAACACATATCGTGGGTACTGGTACACTTGAAGGAACACCTTATATTAATCCTGAATCTCTTAAGTATAAAGGCTTTACGGATGAGGATATTGAACATGTTGAGGAGATGCTTCCAAGTTCGTTCGACCTTAACCTCGCTTTTGCACCAGGATTTCTCGGTGAAAAATGTCTTTCACGCTTGGGTATTTCCGCAGATAAAGCCGATGATCCTAATTTTAACCTCCTTGTATATCTCGGATTTAATGCAAGTGAGATTGCTGCTGCAGAAGAGATAATTTGTGGAACAGGGACTATTGAGGGAGCTCCTCATTTACAAACCAAACATTATCCTGTATTTGATTGTGCTGTTCAATCTGGTAAACATGGAACACGGTTTATACATCATATGGGACCATTGAAATTAATGGCTGCTGTGCAACCATTTATTTCTGGTGCTATATCAAAAACCGTTAATGTGCCTCACGATGCAGCAGTTGATGATATCAAGGAATTATATGTAGAAGCCTGGCGTCTCGGTGTAAAATGTCTTGCTATATACCGTGATGGCAGTAAAGGAAGTCAACCGCTTTCTACCAGTACTGCACAGGAAACGGAAGAAGAAGCTGTTGCACTGCCTGTCCGAAGACGTCTTCCTGATAAACGTAACTCTGTAACCCATAAATTTAGTGTCGGTGGCCATGAAGGGTATATGCATGTTGGTTTCTTCGAAGATGAGACCCCAGGTGAAGTCTTCCTGACAATGAGTAAGCAGGGATCGACGATTTCCGGTTTGATGGACTCAATCGCCATCCTCATTTCTGTAGCACTTCAGTATGGTGTCCCGTTGGAGTCTCTCGTCGACAAGTTTAGTCATGTCCGATTTGACCCATCTGGATTCACACAAGATCCAGATATACCTATGGCTAAATCGATCGTTGATTATGTGTTCCGTTGGCTCGGTAAAGAATTCCTACCAAAGGATGGTCAGGAAATTCCAACTGATGCAATCTCGTTAGACGAACAGATGGCTTTACCTGAAGAAATAAAACCAGAAGCACATGGTAACAATGGTGAGGCGAATCCTTGGGCAGATCATGAAAAAATGATCACGCTCCGACACGGGGATGCACCTCCATGCCATGAATGTGGCGCACTAATGATACGCAGTGGAATATGCTACCGTTGTACTAATTGTGGTGCAACAAGTGGATGTTCATAGATCATTCTGAACAATCAAAGGACTTACATTACAGGAGAAGTGTTCAACCCCTCTATTTCTGTTTATGTAAGTCCTTTTCTATTTAACAAGGTGATCTAAAGCCAATATCAGGACTGTACCTACCATAATGCCAAGTTAACATCCAATATTGAATTTCATACCTTAATACTTATTGGTAAACTTTTTATTAATATAGGTACAAATAATGAAATGAAAGTATTGAAGAAAACTTAACATGACGAAACTAAAGATTAAAATTAACAGTAATTAGTTACAGTGTATCTCATAAATACGAAGCGTGCGTCTTAAGTAAATTCCTCATTCGTAGGGCGGGGTTTCCCTCCCCCGTTGTATCAATATATAATGCATGATAAGATCAAAGATTCTTCCAAATTTCTGATTTATGAGATTGGTTCTAATATTTGTTGATATGTATGATTACGGGTA
>JAGFCA010000099.1 GCA_022394755.1 Candidatus Poribacteria bacterium
ATGAGCAAGTTCGTATGATTTATTTTGAATAATTGAAGTTCTAAAATAGCAACAAATTCCTATGTAAAATCCATAGAACGCTTAAATCTAAATTTTAGCTGACTTTTTTCTATTTGGGAATTCGTAATTGCATGAAGGACATTTCTGATAGAATTCGCGCATCACAAACCCGCATCTCGGACATACACGTTTTGCTCTTAGTTGTGTCACGACGCGAGAAACGATAATCACTCCCAGAAGGAGGATAATAAGGAATGTTACCTCCCATATTCCGATCTGCATATCATTACCAAAGACAAAACATATCTGCACCTAAGATACGCGAACAACTATCATTCATTAACCAAACTACGTAGGGTTGTCAGATTCTTACCATGCATGGTATTCATTTTGGGTGTTTCTATAATCAAGGGAATTTTGGCAAAACGATAGTCATTTAGTATATATTTGAATGCAGTAGTTCCGATATTTCCTTCACCAATGTGCTCGTGCCTATCAACACGACTTTGGTATTCTGATTTTGCGTCATTGATATGGAATGCCTTGAGTCGTTCCAATCCGATTATTTCGTCAAATCTGTCAAATGTTGCATCACAATCTGATTCGGTACGAATGTCATATCCTGCAGCAAATACATGACAGGTATCCAGACATACACCAAATCGTTCAGAATACTTTGACATACCAATCACATCACGCAAATGCTCAAAACGATACCCCAAGTTTGTTCCTTGTCCAGCTGTAGTTTCCAGTAAGATTAGGACATCAGAGGCTTCAGCAGTTTCGAATAACAGATCAAAGCTACTGCTTAGCTGTTTCAATCCGAAATCTTCTCCTTCACCGAGATGTGCCCCCAAGTGCGTTACAATATGTTGAATGCCAGCCTCCTGCGCAAGTTCCATCATCCCTTTAAACTGTAGTCGTGATTTTTCTAATACATCCTTTTTGTGAGATGCAAGATTACTTAGATGTATATCGTGTACAATCACATCTTGAATTGATGACTCTTTCCATGCCTCTGAGAATTTTTCCAATATATCCTCTGTTGGCGGTTTTGACACCCACCTGTTTGGATTTGCAAGAAAAATTTGGATCGCTTCACATTGAAGTTTATTACCATTTTCAATTGAGTTATGTATACCACCTGCTGTAGATACATGTGCACCAAGAACCATATCGTCTAAGCAATTTTGAAATACAATTCCAAAATCTGCAATCTCCTTTTGATTTGTATCATTTGAGAACAATTATTGCCATAATACCAGAATAAGACACCTTTGACTTTCAAAGACATGCACATATTTATATGCCTATTATTACAATCTCCAATATCAAACATTCAGGACTTGAAGCAAATACAGAAATAAGCAAGGAGTGTCTAATTCTAACTAAAATTTTATTTTTCAGCGTCTTCTTTTAAGACGTTAAAATTGGGGTTGGAGTTACACTACTGAAACCGATTGTCAGAGATTGAGATTTGCTCGTTTAGAATGGTTCCATCCGATTGAATCAATACTCAAACAATTTGTGAACAGGATAGGTTGGTATTTATAGTGGGTTAAAAAACACAGTAATTTTCCACCTCCTATTGTTGTAATGGAAGATTAGAACTTGAGATTTAAATGAAATGACAATTTGAAAATTGGAATGAATGTTCACACTAACCTATTAGAGAATCACTATAGGTTTTGCAGTAAACCGTTGAAGGACTCCCTATCAATTGTAATTGTATTACATTTTGATCAAATGTGAAATTAAAAATGGAGAAAAAACCCAAATTAATGGCGAAATCATCGGGATTTGAGCACTTTTAAACAAAATTCTTTCAATTTCATTGAGCTGTTAACATCCAAATATCTAATAAGATAGAAAAAGTTCCCAACCAAGACATATCAACGTTCTTTATTTATCCAAGTTGCCACCCCGCCTACAGCAATTGGGTTTAGAAAACCCATCATTAAATGAAGGTAGCAACTCACGTTATTTAATAGGATAATTCATCAAGCCGTTCAGTGTCAGAATCCTCATTATGGACACAATACTGTTTTTATACCACGATGAGAAATAGCATTTTCAAATGCTTCCAAACCTTGAGTCAAAGGAAATTTGTCTGATAGGAGCGGCTTAAAATTGAGAGAATCATTGAGAATAAGTTGTCGGGATTCTTGAAGACTTGCCCGAGAAAATGCCCAAGATGCCATCAACTTGTGACCAGTATAATGGAATTCCTCCAGATTAATCTTTAGTGTCTCACCTTCAGGGGAAAGACCAAAAAAGTTAATACAACCACCTTTTCGGACAAGTTCAAATGCAAGAGAAATCACAGCAGCATTGTTTGTTGTTGAAGAGATAACTGTATCAACTCCTCCGTTTGTAAAATCACGAAGATTGTTGATGTCTTCTAGTGTTGTTGCAAAAGCATCATCTGCTCCAACAATTTCTGCTGCATACCGTCGATGTGGTAAAGGTTCAAATACATATACCTCTAATCCCTTACTTTTCAACAACTGTATGAAGATCAACCCGATAGGACCTGCACCCATAACTGCAACAGTTTTATTGAAAATGGTTTCATGCATGGCATTGATACAACAGCCCAAAGGCTCAAGGAATAGCAGTTCTTCAAGTGGAGTAGAGACAGGAACGCTGATTAGTTTGTCTGTGTCTACGCCCTGTTTAGGCATTCGAATGTATTCTGCATAGCCGCCATCAATGTCGTGCCCAATTCCTTCAATTGAATCACAGTATTTGTCTCTGTCATTTGTGCAGTTGACACATGTTCCACAGGAGAGCATTGGATTTACAGTAACCCGTTCACCGATCTTTACGTCTGGATGACGACTTTCCACAACGGTACCTGCAAGTTCATGTCCCATTACAACAGGAAGTGAATAGTCTGAAACATCTCCCTTTATGG
>JAGFCA010000046.1 GCA_022394755.1 Candidatus Poribacteria bacterium
ATAGTAACTTGGATTTACATCAGAAAGCAGAATACATATTAGATACACTGGAGCATTTACTTGGTGTTCCGTCTTGGGATGGCGCGGAGAATGTCTTGGAGTGTCTCATCCTGACTATACTTTCACAAAATACCACTGATGTTAGTCGAGATAAAGGATATGCTCAACTAAGAGAGAGTTTTCCAACATGGGAAGATGTTCTAAATGCAGATGTAGACGCTGTTGAAGAAAGTATAAAGATTGTAGGTTTAGGTAAGCAAAAGACTGAGACCATTAGGAACTTTCTATCTTGGCTCAAATCTGAACACGGTGATTTGTCGTTAGAATTCATCCATGACATGAAAACTGAGGACGCGTTAGAATTCCTAACTCAGCATAAAGGCATTGGCATCAAGACAGCATCGGTGACTCTTTCATTTGCATGTGGTAGAGATGTATTCCCTGTTGATACACATATTCTACGAATATCAAAACGTCTGGGTCTAATTGCGCAGAATTGTAGTGCTGAGAAGGCTCATTTTGAATTACCAACCCTAATTCCTAATGGTAAAACCTATCCATTCCACATGAACCTGATTTATTTCGGCAGACAGATTTGTAATGCCAGAAAACCATTGTGCGAAGAGTGTCCGTTAACGGAACATTGCCTTTACTATAAAGAGAACTTACAAGCTTAGATCCTATATTTTTGGAGACAGGATATGTTTAATTGGAGAAATTTATCATGGAAACACCTTTTTGTTGTGTTGTTGATATTACACCTCCTTCCAATTTGGATTTTTGCCTATTTTCCTTCACAAGATGGACCAAGCCACGTTTACAACGCTCTTGTACTAAAAGAATATGGACAGCATGAAAACTATAAGATGCGGGACGCTTGGAAGCTTAATATTACCATTTTCCCAAACTGGCTATCACATATAATTCTTGCCGCACTCTTATACGTTTTTCCACCTGTGATGTCCGAAAAAATATTCCTTACACTTGCAGTTGGATTAATCCCGATTGCTTTCTTCTATTTTCTCAATGCAGTGCACAAAGAACAGGATAAGAAGTATCTCTACGCTTGGCTCGGTTTTCCATTTGCATATAATTACCTTCTGTATATGGGTTTTTATAATTTCACACTCAGTATTAGCTTCTTCTTTTTTAGTTTTGGTTTCTGGTGGAAACACAAGGATCAAATACAGGTAAAACATCTATGTATTTTATACATACTATTGTTACTCACTTATCTTTCACATATCGCTTCTTTTGGACTATTGGTGTTAGGTATTTCTATAGCAGCAG
>JAGFCA010000222.1 GCA_022394755.1 Candidatus Poribacteria bacterium
GAACAGGATCCGAGTGTAATTGAGGTAGAGTTGGAAGCGGATGATTTTGGAAACGACATAGAGAAAGAACTGAACCTTGATGGGTTTTTGGTGACTGGTTCAAAGATTAAGTTCATTACAATAGAGAGTCAGTAAATCTGCCTCTTTGATGTTTTACACAACCTAAACGGTGGGTGATTCTGTCATCTGCCGTTTTGTTTTTTAAGCAAGTTTTTGATGGGGAGCACGCAGGAAACAGATTGCGATGATGAGTGTGGTGTGATATACTTTTGAGTGAGTATGGTGGATATGACAAGGCAATTGCTAATTTTACTGAGGCAGTAAAGTTAATTCCTACTTTTACAGAGTCTTACTTTGAACGCGCTATGGTTTACTTGCTAATGGATAATATGGAATTGGCAAGGCAAGAATTTGATAGGATTTCAGCTTTGAAACAAGAATAAAATAATCCACAGTATTGCTGGGATGCCATCAATTGATTTGAAATTCTCTAAGGAAAAAATAATGAATAACGATGTTGAGGAAAGACTTAATAGATTTAAGGAAGATTTGAATAATCTACCATCACTTCAAATAGTGAGAAAACATATAATTTTCGGTGAATGTTGTATATTATCTCAGGAAGTCTATTTTGATTTGCGTTCAGATGTTGCCGATCATTTTGGACTCCATCCAAACGAAGTTTTAGTAGTAGGATCGGCCAAACTTGGTTTTAGTGTTTCTCCAAAAAAACGCTATTTTCCCTTTGGTGATAAATCAGATATTGATGTTGCTCTTGTATCTACAGTACTATTTGATAAAATATGGGAAGATGTTTTCCATTATAGGTATGAAGGACCTTACTGGCCTGAATATAAGGTGTTTGTAAAATATCTGTTTCGGGGTTGGATAAGACCAGAAATGTTACCTAAATCCTCTAATTTCCCATTTAGAAAAAAATGGCAGGATTTTTTCCGAAGTATTACAAGAAGTGGAAGATATGGTGATTATCATATTAAAGGTGGATTATATCAATACCTTCGCCAATTATCCTGGGTTTAGATCGGCTTGCGTCCAATGAATAGCACCGATTGAACCCAGATGTTGAGTGATTTTCTCAATAACAATGGGTTCAGGTTTTTGCGGA
>JAGFCA010000085.1 GCA_022394755.1 Candidatus Poribacteria bacterium
GTGATAGCAATTTGTATGAAATTGCGATTCGATCTGCAATAAAAGAAAACCAACTTGAATGTTGGTACAGACTACTGCAATTCCAAGTTCATTTTCTTTTCCGAACAGTTTTTGCAAGAGATGCCAAAGATTTGGTGCTTCTACTTCATCTATAGCAGCACAAAGTGTACCAGTAGGAACTAAGAATTCACGTGAAGTAGAAATCCGTGTAGTCATTAGTGATAACCAAGAGGAATCTTTGTAATTGTTCTTATATAGAATTGGAGAGCCTTTTGTATTGTAAGGTGGATCAATATAGATCGCTTTCACAGCTTCACGATATTTCTCAGTCAGCAGATTCAACCCTTGAAAGTTCTCACCGTGAATTAGCAGACCGTCTGTTTCGTTATCCAGATCGCCAAAACATCCTATGAGACGATCCTTGAAGTCAGAATCAAAGTGGCATGTATCCAACACAAGATTAGGATTTTCTTTGAGAAAATCAATGGTGAGCGGTTCTGTGTAGTCGGTACCGACGGTGGTGTTTGTTATTTCGTCAATGGCAAAAAGGTTTTTCCACTCTTCAAGTTGTGCATCGTTCTTCGCTATTTCGGGATAGAATTCTTCTGGAACGCGGTCAAGCGTAAAGCAATAATCGGTAGAGAGAACAAACTTCTTTTTGAGCCAGAGACGTTTTTGGAATTCCTCAATGTGTGCTAAAAAGTCTATGATTTGGGAGGCAAGTCGGTGAACGAGTTGCGCTGTTTCAAGCCAGCTATTATTGGGTAGTAGTATTGAATTTGAGTACTCTCTCTCTCTCTCTCTTGTTAAAAAATGTTTTGTTAATATTAAATCAGTCAATGGTATAACTTCGTTTTTAATGTAAACATCGAGTTCACGATTAAGAAACTTTTTCAAGTTTTTGTGAATGAAAAAGTCTGCGGTGTTGCGGCGTGTGTAGGTTTGGAGGTGTTTTTTGAGAGGCGTTAGATTTTCTTTTTCGTGTCCAAGTTCACTCTGGATATGGTAGTTATCTAATTGATTTAAGATTACTTTTTCAGCAGTATTTATGATTTTGTCCTGTTGATTATTGCCTTTATAGAGTTTTTTCTCTTCATCGGTAAGTGGCCGGTATTCAAAGGGGATGGAGACTTCATCTGTTTCTGAATTGTATTTTGTTTCTGCTGATAATGGGATAAAGAAACGTTTGTCTCCTTTGACGTTGTCTTTTTCAATATCTACGTCACGGAGGTCAAAGATGACGGTGGTGTTGCCTGCTTTGAATTTGTAGTCGGAGAAATGCTCACCGCTTTTGACATAATACTGGTCTCGGTTTGCCCAATGGAGGTAGACCTCTTCTCCGTTGTATGGGACGGTGTAGCGTTCGGTTTTTGAGTAGCGTCTGCGTGGGATAAAGTCTCCGTTATCGTAGTATCGTGAGAAGAATGTGTATAGGTGGTTGAATACGTTATCTGAACGTTGGTTTCGGGTTTGTGGGGAACCGATTTGCTTTTTTAGGTTAAGGTAGTCTTTAACTAAAGGGCGTTCTTTTACTGTTTCATCAATGAGATTTCCATCTGCATCTAACACATCATCCCCAAAAGCATCTTTAACGCGTGTTTTTAGATCTGTAAGTTTTTCGCGATCGGATTCAATTTCGGTGTTTCCGTCAAGTGTTTCTTCAACAATGTTAGGGAGTTCCTCATCAATATAGTCTTGGATTATTTGACGACGATGGTTAATGATACGGTAGATACCGAAGTCGAGGTCGGCATTATCTGCCCGGAAGAGTTTTTGTAATAGGTTTTGTAGTTTTTGAAGAGAATCTGATATATTGTTTTGATCTTGTTGCATAAAGCGAATTTTCACCTATCTATGATTATATGTTGTGAAAATAATTATACGTTTATTTTATATTTATGTCAAGAAAAAAGTAAAGCATTGAGATATGCCAACTGAGAAATCCGCCTTCACCGTGGCATCCGTGATTCCAACAAAACCGATACAATATTCGAGAGTGTTAACTATAGTGGTCTCTAAAAATAATGAGACACACTTTGAAAGACGGGCGAGGGGACCTCGCCCCTACGAACAATCTTCTGTTAAAGGAAAAGTGTCTGATTAATTGTTGATTTTACTAT
>JAGFCA010000072.1 GCA_022394755.1 Candidatus Poribacteria bacterium
ATGATTACGGGTAATACACCAAACCTATTGTGTGTCATAAGTGTAAGAATGTTTCAGACTATCAATCTATTCTGCGTAATCTGTGTTATCCGATCAAATAGTTAATACCCAAATTACACAGTCTTTATGTTAATATCACTATCAGTGCCAAGAATTAAATGAAAATATTGAAGAAAAATATAACATTACACAACTAATATAAGAAATAATAGCAATTAATTTGAATAAATAAGTAAGGAAAGTAACATAATGCAATAAATTGTTTTACACAACACAATTTAGCTTGCGATATTTATCTTATTATGTTACTATATATATTACACATGTCAGACATAATATATCATTTACACAGGAGATTAAAAACTGTTGTGAAAATTTCACAACAGTTGTGAAACTTAAATCGAAATCTTATATGGCTACAAACCTATACCATAACAGGGTTCAGAGGACTTGAAACAAGGAAATAGTAGAAAATATTAAATAAAATAAAAAAATTTGACATTTTTCAAACAATTCTATAAAACCTTTCAGCAACTGGTTTTAGAGCACTTTTTCTTCTCTGAATAAAAAATTGTGTTGTGAAAATAAAATAGTGTTAGATTCCAGACCAAAAAAAATAAATACTTATGAAAATCTTAAAAAGCAATCCTAATTACAATGATTCATTTATGTTAAAAAAACATTCCTATCTAACAAATGGAAATCTCAAAACCAGAAAGGACAAAATCACAGAATTAAACTTTTTTAAAATTATGATAAAGTTAATTTAAAGTGGCGTTAGCCCAGTCTGTTACAGGGTTTATAGGGATAATACACACTAATTTGATTCCTACACTTTGTAGGAAAAGTGTAACATTTTTTTGCTTTTTCAACAAATAGATGATTGCACAATTTACACGATTCACTACCAAAGTATATTGGATAAAATATCTATTTTGTGCATTATTTTTCTCTGCATATTTGGATTAAATGTCTGTTTGTATTCTTATGGGTAATCATATATATCAGTTCTTCAAGTCCAATCTCAGAACAAAGATACAAAACCAAACAATGAGATGACGTTACAATCTGACTACCTAATATGTGTACTCAACACAAGATACTGGAATTCAGACAACTACCAACTAATAACTACAGGGTATCTCATAAGTACGAATCGTGTGTTTTTAGTACAGTGTATCTCATAAATCATAATCTTATCAAATGTCTTTTAATCCTATCTAATTCCTGTTAGACTGTATCTTAAATCCGATTATTATTGAGATACAGTATTAATGGTACTAAATGATAAAGAATGGGAAGTGATTGAACCCTTGTTTCCTACACTCCCATCAGGCATTCGAGGAAGATCTTGGCGTAATAATAGAAAAGTAATGGAAAAGGGATTCTCTGGATACTTCGAACAGGAGCATCTTGGCGGGATTTACCTCCTGAGTATCTACCTTACCAAACGTGCCATCCTATTTTCCATCAATGGTCTTGTGATGGTACTCTTGAAAAAGTGTTATTAGCGATTACAGAGAAACTTGAGAAGCGTCGTTGCGGGAGAGAGGTATAGAAATGGTAACACCTCACAAAAAGAACCGTAAGCGTGCGTCGACACAGGATGGTCGTCGTTCACGCCGCTATAAACACCGTTTCAAAGTAGAGCGTTTTCAGTTGGATAGAAGACTATAGTCGTTTAGTAGTGCGTTGGGAATATCATGCTGAAAACTACTTAGGTTTTTTGCTTCTTGCTTGTATGCCTATGCAAATAAAGTATTTATGAGATAGGTTGTAGTTAACCTAATAGACTGCTGGTAATCAGATTGTGTTCTCAATTTACTCCTGACATTCCTATTATTTTACCAATCACATATTCACTTCTAATTTTATCTGCGTCAGTGATTGCCTTGCGTTCTAAAGTAATATATTCCTCAGGTGAAAGATGGGTTTGCACTGCAGAAGTGCCCCTAAATTCTCCTTATTTTTACTAAAATCATCTTTGAAGTAGATATAATTACTCTTAGGTAGGTAAATGTAATTAAGGGAATGAAATTAGATTCAAAGATTTAGAATATTTGAATGTCTTTTGCACTAAATTGAATAAATCATACGACTTGCTTCTTCAAACTCTGGTTCAAGAGGGTCTGTGGATAAATACAGCTTTTGATACGGTTCATACAATTGTATATAGCTCCAATTTACACCGCATAAAACTTTACCATTGTTTACGAGTTTGATGAATCTACCACGAAATTTTGCTCGTGTCCGTTCAGGTGGAGAATGCATAGCTTGTCTTATTTGAGTATCATCTAATATTCTTTCTGTAAGACCCTTCTTTTCAGCCTTATAAAACAAGCCAACATCTTGTCTTATATTGTGATATTCTAAATCTACTCTCCTAACTTCGGCTGAATCCCAATTTAGTGAACGAGATTTTACATAGGTCTCTAACCATTTTCTCTTAATGATCCAATCAAGTTCTCTATCCAGAAGTCTTGGATCTTTTTCAAGGCATGTCATAACGTATTCCCAACGTTTCATTACCTCATCAGTAGTTGGATCAGATTCGGCTTGTTCTAAGTAACGTTTTGCACTTTCGAAATATAACCACTGTAATTCTACAGCAGATAGACGCTTTCCATTGTCCAGTTCAATTAGGCATTTACATGTAGTATCTTCTGAAATTTCATGTATAGCTTGTACAGAATTGCGTAATGCAAATTGTTCATTAATGAAATGATCTTCAATCATTCTAAGGACGATGCCTGTTGTGCCAACCTTCAATAAGTTCGCTAATTCAGACATGTTGGAATCGCCAACAATAACATGTAATCTACGGTATTTTTCTCTATCAGCATGCGGTTCATCACGTGTATTTATTATTCCACGAGCAGTAGTGGTGGCTATAGAAATCTCTTCTCGTATATGTTGAGCACGTTGAGAAATTTCGTAAAAACCTTGATCACTGTGCCTGACCTTACCAGCACCAGTATATATTTGACGTGTAACAAAAAAGGGGATTAATTGGGACGCTAATTGTCGAAAACTAACTTTCTCACGTTCCATAAGATAATTCTCATGGCAACCATAGGTATTTCCGACAGTATCAAGATTGTTCTTAAATATAGAGATTTTACCACGAAATCCATCATTACGCATTCTACGTTCAGCAGTAGTAGCCAAACGAGTTACGATTCTCTCACCTGCTTTATCATGAGCGATTAATTCAACCACATCATCGCATTCTGGAGTTGCATACTCTGGGTGACAACCGATATCTTGATAAAACCTTGCACCATTCTCAAGAAATACATCCGGATACATACGTCCAGAAATTATCTCCCTGAATAGATACATTACGACATTCTGTACTGTGAGTTTCTTACCTTTATCTTTCTCAGGAGTACAGATGATACCGTATTCGGTTTCCAGTCCGTAAATTCTACGATGCATTGGCAAAAATCTCTTCTGTTTCTTGAATACTAAAGCGGTGAAATTTACGCCGATCTAAAGTTGCATCAAGACAAGCTATTTCAATAGTATTCGGATTAATTTCATACGATTCAGGGGCATCAGCTTCAATCGCCTCAAGAGTTTTTGAGGCAAGTTGAACGGCTTCTTTCAAATCTAATCCATCTTGATATGTATTTTCAAGGATTTCAAGAATAGAATCTGCTTTACCACCTATAGCAGCAAAACTATCTTTCTCTTCATAGGTTCCATCAAAAGTGATCTTATAAATTTGACTACCTGTCGAGGTATGTCCATCAATTTCACAGACCAGTAGTTCTATCTCAAGAGGTTTCGCGTCCAAGGTTTGAGCAATGGCACTCATGTGTTGTGAATATAGATTGGTCAGCCATTTTCCTGTCACATCCTCACGGTAATATGTGTAGCCTTTTATCTCAGCTTCACGTATTCCAGCTACTCGAAGTGCTTCATATTCAGATACTCTACCAGTGGAGGCAAGAGCTATTCTGTCATAAATTTCAGACATTTTAAATATAGTTTTCCTGGGATTCTCAGCTACCATTAGTAGTCCATCTTTATATTCTAATACTATAACCTCCTTAGCCTGTTCAATACCTCGATCGACAAAATCTTTCTTATCTTCCCAAATTTGATCGGGTGAAACGTAATACGGTGTGGACATTTTTCTCCTGCAATAAAATATTTACCAGCAATTAATTAAGATTGTTCTAATCTTGAGATTAAATCTTGGAACAGTTCAGCAATTGTATCTTCTGATACTTCTGATACACCATCTTTTGTTATAATGGTGAAAGTTGGAAAGATCTTCCTGACTAAATCTGGACCACCAGTAGCAATATCCTCATCTGCAGCATCCCATAAGGCTTCAACAACAATTTTAAGGGCGTTATCCTTATCAAGATGGCTTTGATATAACTTTTTAAGTGTAGAACGAGCATCCTTTCCACCAGATCCAATGGCATAATAGGTATCTTCCTCATATCGACCGCCAAGTGCATCGTACTTAAAGATCCTACCTACACCGTTTTTAATATCATATCCAGAAAAAAGTGGTAAGACAATTAAGCCTTGCATGGCTAAATTCAGATTGGACCTGACAAGACTTGACAAATAGTTTGCTTGTCCATCAAGACTTAAGCGGACACCTTCGATTTTTTCATAGAACTCAATTTGCACTTGAAATAATTTGGCAATTTCAAGACAAGGTCCGGCGACTCCAGCAACTGCTATAGCGGAATGTCTATCGATTTTATATACCTTTTGAATACGCCTTTCACCTACCTGATAACCTTCTGTAGCTTGACGATCCCCTGCCATTATGACACCGTCTTTATATACAACGGCAAGTACAGTTGTACCTTCAAGAAAATTATGGTTGTTAGATTCGAAGGTGCCATCAAGTTTGGACCAATCTCCCAGTTTATCAGGATGTCGGTCTTTCAAAATTTGAAAAAAATCGGTAGATTCAAAGTCACGGAGTTTCAGCAATCCTATTCTCCTCCCCGTTGAATAAAGTTTTCAACGAATTCTTCTGAATCTTCTTCAAGAATCTCATCTATTTCATCAAGAAGCGTTTCCAAATCATCAGTTAATTCATCAACAGACTCATCAAGTTCTGGATTCGTTTGGGTTTCATCCTTTTCATTCATGGGATGGTCTCTATATTCTTGCTGTTTTTCGCTTGGCATGTCGTACTCCTTCTATAAGTAGTGTAAATATAACCATTTTACATAATGTATATAGGAAAAACAATACCGAAGACTGATAATTATATATTAATTACAGTCAGCTTTAATCTTGTTTACAAGTTCAACAACTGTAGAGGTGTTTAAAAGTTCTCCGACAATTTCATGGGTACCAAAATGAGGACGGTCCATCATAATCTTATCAAAGCCGGTAGGTCCATTGAATATGATAGAATTCCAACTTGCACTATGAATATCATTACCAAACTTCCTAAGGCATGTGCCACGGAAAAAGGCTCTTGTATCCATAGGTGGGTGTGAAATGGCATTAACTATTTCTTCTTGTGTCAATATGCGTTTTACATGTCCATTTTTCTGCAATCTTGCATAGAGACCTTTTTCAGGACGGGTGTCATGATACTGTAGGTCAAGCATTCGAATTCGAGCGTCTGTCCATCCAATACCATGTCTTCTAATATAAGCATCTATTAACTTTTTCTTTATTACCCAATCCAAATATTCGCCCATACTCAAAGGATCAGTCTTTAGACTTTTTATTACAAAATCCCATTTTTCTAATATATCCTCAACGATTGGTGTCCGTTCATCCTTAGTAAGATGTTGATGAGCAAGTGACAGATACTCCTGCTGAATTTCTAAAGCAGTCCATTGACGTCCATCTTTGAGCTCGATTTTTTCCTTACAAGATAGATCTCGAGAAATAGATTTGATTGCAGCTACAGGATTCTGTAAACAGAATTTCTTTTCTATTATACCTTTTTCAATTAACTGTAATATAATTGAAGTGATACCTACCTTTAGATATATAGCATACTCAGACATGTTAGAATCGCCAACAATTACATGTAAACGTCTATATTCTTTTGAATCTGCATGTGGTTCATCTCTTGTATTAATCAATGGTCGTTCGACCATTGTACTCAGACCTACCTCTTTTTCGAAGAAATCAGCTCTTTGTGAAATCTGATATTCTGCTTCATCAGCACCATTTTCAGCTCCAACTTTCCCGCTTCCAGTGATGACCTGCCTGGTAACGAAAAAAGGGATTAGTCCATCTACAATATCGGTAAATGGTACTTTTCGGGACATCAAATAATTTTCATGTGAACCGTAACTATGTCCTTTATAATCAGTATTGTTCTTATAAATTATAATTTCTTGATTATCAAGTAAAAGTTCTTCTGCTGTAAGTCGGCTTAATTCTATAATGAGTTCACCAGCTTTTTCATACTTAACAAGATCTCTTGCATTTGTACATTCTGGTGTACAATATTCTGGGTGTGCATGATCAACGTAGTACCTACCACCGTTAATTAGAATATCGTTTATTACGTTATTATTCCCTTCATCAACCGGAACTATATCTGTCTCAGCAATATACCCTCTGGCATCAGTTAATGGACTTTCTTGTCCATAATCCCAAGAAACCGTGGTTAATTTACGACTTTTATACGCATTAACCACTAAGGTTGATGCAGCAATAGGATCTTGTTCTTTTGCATTCTTGACAGAAATACCGAACTCTGTTTCGGTTCCGATGATGGTTGGTATAGACATATTCTCTTTTATCATGGAATAAAAAACTAATAAAGTCCACAAACAATATTCGTAGAAAATTGTTTTACAATAGAATACACAACTTTATTCAAGTTGGCTACTGATTTGCCTAACTATATCTGCATCCCAATATTTAGATAGTTTTTCCTGTATATAGTTAATTTTATCAATTCTATAATCACAATTTTCTGATAAATACTGGTTGACCCTTTGCGTTATATCAGTCACTATTTGCTTTTGTTGGCTTTGTAAGAACGACTTTGAATCAGTATCAAAATGGGTATCAATTTCTTCTTTCGATAGAGATTGAACGAATGTTGCCATCGGATACTTTTTCACGATATCATCATCGAGTATCGTCATGTAGGTATCCAGATCGTTTTGCCAAGTACTTGTGCTTATGGGTGTCCGTTTTGTGTCAGATGGAGACGTGTTTGTAGATTTCTTGTTATCAATCCGTGCGAACCACGCATCTAAACGTTCCATATATTCGCGTGTCTCTTTTGTAAAGCTATCAATATTCTCACTCATTTCGAATACGTTCTTTTTCTGTTCTTCAATTTCACGGTTACTTTTAACAAGAAATGCATCTACTTCGGCAATAGTTTGCTTCGCTTTTTCAACAGTAGGGTCGGGTTCTCGCAGCGGATGATACATACCGTGTGCTTTTAGTTTTTCAATATACTTATTAAGCATCTCTTGTATCTTCTTTAAATCTTGTATTGAGGTTAAATCGCTATTATCAAATAAATCATAATAATTCTCTGGTAATCCTATTTTCTCACGATATGAGTCAATACGTGCGGAAACTTCTGCTGGTATTATTGTCTCTCCAGATAACGCTACATTCTCATCCATTGTTTCCTTCACTACTTGATCAAGAATCTGTATATTTAGCTGTTCACTTTTTGGAATAAAATAAACTAACATCCCAACAATAACAAGTAATAATAATACGGATATACTAACACCGATAAATGCAACTGATTTTATACGCATCTGAATATACACCTATAGACTGTTGTGTTCATGGGATTCTTCATCTACACCATGTGATTATGTTTGAACAAGTACTATAGGTATGTTCCACCTTTACTCACCCTTACATCAGATTTTTTACGGGTTTCTGGTTCATTTATTAAGGCTCGAATATTTACTATTTTTTCACCCTTTCTTCCAGATATCTTTGCCCAGTCGTCAGGATTGGTTGTATTTGGTAGATCTTCATTCTCACGATACTCTTCACGGATAGCACCCTTTAAGTCCTCAAGTGTCAATCCTTTTTCTTTTCCTTCAGAACTAATAAGTCGTTTTATCGCAGTCTTTTTTGCACGAGAAACAATATTCTTAATCATGGCACCACTTACAAAATCTTTAAAGAAGAGGGTTTCTCTTTCTCCACGTGTATATGTTACTTCAATAAATCTGTTGTTTTCAGTGGTCGCATACATCTCATCAATTGCTTGATCAATGAAATCTTCTGAAACTTTTTGTTGATCTCCATCAAATTTTTCTAACTCATCGACAGCAAATGGTAAGTCTGGTGTTAAATAGATTTTGAAAATGTCTTTGGCACCATCCATATTTGGACGATCAATTTTGATTTTTATATCAAGTCTTCCTGGTCTTAGAACTGCTGGGTCAAGAAGATCCTGTCGATTACTCGCGCCGATTACAATCACGTCTCTGAGGTTGTCAACACCATCTATTTCAGCAAGGAATTGAGGAACAAGTGTTGATTCCATATCAGATGAGATCCCCATACCACGGGAACGAAATAGAGAATCCATTTCATCAAAGAAGATGACAACAGGAAAACCTTCTCTGGATTTTTCACGCGCTTTTTCAAATACCTCACGAATCTTTCTTTCGGTTTCACCAACATATTTATTTAACAGTTCTGGTCCCTTGATATTGATAAAATATCCTTTTATATCATCTCTATCGGACTGTTGTCGCATACGTTCAGCAAGACAATTTGCCACTGCTCGAGCAATTAGTGTCTTACCACATCCTGGTGGACCATAAAGTAACACACCTTTTGGTGGACTTAGATCAAATTCCTTATATTCATCTGGATAAAGGTATGGCATCTCAATGGCATCACGAATTGCTTCGATTTGTGTGTCTAATCCACCAATATCGGTATAACCTATATCTGGAACTTCTTCAAGTAACAAGTCATTAAGTTCTCTTTGTGGCAGTTTTTCAAGTAGCATTCCACTGGAATGATTTAATAAAACACTATCACCAGTTTTCAATGGTTCGTCTTTTAGTGCTGCTGACATACGGACAACTTGTTCTTCGTCTGTTCTAAGACTCACAATTGCACGATCTGTCTCTAAAACTTCCTTGATTTTTACAACATCACCGTGTTTCTCAGGTGTCTTAATTGCCACAACATTTAAACTACTATTGACGATAACCTCTTGACCAGAGTGTAAGTCATTAGAATTAATTGTTGGATCAAGATTAACTCGCCATTTCTTCCCACCTATATCTATGTCAACAGTATTATCATCATTTGCAGCTAAGAAGATACCATAATTATTTGGTGGCTCACTTAGTTGTTTTACTTTTTCCTTAAGCAGTTCAAGCTTTTCTTTTGCTTCTTGTAGTGTGCTGGTTAGTTTGCGATTTCGTCTATGAGCCTGCATGAGTTCACGAGTCATTTCATACAAACGTGCATCTACATCCTCATCTGGGGCGGAACGAAGTTGTTGTCTTAAATCGGACACTTCGTTCTGAAGCATTTCAATCTGCCAATTAAGTTCACTGACATTTTGAGATTTATCATTAACTGATGAGGTATCCTCAACATCTTTATCTTTTGGGAATTCAAATGAGGTGTCTGTTTTACTTGCCATAGGAAGGGATCTCACTTTACATTGAAAAGTAATAAGGATAAATAAGGTATAGAATATAATCCAATGTGCGAATAGTATACCACTGAATGTGAATAACAACAAGAAAAATGATTCTATGAGATGGAACTGAAACAAATGATTTTGTTAATGTTCAATTCTTATATACTAAAATTTCAATCTACTGATCATCGTCCACGGAATCATTTGGATCTTCAAATTCAGTCTCAATTTCATCTTCTGAATCAATACCTGGTATTTTACCAACACCAGAATCGGTTGAAATAGATGTAAGGTTTTCACGGATTTTCTGATCAAGTTCTGCAGTTATTTCAGGGTTTTGTTCAAGGTATGTTTTCGCACTATTTCTACCTTGACCAATCCTTTCATTATTATATGAGAACCAAGACCCTCTTTTTTCTACCATACCTGCTTCTACTGCAATATCCAATAGGTTGCCTTCTTTAGATATACCTTTGCCAAATGTTACATCAAATTCAGCTTCTTTAAATGGGGGAGCAACTTTGTTTTTTACTACCTTTATAAGCACTCTATTACCCAATACATCTGTACCTTCTTTTATCTGTTGAGAACGTCGTATTTCTAATCTAACAGATGCATGAAACTTCAAGGCAAGACCACCAGGTGTAGTGTCAGGATTACCAAACATGATACCTATTTTTTGGCGAATCTGGTTGGTAAAAATCACACATGTTTTGGATTTATTTGTTACACCCGATAGTTTTCGGAGTGCCTTTGACATTAATCTTGGAAGCAATCCTACATGTGCATCTCCCATTTCTCCTTCAACTTCAGCTTGCGGCGTTAATGCTGCTACAGAATCAACAACAACAACATCAATTGCACCACTACGTATCAGCGTTTCAACGATTTCAAGTGCTTGTTCCCCTGCATCTGGTTGAGAAATGAGTAAGTTTTCAAGATTTACACCTATATTGCGAGCGTAACTTGTATCTAATGCATGTTCTACATCAATAAAAGCGGCAATCCCGCCCATTTTTTGGGCTTCAGCTACAATGTGAAGTGCTAAAGTAGTTTTTCCTGTTCCTTCATGACCAAATACTTCAACGATCCTACCTCTTGGAATACCTCCTACCCCTAATGCAAGATCAAGTGAAAGTGCCCCAGTAGGGATTACCTCAACTGGAACGACTTCATTATCAGTAAAACGCATAATAGAACCTTTACCGTATGCGCGTTCAACCTGCGAAATTGCATCATCTACAGCCTTCTTCTTCTCTTTACTAATTTTTTCATCATCAGAATCTGTTTTATTTGCATTTGTCTTAAGTTCGTCTTTTGCCATAATAGGTTTTCTCCTAACACAGTTTAAAATTTTTAATTGGTGTATAAATTGCACCATTAGGATGTAATTCGCTCTTAACCAGAGTGAATTCATCTACTAAGAAATCTGAATTTGCAAGTATTTCATATTGGGTAAAGGAATTGGAATTCTCCACTAAAGTAACCTGCTTCTTAAATCTCGCGAGTGTAAGATGCGGGTGGTAACGGGTATCAACTGGATATTCTAAATCTTGTAAACCTTTATTAATTGTTCCTGACAATGTTCGAATTTTAGACTCACCTTTAGTAAGACCAAGCCAAAGAACTCGGGGATGTACCCAATTTGGAAATACTCCTATTCCTCCAATTTCAATACTAAATTGTTTGTTCTTTTCAGCCACTAAACTTAAGACATTTGTCATACTTGATAATTGTTGTTCTTCAACCTGTCCTAAGAATTTTAAAGTTAAATGATGCTTACCGGATTTTGTCCACGTTGCACCTGAAATCTCTTTCTCTAATGTTCTTTGTAAATCTAATATTAGGGTCTGTATTTCTTTTGGAATTTCAATTGCGATAAAACACCTTATAGATTCAGGTTTTCTCACCTTATTCTCCAAAATATAGGACTATTCACTATGTTTCTCTGTTAATGTTTTACTATTCCCTATAATTATCTCTAAACCAGAAACAACAGTTAAAACCAATGGGATTAACATTAGGAAGAAAATTGGCCCATATTGATGTATTACAAAAGGTGAGTTAGGCATAAGCCACAATAACAAAAAGGTTATAGATATAACAATTACTTGTGACGTCGTCTTATATTTACCCCATCGATTAGCAGATATAACTTCTCCATGTTTTGCCACAACGATAGTTCTGAATACTGTTATTAACACTTCACGCCCCATGATGATTATTACCATCCAGATAGGTATTAGAGTATTATTTTCTACTAATAACTCATGTTGATAAAGGTATATACTAATTAATGCTGCACCTATAAGAATCTTATCAACTACAGAATCCATAAAACTTCCAAAACTTGTAACACCTTGTTTTCTTGCTACTATACCATCAAGATAATCCGTAAAGGAGGCAATACCAAAAATGATACCTGCAAGTAATATCATTTTAATTTGAAAAAAGTAAATAAATGGAACTGTCAGTATTAATCGTGAAAAAGTAAGTATATTGGCTAATGGAAAAAATGATCGAAAATTCATAAACCTATTAATTTGAAAGATCAATAACCTCAGCATTTTTTGGGATTTCGAACTTAAAGATATTCGTAGGTAAATTTTTATCACGCTCAATATTTGTCATTTTAAAAACTACACTACGTCTACTACCATCATCAAATTCATTTATATATCCGAATTGGACTGGTAACCAATCCGATTTCTTAAGCCATATTTCAATAACTTCCTTATTCGAGGTGTCGACCACTAAATTTTCATTTTCACCAGGTATTAACCGTTTTGGGAGGAGTTGAATTAGATATATTCCTTTCGGGTTCACATCTTCATCGGGTACTAATTTCATTGTATAATTCTTGGATATATCTTCAAGAGATGCTCCCGCACCAGGAAGAAGTTCACGTCTACTTGGATCATTCCACTGCATCTTATTTACTTGATTTAATAATGGGACATGTGACCATGCATATAATCCGTCAATTACTATAGTTTTAGTAATTTTCTTATTGTCATTCTTTGATATATATTCTTTTCGGAGTAAATTTGGTTTTGAAAACACAAATCGACCATAGGTAACTGTCTTTCTATCTTTATATAAGGTTGTTTCTTCAAATGTAGCAGAGAAATTTTCTGATTTCTTGTAGGCAGATTGAAAATTCGCAAAAATCTCTTCGACTGTAAGGGCATAACAGTTTGGAATTATCAATAAACATGAAAGGAATATAAGGGAATTCAAATACAATCGAAACACAATAGAACTCCTATTTCTTGGTAATTTACATTTGATAAAGTATAACATAACAGGATTGAAGTGTCAAAGAATTTCAGAATTATAGAATTTGTTAAAATGTGTGCTTTCATGATACTTAAATTTTTCTTTATTTTTTAAAATACTTATCTTAAAATAGGAAGTATATTCAATTTTTGAAAATATGATATAATGCAGATATAAAACCACCACAATCAATCTGATAAATTGAATGCGTAAATGAGACATAATCATGACAAAGAATAAAAGAAAAAACCAAAGAAAGAAACCGAAAGGTTTAAAAATTACTGAAGTACTTTCTAAGAAAAATCCCTATCCAAGACAGGAAGATTATCCGTCTGTTATCCATGCCTGCAATCGTGGTGACTGAGGGTAAAAGAGGTGTTAGTTAACACCAAAATCTATCTGTTCTTCTACTCTACCTAATAGAATTTGAGGTGTAATCACTTCTTTATCAGACCTTATCATCTTCCCTTAGACCATGTTGATATACTTCTATTAACAAGTATTGGATACGACACGAAATAAAGAAGATTCATTTTGATAATTCTATATCAATAGCAGCTTGATTGTCGGTGTTTGATGTATAGATACGAGTCCAATCTGTTAGGTGGATCTCTATTTCATCAGCATCGTCTAAGGAGCACAATATTAACCTTTCTAATACTCCGACAACTTTCTCATCTCGAAAAATCCTTTGAAACCAGATTGTAAAACGTTTCATTGCCTCAGAATATTCAGAAAATACCCAGAAAACAACCCTACAGAAATCCAATCCTTCATCTACAAATTGTTGTGAGATCCACACATCTTTAGGGAAATCATCTATTATTGGTAATAGGTCAACAAGAATAATCGGTATTGACTGATTTAGGTATGAAATTTCAGGGAACACATCGAAATGAATTGCAAATTTGTAAGTAATTAATCTTGTAGGATTAGTTTTTTCGGAGTTATTCACATCAACTTTAGACATTATCGCTAATTTCCTTAGATATGGGATTATTAATATTGTATCATAAATCAGTTAAGAATTAAAAACATCAATTATTCTGGGATGTAAAGTTTTTGGCTAAAGAAGACATTGTCTGTGCAAAAGGGTAGTTTGAAATTAGGTGAGTGAACTACATTTTCGATAATATTACTCTTATGACGTACATTGGGTTATAATTAGTTTGATAATGATATAAAATTCACACAACCCAAAATGAGGGTGTGTAAAGTTATTGGCACTTTACAACAGTATTTTTATATCTACTATAGTTTAGGAAATTTCGGATAGGATACAACCAAAGTTCAATGTGTTATGGCATTTTCGACATTTTACCCAGAGAATCTAATTCCAAAAATGAGTTCTTGGATAATATTAGGGTAGCCTGGTATGTCTAAATGACATTCATACCCGGGGAATGCCCTACTACATTCCTACCGTTGATTCATGATTCCGGATTCTGATTTGATGGCGGAATTTGTGAAATCCTATTCAGATTCGGTGTTCAAACAATAAATAGAGCAAAACCGCTTCTACGCGTAATCCTGTATCATCCGCGATTCAAAAAAGAAAACCATCCCTATCCAAAGCATTCTTCACCGTGTAATACGAGATTCTGACATAAGGACCAATAGCAGTAGACTAACTGCGTTTCAGACAACAAACATAATACATAAAAATAAATTGAAGAAAATAAATGACAAAGCAACTAATACCATATAGATAAATATACCTGACAATAACATATAGAGAAATATTATAATACATAGTAGTAATATAAAGTGTATTATAAAATAATCCAATAATCTGATTTTTCAGGAGTGAATCTGCCGATAAATAGTATGTTATGAGAATAATAATAATAATAAAAATGAATAATCACTCATCAAGGAAATCTAAAAATTGTAACTTTTTTCAAATTTTAGAATTAGAGGTTTAATTCGTTTCAAACCCAGTCATAGACTAATAGGAAAGGCAATGAAATAATAAGAACTAATCCTACACTTTGTAGGAAAAGTGTAACATTTTTTCACACATCTAATAAAATGTACTAAATTAGAAATACGATATTTATGCCAAAAACTTTATAAACCATAAAATGATATGAAATGGACAAACGCATTCTACAATAGTATAATATATAGGTTGATTTCAACTTGATAATTACTTTAAATATGGAATGATAATGACAAAGTCAGATAAAATAAAAACCTTTTGCAATGAACTTAATCAACGAATTCTTGTTCTGGATGGGGCAATGGGATCTCTATTGCAGACATACAAACTTAACGAAGATGATTTTCGTGGTGACCAGTTTACTTATCATCCTTCAGATGTAAAAGGTTATAATGACCTATTATCAATTACACAACCCAACATTGTTCGAGAAATACATTCGAATTACTGTGAGGCTGGGGCAGATATAATTGAAACGAACACTTTCACAAGTACATCAGTTTCAATGTTAGATTACCAATTACAGGATTATTCGTATGAAGTAAATCTTGCATCTGCCAAGATCGCTCGTGAGGTAGCAGATCAGTATTCAACCGAAGTTAAACCACGTTTTGTTGCAGGAAGTATGGGTCCAACTAATCGTAGTTGTACTATATCTCCAAATGTGAATGACCCAGGTTATCGAAATATAACATTTTCAGATTTGGTAACGGCTTATTCTATTCAAGCGAAAGGATTGATTGATGGCGGTGTAGATCTACTATTAGTTGAGACCGTTATGGATACTCTCAATTGTAAGGCTGCGTTGTTTGCAATACAAAGCCTTGCGGAAGAATTACAAATAGATATACCTATCATTGTATCTTCAGATAGAAGTGGTGGGGGTGGAAGAAATCTATCAGGACAGACAGTCGAGGCATTTTGGAATTCTGTCAAACATGCCAACTTACTTGCTGTAGGATTAAATTGTGGTTTCGGTTCTGAACAGATTAGACCTTACTTAGCTGAAATGTCTAAGCTTGCGGATATTCCCACTATTTGTTATCCAAATGCTGGTCTACCTAATGAACTTGGTCATTACACACAATCCCCTGATGAAATGGCAAAATGGATGCATGAATTTGCTAACAATGGATTTGTAAATATCGTTGGTGGGTGTTGTGGCAGTCAACCTGAACATATACATTCAATAGCAAAAGTTGCATCTGAATATACACCAAGAAAACCTATAGAAAGTGATCACTCATGTAGATTAAGTGGTTTAGAAGCATTTAACATTACCCCTGATTCACTCTTTGTAAATATAGGTGAACGGACAAATGTCACTGGTTCAAGGAAATTCGCACAATTAATTGAAAATGAAGATTATGAATCTGCACTTGAAGTAGCACGTGATCAAGTAGAAAACGGAGCACAACTCATTGATGTTAATATGGATGCTGGAATGTTGGATTCCAAAGCAGCAATGGTGAAATTCCTAAATCTAATCGTTTCCGAACCTGATATTAGTAAAGTTCCAATTGTATTAGATTCAAGTAAGTGGGAAGTGATTGAAGCCGGTTTAGAATGTATTCAAGGTAAAGGCGTTGTTAATTCTATTAGTTTAAAAGAGGGAGAAGATGAATTCATAGAACAAGCCAAGCTTGTTAAAAAACATGGTGCTGCAGTCATAGTAATGGCATTTGATGAAACTGGTCAAGCGGATTCCTTTGAAAGAAAGGTAGAAATATGTCAAAGAGCATATAATATATTGGTCGAAAAAGTAGATTTTCCTCCAGAAGATATCATTTTTGATCCTAATATCCTTACTGTTGCTACCGGCATCGAGGAACATAATGAATATGCACAAGCTTTTATTCAAGCTTGTAAAGAAATTAAGAAAACTTGTACCCATGCCCTGGTAAGTGGCGGTGTCAGTAATATATCTTTCTCATTTGGACGGAATTATACTGTCCGTGAAGCAATGCATGCTGCCTTTCTATACCATGCAATTAATGCAGGTATGGATATGGGGATTGTTAATGCTGGACAATTAGCTGTATATGATGATATACCAAAAGAGCTGTTGGATGCGATAGAGGATGTGCTATTTAATCGTCATCAAGATGCCACAGATAGATTGGTAACTCTGGCTGAAACATTACAGGGAAAAGGAAAGAAAAAGAAAAAGAATAAACAATGGCGGACATTACCTGTTGAAGAAAGACTTAGTTATGCCTTAGTAGAAGGTACGATAGAATATATTGATGAGGATACTGAGGAAGCAAGACTAAAATATAATCGTCCTATACAGGTGATTGAAGGTCCATTAATGGATGGAATGGATAGAGTAGGTGAGCTTTTTGGTGATGGAAAGATGTTCCTCCCCCAAGTTGTAAAAAGTGCACGTGTGATGAAAAAAGCAGTTTCTCATCTCACTCCATTTATCGAGAAGGAACAATCTGAAGGTGGACTTTCCTCAAGAGGTAAAATCGTTATGGCAACTGTCAAGGGGGATGTTCATGATATTGGAAAAAATATCGTGGGTGTCGTTCTTGGTTGTAATAATTATGATATTATTGATTTAGGGGTTAAAGTACCTGCAGAAGAGATATTAGATTCTGCTAAAAAAGAAAACGCAGATATTATTGGATTGAGTGGTCTAATTACTCCCTCGTTAGACGAAATGGTTTATGTTGCAACTGAAATGGATAGACAAGGATTCAATATTCCTTTATTGATTGGGGGTGCAACCACATCAAAGGTTCATACTGCCGTACAAATTGAGCCTAATTATAGTGGAGCAACTGTTCATGTAATTGATGCATCTAAGAGTGTTGGTGTTGTTGGTCAACTATTGAGTAGTGATAACCAAGAGTCCTTTATTACTAAAACTCGTGAAGAATATTCTGATGTACGGAAACGTAGATCAAAGAATCAGAATAAAACAAAATTATTACCATATTCTACAGCAAAAGAACGTAAATTAGTACTTGATTGGGAGGATTACACACCTTCTAAACCGAAACAAATTGGTATTGAAGTCTTGGATAATTTTCCATTAGAGAAATTGGTGAGGTATATTGATTGGACACCGTTTTTTACTACATGGGAATTGTCAGGAAAATATCCAAAGATATTAAACCATCCAGAGATGGGTGAACAAGCGAGCCAATTATTCACTGATGCCAAAGATTTACTTGAAACAATTGTATCGGAAAAAAGACTAACAGCACGGGGAGTTGTTGGTATATTTCCAGCAAACAGTGTAGATGAAGATACAGAAATCTATAATGATGACAATAGATCAGATATAATTGCAACAATCCACCATTTTCGTCAACAAACGGAACAGCCTTTTTCCAGACCAAACCTTAGTCTTGGGGATTTCATTGCTCCTAAAGCAACATACATCAATGACTATATCGGTGCCTTCGCTGTTACTACTGGAATGGGAGTTACGGAATTTTGTCAAGAGTTTGAGGAGAAACATGATGACTATAACAGCATAATGGTTAAAGCTTTAGCAGATAGACTCGCAGAAGCATTTGCAGAATATATGCACGAATATGTCCGTACAACTCTATGGGGATATGCAGAAAATGAGAGTATGGATAATGAAGGGTTAATTTCTGAAAAATACCAAGGCATTCGACCTGCACCCGGTTATCCTGCTTGCCCTGACCATAATCAGAAACGGATCATCTTTGAAATACTGAACGTAACAAATAAAACTGAAATAGAATTAACCGAAAGCTTAGCTATGTCTCCAGCTGCATCGGTTAGTGGATGGTATTTTTCTCATCCTGAATCTCGATATTTTAGTATTGGAAGTATCGGTGAAGATCAAGTTGTTGATTATGCAAAACGTTCTGGTATGGATGTTGAAGAAGCTATCAGATGGCTTAAACCTATACTAAGATAACCAAAATATAATTTGTTGAATTATAGTCTTACATCTGTTGTTATATTCTATAGAATTGATAAAATCATCAATCTAATGATTATGTTCAGAACTTAATTTTTCAATTTCATTCTGGTTTATCTTTGGCTGATACATACCTATACAGTTTCCACCTGGATCAATAAATAATGCAAACGCACCAGCACCACTTGGGATCAATTTGGGATGTATTAAAGTTTGTCATCCCAATTCTTCAACCATTTGAATAGAATTATAAACATCATCTACTTGTACATATATTGTGATACCATTGGTAGAACAATCTTCATCAGTTGTGGTGAATATATGTCCATCAATCCCATTATCCAATACTGATTCTACACTGTAAATATTATGTGTATTATATTCAATATTCCATCCAAATACTGAGCCATAGAACTTACTTAACTTTTCTCCATCCTCACCAGATAATTCGAAATGTACTACAGCATTAGACATTTACGTTACTCCTAAAAACAAACAGAGTAGTAAGTAATTACCACTCTGCATGTTCATATATATTTTTAATTAATTCTCAGTATTTTGGTTTACATTTGATATAAAACTACTATATTCCCACTCGGATCAACGAACATAGCAATAGAACCCATGTTTTCTGGTAAAACCTGTGGATCAAGAAATATTCGACCACCCTTATTTTCAATAATTTTCAAGGTTTCTGAAATACTCTCTACCTGAATAAAAAAAGAGACACGGTTTTCTATTTCTTCAGATTCATTTAACGGAAGAATATGTCCTTTGATACCTTGATCAGGTAAAGGCGGAGGAGTAGGATCAACACCAAATAAATCATTTATAAAGTATGATGTTTACCAACACATAGGTAAAATTGTCTAACCAAATAGGTTGCGATAAAAATCACACAATAATTCACTTTTTTACCTGCAATTTCAAGAAATAAAACTTGATTTCCCATTTCGATTTTACTCTTCATGTATTGTCTTCTGATTATCATTACCTGCCTGATATAGGCCAATTCTATTACCACTGGGATCAAGAAACATCGCAAGTTGTTGACCTTCATCTGAAACAACTATAGGTTTCATGAGGATTATACCCCCTAAATTCTTTACTTGCATGATAGACGAATTAATATCTTCTACAGTTATGTATACAGTAATATTATTTCCAAATTCCACCCCATTTTCAAGCGGGATTTCATCATTCGGTGGATAGATATGTCCCTCTATTCCATTATCAGATTCTGAACCTGTTTCAAACCAATAATAACCTTCTTCATAGGCATTTATTTCCCAGTTAAATACTGTACTGTAGAATTGGTATAGAGTATTTGTATCAGAACCAACAATTTCAAAATTCGTCACCGGATTTACCATTTACTAATCTCCTTGTCTTATCTTTTCTGTCTTATGAAATTATGTAAATCCACAATATTTCACAATCTTGTTTGTAATAGACCTATACTATTTCCACTTCGATCATTAAACAATGCATAGTGACTTGCATTTCCGGGAATTTCCTGTGGCTTTATTATGATCTCTCCACCAAGTTGTTCAACGGATTTTAGGGTTTCGAATATGTCATTAACAGTAATGTAAATCAGGACAAGATTGTCGAAATCTTCATTATTGTCAATTTGAAATAAATGCCCTTGAATCCCTATTTTTGAATGTGGATCTGCTATATAGAGTTCGTCAACAAGTGGTGTAATTTGCCAATCAAATACTTCGCTATAAAATTCAATCAACTTGTCGATATCTTTACCACCTATTTCAAAATGAGGTACTGGATTTGACATTTATTTTCTCCAATGAAGAATTCAAGATAGTGTTAACGTGAGTATGAAAACTCTGTTTAATAAATCCATGCGGTGGATTAATAGTAAGTACACCTTGAATCAACGGTATGAATGACTTATGGTATCTCATGACGTTAACCGAGAGACCGCACATAACGGCTTTGTAGAAATAATTTTCTGGAAATGTTAATTTCATTTCCATATCATACTCACCTTAGTATTAGGATTGAAATAAACCGAGACAATTTCCACATGGATCAAGAAACATTGCAAATGTTCCTTCACCTTGAGGCACTGACATAGGTCCCATAATTACTTTGCCACCATTACTTTCAACTTTTTTTACATATTCATGAATATCATCTACCTGAATATAAAAAGTTACATGGTTTGTAATAGGCATTTCATCAGTGGTTTCTACTATATGTCCATTAATGCCTTGATCAGATCCTGTGTCGACTTGATTTCCACAATCTTCATCCTGATTAATCTTCCATTCAAATAAAGATCCATAGAAATCGGGTAAGGAATCCTCTTTTTTACCTGCTATTTCAAATATTGTCACTGGATTAGGCATAGTTTCTTCTCCTTATAAATTTGATTTAATTATTGATTGTTTCTGACTGTTTGTATAAACCGATATAATTCCCGCTGGGGTCAAGAAATATAGCAAAAGCACCATTATCACCTGGAATGACTTGCGGAGGTATCAATGTTTTTCCACCTAATTCCTCTGCTTTATCAAGTGATGACTGTAAATTATCAACTTCAATATAGAAGGTTACATGGTTGTTATATCCCATCTCCTCTGATTCTGAAAAGATATGCCCATGTATTCCAGCATCAGCTTCTATCATATATGTTCCACCGTATGGATTGGAATCAATTTTCCATCCAAATACAGTGCTGTAAAACTTATTTAACTTCTCTCCTTCTTTACCTGCTATTTCAAAAAAGGTGACAGGATTTCCCATTTAAATGACTCCTTAAAATTAGTTTAATTGTCTATTTAATGTGTTATATGCTATAGAATTTTCAACAAATATATAAAACGTTGTGATTTTTATTCAGTTGCACTTTCTGGCTATGAACTTAGATTTAGTTTTCTAATGGAATCTATAAATACTCAAGGAATAAGATTGTCAGTGTTGATGGTATTTATACCGAAAAAATTCTCATATTAAACTAAACTAACAATTATATGTCAAAACTCATGATTAGATATTGGAAATGAATAAGCTAAGGGGAGTAGCCATGTATAATCTTAAAATTAATTACGGAATGAAAAATAGTTCTGATAGACTCATCGTAATTAATATTTTCATCTATTTATTCTTTTTAACTATATGTAACTTGGGTGTCACGGAAGATATTCAAGAAGAAAAGAGTCCTATAAAAATTGGTGGTGCAATGCGTGTTAATTACGCATATGGTTCTTACGGAGATGACGATAATCCACATCGTAGAAGTCAGAAATTCGGTGATGTTGATCTTGAAGTATTTAGGTTAAATTCTGATTTTGATTATCATAATATCATTAGCAGAATTGAATATCGTTGGTATGATACTTATAGTTTTATCCACACCGCATGGTTAGGGTATGAACTAAGTGAAATCGGTACTATTAAGGCAGGAATTGTTCGGACACCTTTCGGTCCAACGGATTATGGTGTATCAACAAGTTGGTTTTTCGATCAACACTTTTATGTAGGTCTCGCTGATGATCCAGATTTAGGTGTTACATGGAATACTTCTGTAAATAATTTGAACCTTGATTTAGGTTACTTTTATGGGAGTGAATTCCAAACTGACGGTAATAGTCTGAGTAGTTCACGATATGGGTATGATATTGTCAAATGGGAAGAAAAAGCAGACGAAAATGGAACTATTGAATGGGGTGCTGGTGAAAATGGTTATGATGAAAGACATAAGTTAAACCTACGATCAATCTATAGTGTTGATAATATCGGTGATTTTGGTTTATCTGTACAATATGGAATGTTGATTGGGACTGAAGTAGGAGAAGATGATAGTGGGAATTACTATGCTCTATCAGGACATATGAAAAACACATTCTATAAATTTACACTCTTTTCTCAATTCTCTTATTATACGCATAATATAACAGATGATACTCCATGGGGTACCGGTGATCTAATTCCTATGGGGGCATATGATTTTGCATGGCCCATTGCATCTACTGGAATGATTCCAGCTCTTTCATTGAGATACACTGGTATAGATCCTTCAACTATTTCATGGGTTGATAGTGTTACACCATATATTGAATGGAGTTCTGTACTAAAAACTGTAGAAGAGTATAATAACAGTACACTTATAACACTTGGTGCCAGTTGGACTTTATTCAGTAACTTATATGTGTATAGCGATATTGGTATTACAGATGGAAACTTCTTCGTTGGGAATACAGCCGATGATTACAATAATATTCTGACTGGTGTTAATCATGTTGGTGCTAATGGGAATAATAGTTGGCATTGGCGTCTAAACTTTAATATCGGATATTATTTCTAAATCTTGTTCCTTCAAATATTATGTATATTCTAATGAATTCATTAAATTGAAAAGGAGTATTTTGTAATGCACGAAGATGAAAAACAACCACTGCAGATGCCACATCAAATTGAAGAAGGTCGGTACAAAAAATTATTCGGTTTAGATATTTACCTAACACCTGTGTTTGTAATTTCAAGTATTACTATAATCTTTTTCGTTGTTTTTTCACTTATCTTTCAAGAACAAGCAACAATTTTATTTGGAAATGTAAAAACATGGATGACTACAAACCTTGATTGGTTATTCATGATTACTGCTAATCTCGTATTCCTATTTTGTATCATCGTTGCAATATCTCCACTCGGAAAAATTAGGTTAGGTGGGAAAGATGCGAAGCCTGAGTATTCAAACATTACTTGGTTATCTATGCTCTTTGCAGCAGGGATTGGAATTGGGCTTCTATTTTTTGGTGTTTTGGAACCGGTTACCTACTACCAGAATCCACCACTCGGTGAAAACACAATATATGACAAAGATTTAATCTATAATGCTGAAAATGTACCTGATATTACGAATCCAATCGTTAATAAAGCAACATCATTGGGTTTTGCAGCTACAGTCTTTCACTGGGGTTTACAAGGTTGGGCAATTTATGGAGTGGTAGGACTTGCATTAGGTTTTTATGCTTATAATAGAGGACTACCTTTACTGATTCGATCTGCTTTTTATCCTATTTTTGGTGATCGTATATGGGGTTGGACTGGACACATCATTGATACTTTTGCTATTTTTGCAGGTATCTTCGGTCTTGCAACTTCACTGGGATTAGGGGTAAAACAAGTAACCTCTGGACTAAATTACCTCTTCGATATTCCTGCAAACACGCTATCCATGGTACTTTTAATTGTTTTGATAACATCTATCGCGCTTGTATCAGTCATGACAGGTATAAATGTAGGAATCAAAAGACTTAGTCAGTTTAACATAATACTTGCATTTTTCTTATTAACAGTAGTATTTATTCTTGGACCAACAAGTTATATCTTCAAAAGTATGTTCGCAACTCTTGGAACTTATATGATGAAGATTGTTCCATTAAGTAATTGGATTGGTCGTGAGGATACGGGTTTTCTTCATGGATGGACAACTTTTTACTGGGCTTGGTGGATTGCATGGGCACCATTTATTGGGACATTCATCGCAAGAATCTCAAAAGGACGTACCGTCCGTCAATTCGTTATCTTTGTTCTTCTATTGCCAACTTTATTATGCTTGATCTGGTTTAGTACTTTTGGCGGCACTGCACTTCATCAATTTTTCACTGATGGTTATACAGATGTTACAGAGATTGTAGAAGCATATAAACCTGAACTCGCTCTATATGCAATGTTTAAAGGGTTACCTTGGTCAACTCTACTTTCCTGTGTCGGTATGTTATTAACAATAATCTTTTTTGTTACCTCATCAGATTCCGGTTCATTAATTATTGATATAATGGCGGCAGGTGGGAAGATTGATGCACCAATACCACAACGTGTATTTTGGTGTACGGCTGAAGGACTGGTTGCTATCGCGCTTTTACTTGGAGGTGGATTAATTGCTTTACAAGCAGCATCACTTGTAACCGGTTTTCCATTTTCAATTGTCCTGATAGGTATGGGGGGATGTGTCTTGTATGGATTAATTCAGGAATATAGAGAAATGAAGAATGAAGAAGCTGAGATATAATCTCAAGGATCAATACAGAAGATTCAACAATGTATTGACATCAGATAGATTATTGTTCTATTTCAATTAAATGAAGTGGACAAGATTATAGGAATATATAGGTATGGTTTCATACTATGCCTATATATTTTAATTCTTAATAGGTATGTTGGGTGATAGAGAAAGAATATGAAAATACTTGGAATTGATACATCTTGTGACGAAACAGCTGCAGCTGTAGTAGAAAACGGACGTACTGTTTTATCTAATGTTATTGCATCGCAGATAAAAGACCACCAAGAATATGGGGGTGTTGTTCCAGAGTTAGCATCACGTAAACATATTGAAGCAATAAACTATATTGTAAAGAGATCATTAGATGAAGCAAATCTCTCATTCAATGATATAGATGCAATTGCAGTAACAAATCGTCCAGGATTGATCGGTGCATTACTTGTAGGGGTTGCTGCTGCGAAAAGCCTTGCTTATTCTCACAATCTCCCTTTACTTGGAATTAATCATATCGAAGGACACATTTATGCAAATTATATGGTTCATGAGACCATAACTTTTCCACATATCTGTTTGACTGTTTCTGGAGGACATACATTACTGGTTGAGGTGTATGAAGGTTGGAAATACAAGGTATTGGGTACAACACAGGATGATGCTGCAGGTGAGGTATACGATAAAGTGGCTAAATATCTTGGACTCGGTTTTCCTGGTGGAAGAATTATAGATGAACTATCGCAAGAGGGCAACCCTACTGCTATTGACTTTCCTCGACCAATGCTACATAGTGGGGATTATCAATTTAGTTTTAGTGGAATTAAAACCGCTGTAAGGTATTTTATAGAAAAAGACAATAAGAACGGTATGAATTCTAAGATTGAAGATATCGCTGCAAGTTTTCAAGCAGCTGTTGTTGATGTGCTTGTCGCAAAGACAATTCAAGCGGCAAAAGCAAACAGCTCGCGGTCAATTACTTTAACTGGAGGTGTCGCTGCAAATAGCGAACTTCGTTCTTCACTCACTGTAGTTGCTGATGAGATTGATGTTAAAGTCTATTATCCTCCAATAAAATTATGTACTGATAATGGTGCTATGATTGCCGGTATTGCTTACGAGAAATATACTCAAGGTCTTAAAGATAACCTATCTCTTAATGCAGCTGCCAACGGATCATTAGTTGATGTCTAAAGTACTGTATCATTATGTCTAATATACAAATTAAAAAAGCAGTTGCTACATTAACAATAGGTGGAGTGATTGCTATTCCTACTGATACTGTCTACGGATTGGGTGTTGATGCTTTTAATGAAGATGCAGTTCAGAAGTTATATACTATTAAGGGTAGACCAGAAGAAAAACCTATACCTTTAGTTATTGGGTCTGTGGCAGAGGTAAGTAAAGTTGCTCAGAATATTCCTGACTTCTTCTATCATCTAACAAAGAAATTTTGGCCTGGTGGTTTAACAATAATTGTTCAGTCTAAAAATCTATTAACTCAACTCACTGCCGGAGGGAATACTGTAGGTTTACGTATACCGAATCATACTCTCTTATTAAATATACTCAAAGAATTTGGTGGACCGATGGCTATTACAAGTGCAAATTTATCTGGAAATCCTGCATCTACATCCACACAGGAATTTGGTCTTGAATTAACCAACAAACTTGATTATATTGTAGATGACGGTAAAACTCCAGGTCCCATTCCTTCTACAGTATACGATATTTCAGTTTCTCCACCAATCATCCGCCGTGAAGGAATCATTTCTGAAGAAACACTCAATAAGGAGTTGGTGTGTTACAACAAACATTCAAAGAACTCCTAAAATTCCTCGCATCCCCAAATGGAAATTGGTTCTTACTAAGTTTAGGATGTCTTATAGCATTATTATACTTATACTATAGATGGAAACAAATACCAGGTTTGACAGTGGAATTAATTAAGGATGATACATGGTTTATCAATCGAGATGATAATAATAAATTAGCGATTTTTGTGTCACTTCATTTAAGAAATAAATCCAGTGCTGCTATACAAATACATAGATGCAAATTAAGCGGGTATACACCAAAACAACCTCCAGAACAGATGTTTTTGGAAGGATATGACAAGTCCATTGAATTGACTTTACCTAATTATGATTCATTTTCTGAGATTGTTAGCAAGTCTGAAAATCTCAATTCCGCCTATGTAATTAATCCATTTTCTGAACAAAAAATGTGGGTATATTTTGAATCAGGTATTGTCACGTTAACTAACATATTAAGGGCACCGATAGTAATAAAGGATTTGAATAGAAAACGTAAGTCAATACAAGTTGCTGTACCAAGAAATATGGAACAGATACAACTATATCGTGAAGCAGCAATGCGTTGGTAGTACTTCTAACTAACACTTTCATAATTCATCCGAATTCACATATACCAAATTCCAACTATAACCCAATTTCATTGCCATTTTATCATGTGTATGGTATGCTATATCTTTTAGGAGGAAGGCTGAAATTGTGGCATCAATAAGTGATATTACAAACGAATTTATCCGAGAAGAAATAGAAGAATATCTTGAACGTCCTGAAGAAATAGAACGTTTTATTGAACTGTTTTCAGCAGCTTCACCAAAAATGCAAGATATCGCGGCTGCATTGATCGATGGTGACCATCATACGGTTGATGAATTGACAGAAGATTCGCTTGCAGAGGGGATTGAAGCACTGGAAATAATGGATGATGGTCTAATCATAGGCATGGGGATCGTTGGTATAAAATTTAGAGAGAACTTCATTTTTGTTCCTGAAGTCCTTGCTTGTGCTCGTGCAATGAAGGCTGGAATGAACCACATTGAACCAATATTATCTGAGTCAGGGATTGACCCTATCGGTACTGTTATAATGGGGACTGTGAAAGGGGATTTACATGATATCGGTAAAAACCTATGTATTATGATGCTTAGAGGCGCTGGTTTTGTTGTTCATGATTTGGGGGTTGATACCTCAGAAGATGAATTTATGGATGCCGTTGAGGAATTTGAAGCTCCTATATTAGGTATGTCTGCCTTATTAACAACTACAATGCCAAACATGGGCAAAACTATTGACGCATTTATAGATGAAGACTTACGCGAAGATGTGAAGATTATGGTTGGTGGAGCCCCAGTAACACAGACTTTTGCAGATGATATGGGTGCTGATGGATACGGTAAAGATGCTTTAGAATGTGTTTCTTTAGCAAAAGAATTTCTTCAAGAAACTGATGATGATTGGTAATTTCCTACCTTAATATATGAAAAAAGTTGATAAAAATGAGTATGAAAAAAGACTCAATAAGATTACTCAGATTTTTGAAGAACTTGTAGTTCATGCTGATGAACAAGCCACTTATCGTTGTCCTTATAAAAACAAGAATGACCATTGTACTGCCAAATTTGGATGTCGAAATCAACGGAAAATAGATGAAGGTACAGGGTTAGAATGTGTTGGTGACGATAAATTAGATTATCGTACCGCATGGGAAACTGAAGAATCTACACATACAGACGAACTAATTAACAAGAATACTGGTTCAATTTCATGTGACGGTAAGGTTTATCAACTAACCCAAGGCAAAACAGTTTTTGATTATGCTGACGATTTAGCTGTCCAAGTTCCAACCTCCTGTTTCCGCACAGGTCAATGTCATGAATGTATTGTGGAAATCAAGAGTGGTATGGATAGTCTCAGTACACCTAACGAAGCGGAAAAATTCCTGCGAGATAATTATCGTTTAGCCTGCCAATCATTTGTAGTTGATGTTGATCATGATATAGAATTTACTCCACTAAGACGCACCCCTAAAATACTTACTCAAACTACATCAGAAATCGTTACAGTTGATACAATAAATCCATTGGTCACCCATCAAGACGGTATTGTGTATTATTGCGATGAACCTATTGATAAATTTCGTGGTCATATATATGGCCTGGCAATAGATATTGGAACAACTACAGTTGTTATGGATCTTGTAGATTTGGAAAATGGAGAAACTGTTTCTGTAAGTTCATTTGAAAACCCTCAGCGATTCGGTGGTAGCGATATCATGCACCGTATCTCATACAATGCAGAGTTTGAAGGAGAATTGAGGAAATCACTACTCGCTGCTCTAAACAGTGAAATTATGGAAATGTGTGAGAGATTGGATATTGTGCGACAGGAGATATATGAAATTGTTGTTGCAGGCAATACTACTATGAGAGATATCTTCTTTAGACATGATGTTCAGAGTATAGGTCAAAAACCGTATAAATCCACTATTGAGCATGAGTATAATGATGGATTACGTAGTACTACCTCTCTTACCGAAAAATCCCGTCGTATTGGGATAAGATCTAACCCTAAGGCAATGGTGTATAGTTTACCATTGATAGCAAGTCATGTTGGTGCTGATGTCGCTGCTGATCTCATAGCAATAGATATTCAAAATCAGGACGACATTATAATGTTAGTTGACGTGGGAACAAACACCGAAGTAATTGTAGGTAATAAAGAAAGAATGGTAGCTGCCTCTTGTCCTGCAGGTCCTGCGTTTGAAGGGGGTGGAATAGAATATGGTATGCCAGCATATCCTGGTGCTATCGAATCTGTAAAATGGTCTAATGAAGGAATTGAATATTGGACAATAGATGATGAAAAACCTGAGGGATTTTGTGGATCAGGATTAATTTCTCTGCTTGCTGAATTATTAAATAATAATCAAATGAATCCAAAAGGGGTCTTTGCAGAGAGAAAACAAAGAATATTACCTATTTTACCTGAATATGGTATTACATTCTCCCGTGAGGACGCAAGTAATTTGGCACAAGCAAAAGCAGCTAATTATTGTGGGCAATACATCGTACTACGACATTTTGGAATATCTCCCAATGAGATCAACAGACTATATTTAGCTGGTGGATTTGCAAATTATGTAAATACACAAGAGGCAATTGATATTGGATTTATTGCTCCCGTTGAAGAAGATCGTATAGAAAAAGTTGGTAATGCAGCTTTAGCAGGTGCTAAGTCAGTATTACTGTCGAAACAGAAAAGGGATGAGATTGAGGCATTAGTCAAAAAGATTGAACATATAGAATTGGAGACAACTCCAGATTTTTTTGATGTTTTTGTTGAAGGTTGCCAATTTAAGCCAATGCCCAACCATTTTGATTAGAGGAAATGATAAGTTAGTGATAGATTTTCGAGAACGATTAAATTCTGATATTCCAATTTTATATGACGGTGGTTTTGGATCACAGTTATTTGCTCGTGAAATTCAACTGGCAAATAGTGCAATCGCAAATGAATCACACCCTGATGATGTAATTGGTATACATAGTGATTATATAAATGCAGGTGCGGAAGTAATTGGAACTAACACTTTTGTGGTGTCTCCATTACACCTTGAAATGGCAGAGCAAGATGAATCTGATGCTGAACGTCTAACACGTCTTGCTGTACAACATGCCAAGACTGCTATAGAAAAAATAGATAAACCAGTCTATATCTCTGGTTCAGTAGGTCCATCCCCTGGGGCAATTGAGGCTGATAGTGGTGATACGACATTTGGAATTGCAAATGATAAAGTTAGAGAAGCACATAAACTCGTTATACATACACTTGCAGAGGAAGGCGTCGATTTTCTATGTTTGGAGACTATGTTTTCTGCTAAAGAGGCTGCAATCGCTGTTGATATCGCAAGAGAAGCTGACTTACCAATAGCAGTTAATCTAACTTATAAATGGACTAAAGAACGACGAACTGGCCAAGAAATATATAAGACTGATTGGGGGCATAGTGCATTAGACTTTCTTGAAATACTGTCAAGTGGGGAATTTTCAAATGGTGACTCACTGGTAGAATATGTTGATATTATAGGATTAAATTGCGGTGCTGAATCCAAACTTGACGAACATACTGGTATGCCTTATGCAATAAATGGAACGAATCAGCTCAGAGAAGCTATGGAAAAAAAGGGTATTGCTGGGATTAAGATGATGGCTTATCCAAATGCAGGAATGCCTATTCTTGATGAAGAATATAAAACTGTATACACGCAAAAACCTGAAGATATGGCAAAGTATGTTCCTGAACTAATGGATGCTGGTGCATACCTTATTGGTGGATGTTGTGGAACTACTCCGAATCACATCGCTGCTTTTAGAAAAAATATGGATTCACATTAGTTTAAAAAAATACAGTTGAAGTCCACCATTATTCCAGTCCCTCCTATTTATCAGTCATCTGATTGATTAAATCGAATGATACAATTTCTCTTGAAGACTATTTTCCCAACAAATTCTGTTTAACCATCAACAATAAAGAGATGTTAAATTTAGCAATTTACGACTAATTCCAATGACAACCCGTGTAAAAATTTGTGGAATCACTAATCAAAAAGATGCCTATGGTGCCATTGAAGCAGGAGCGGATGCCCTCGGTTTTATTTTCGTTCCCGAAACGCCACGGTATATTCAACCTTCAGATGCAGCTAAAATCATCGAGTCTATACCACCATTTATATCTACAGTAGGGGTTTTTAGGAATGAAGAAAAACTACTGATTGATAGAATTGTAAGTGAAATTGGGGTGACATACATCCAATTACATGGATCTGAAACACCTGAATATTGTGCAGATTTTACCCGACCTGTGATTAAGGTTTTTGATTTAAATGATAGTTTTGATCCGAGGATAATAGATTCATACAGAGTCAGCGCACATCTTGTTGATAAACCAAAATCTAATAATGAAGGTATATCAAACTGGAACTTAGCATTAAATGCAAGAAGATATACAGATCGATTAATACTTGCAGGTGGATTAACCCCAGAGAATGTCTCTGAAGCAATACAATATGTTAACCCCTATGCTGTTGATGTTGCAAGTGGGGTTGAACTCGAAAAGGGTAGAAAGGATCTTTGTAAAATGAAGAAATTCATACAAGAAGCTAGAAAAACTGAATTACATACTGAGGAGTAGATATAAAAAGACCAATGTCCGATATAATTACGCTAACATATAAACGTTTACCTGATCGAATCAATTACTTTGAACAAGCTCTACTGTTTGAAAACAGCGATATAATAATAACTACACAGAAAATCAGTCCTTCTTCTCCAATTATATTTAATGGAAAGGAAGTATTGGCAGATAATTATACTGCAATTTGGTTTGTATTTACAGATTTATGGTATGATATTGGTAAAATCTTCAATCTTGAAAATGAATGGACGGGGTATTATTGTGATATTATAATGCCTGTTACGAGAAATGAGACTAAATTTGAGATTGTTGATCTGTTTTTAGATTTATGGGTATCTCCTGAAGGTGGTTATGCAATTCAAGATGAAGATGAATTTGAGGAGGCAGTTATTAACGGTGTCATCTCACAGGATATTACAAATAAAGCAAGAACTACTTTGGATAATCTAATAGATGATGTTATAGACGGAAGGTTTCCGCCAAAAATTGTAAAAGACTATAATTCAATAACATCATTCTGATTTTCATACCCTATATCAGTCAAGCTGTAAAATCGTATGTCAACCAGAGTTTTAAAGCTCAGAAACTTGTACTTTGGAGCGGTTAAGAATCAATCCTAATGGGTATTGGTGTGGCATATTATTAAAAAGTGAAGTTTAATTCCCTATTTTATACCAACATAAGTTAATTCAATAGACTATTTCTAAGAACAATTAGAATACACTGGAGTATTATTTATGTCAGTTTTAGCAGTAAATGGTGGAGAACCTGTAAGAGATAAAGCTTTTCCATCTTGGCCTTCACTAGATCCGAAAGATTTAGAGTTATTTGAAAGTATCTATAAGAGTAAAGTCTGGGGTGTTGGTGGTAGTCATGTACCGGAGTTTGCAAATAGTTTTGCCGAATTTCAAGGAGCAAAATATGGTGTTTGTGTCAATAGTGGTACAACTGCCCTTTATCTTGCATTAAAAGCTGCAGATGTAGGACCAGGAGATGAAGTAATTACTACTGCATACACCTTTCAGGCTACTGTTGTTGCAATTATGATGACACATGGAATACCTGTTTTTGTTGATACTGCTCCTGATAGTTTCTTAATTGATGCATCAAAAATTGAAGAAGCAATCACTGAAAGAACAAAGGCAATCATTCCTGTTCATATAGCGGGTTATCCTGCCGATATGGATTCAATTTTAGATATTGCAGAAAGACACAATTTAAGAGTAATTGAGGATTGTGCTCAAGCTCATGGCGCAGAATGGCGTGGTAAAGGTGTAGGAAGTTGGGGAGATTTCGGTTGTTTCAGTTTTCAATCTTCCAAAAATCTATGTGCTGGTGAAGGTGGAATTGTACTTATGAATGATCGTCAGTTATATGAACGTTTGTTTTCTTTACATAACTGTGGTCGTACAGCACCTGATGCTGAATACGGTAATATAGAGCCTTTTGGGGCAAATTTCAGAATGACTGAATGGCAAGCTGGGATTCTACTTTCCCGATTAACAAGACTGGAAAGTGAGACTAACCATAGACACATGAATATGCGTTGGTTAGATGGGTGGTTTGGTGAAATACCCGGTATTAAAGTCACTACTCTTGATCCACGTGCTACTCGTGGAGGTTCACACGGATATAAAGCTATTTTTGATTCAGAGGAATTTGAGGATATTTCTCGAGAAACTTTTATAAAAGCTATGCGTGCTGAAGGTATACCTTTGGGATATTGGTATAGTACACCTATGTTTCGCTCTGAATTTCTTGAGTCAAACACGTTTGGGGAGAAATTGGATTTTTCTGATACAAATTGTCCTGAGACTGAAAAAATATGTCAATCTGGTCTGGCATTAGGTCAGAATGTATTAATGGGTACTGAAGAGGATATGGAAGATATTGTTAAAGCAGCTATAAAAATTAGACGAAATGTTGGAGAGTTAAAGGAAGGATAGATTAGTTTCTAATTCTATTTTACAGAAACAGATTTCAGTTCTTACAATTTTTTGAATTATTTACTATCTTTTTTATTTTCGGTGACTCTATATTGTCAAAGTGACCAGAATATTCTTAGGAGATTAATCATGAGTAATGAACGTGAAATTAAAAATGAAATACGTAAAATTGTAAGAATGTTAGAATCCACCACTCGAATTCTTGAAAAACCATCTGTAACTGACAATTTTTCTGATGGTGAACACAGATGTATTCAACAGTTTAATAATGCCCTAAATCGTCTATATGAATTAGAAGCATTACCAGATGGTTTTTTCAATCCTTTAGAAAGTACTGCTTCTGTTGGTGACATTGGTTATGCGTATCATCAAGTTGCAACATATCTAAAAGAAGGAATTGGCTTTGAATTTGACTTTGACATTCAAGAAGCTAAAAAGACGATTGGTGATGAGATGAAGAATTTTGGTGATCTATTCACACGATCATTTTTTAGTGAGAAAGAAAGGGATTCATCCTTTTCTAATGGACCAGAAAATGTAGAAATCATTGATGATGATGATATAACTGTTGAATCGGTGGAACCACGCCTGCAGAAACTCGAAGAACAGATGGAAACTGTGGTTGAAATCCTTCAAGAACTTCGATCCAAAAAGGATAAAAAGGATAAGAAGGAAAAGAAGGATGACGAAGAGTAGATGTCTGGTGCAGATTGATGAAGATTTATACGGTTTCTTTCCATCTATCTTCATCAATTTTAGATTCTTGATATATAGACTGTAAATGATTCTAAGGAACTACCAATGTTTAAATGAATACATGCGTTCACCAATTGAAAGACCTAATATTGCCCAAATACTTCCCATAATAAATTCACCCAACATCATTCCTAAGAAGAGAGGGAGTGTTTTTCTATATGCACCTATCCCTCCATGACGGACAAGGATAGATTTTATTACCCATGCCAGAAAGACTGGAAACCATAGTCTGCCAAAATTCCAATTTCCCGCAAGTGGATAAGCAAGTGGATGCAGTTGCCACCAAAGAAATTTAATTCTCATTAACAATGTACATAGTGTTAATATGACACCAAATCCAAAGTATCCGAGATGTCTCCATTCAGTTTCGCTTGGGATTGTCAACCAACGTTGTAGATCATTAAATGCCTCTTGTCCTCGCCATATTCCAATACTCCCATGTAGATAACCTGCATGTAGGAATGCAACAAATCCTATTAGCAAACCGATTACTGATGATCCCCACATTACCCATAGAAGTTGCTTATTATTGATAGAACCTTTTTCTGCTAATTTGAATCCTTCAAGTTGATTTGGCATTGGTTGTGAACGATAATTTCGAGTGAATCCATATAAAAAAGAAAAACCTGTTAGGGTTTCTGCACCTATCTTACGGGACCCGAAAATGGAGGTTAAGAAAAAACTTGGTCCAGCACGGTAAAAGTCTTGTGTTGGTGTACCAAGTTCTGCCCTCATTCGTGTAAAAGCCAAAACTAATATAAAGTGAATACTAAAGAACCCAATAATCCCCCACCAAGACATACCCGCTCTAAGACAAAAACCAAACACTATAGCAATACTCAAAAGAAACCATAAAAATGCTCCTCTATATCCTATGGGTTCATTAGATATGTCAAGATCGTTTTGTAATCCAATAATCTTCTTAAATACTTTCCATAAGTGTTTATGGGTTACCCATAAGGCAAAAAAGCATAGGGCGAAATATGCACCAAGTGACTGCATATCTATGTGAGGATATCCAGGTGTCTGATTTAATCCCGTCATTGAACCAAAAACCAGTTGTATCTTCCAAAATAAATAGAAGACCCAACAGGACAACGACAATCCAAGAGGCATTAAAAAACCGATTCCTACGGCATAAGGATTTAGGTGTATTGGTGTTGAACCGATTGCATTAAACGGTTTTTCTGTGAACATTCTTCCAATATCATGTCTTATTGGTATTCCAGGTATAACTGGATAAAGAAAATTAAGTCCATTTAACAGATCGAGTCCCAGACCTATACCAATCCCTATCCATAACAATCGACTTCGATAAAACCCACTCCCAGTAGTCATCTCATACGGAAGTAGGATAATTGGATAACTGAGTTTTTCATGTTCAATCCACTGTTTTCTCAGAATTACACTTAACATTATCATAGAAAATGCTAATGCTGAGAAAAAGACTAACCAGTTTAGAATTGGGGTTGCCCAAGCTTTTATATGATCTATTTCAAAGAAATTGGATGTGCCTTCATAATACCCAGTAAGAGCATTTCGATCCATTACTGCAATCCAATCTGGAATGTATCGAAAAAACAAAGATTGCCATTCATTTTCTGGTGTTGCAAACCAACTTGCATGACCAAGAATACACATTGTTGCTTGTAATAAATCGTGACCACTAACTACACAAGCTAAGGTTACCATTAGGTAAACTGTGAGCATTTCTGCTTGTGAAAATTTCCATTTTGGTAGGTAACGACTCAGGAATACATTAAGTATTGAAAGGATGAAGAGTGTGAAGACGGCGTTGAAGAAGATCGCCATCGTCGTTGGGTATTGTGTTGTCCAGACTGTCTCAGTTTGTACAACAAGATAGATATTAAGGGGGAGAGACAACAGTCCAATCAGAATAGACCGTAATGTAATGTTTTCTTTTCTTTGGACAGACGGATTTAACATACATCTTTATCTGTATAACATCTAAAATGCTCGTTCAATTCCATAAAAAAAATGAGGTTTAATAGTGTTAGGTGGTGTCGGATCAAGCGGAAATGCTATTTCAAATCGGAATATGCCAGCATCACTTACTTTTGCGAAACTACCTCTTAACCCAAAACCTACACCACGTTTTACATCCTGACCATTAAATGGGTTATCTGTATCCCATATATATCCAAAATCTATAAAAGAGGTAAGACTCATAATTAATCCAAGGTCTATCGTCCGATTTTTAACAAAAGGTTTAGCTATGAATGTAGCAAATTTGGTTAATCCATTATTTATACTCTCAAAAATTGATCCGCCACATAATGTACGACTTTCTACACTAAGAAGCATCATTTTTTCACCGCTAAACTCCCTGAAAGCATATCCCCGTAGCCCATTATCAGCACCTAATAGAACTTGGCTCTCACCTTGTCTGCCATACTCCATCTCTGATTTGAATTGGAATACAATAGTCTGATGTAAATCAATTAAACCATTCTGTCGAAAACCTTTATCGACTCTGTATATATCCCCAGTGTTGAAGACATCACGAATATAAAATGTACAATGAGATATTATGTTGGAATGTTCAATCTGGTCTGTAAAACCTGTAGCAAAGCCTATTAATCCAGTAGCAAATAACCGATTCATTCTTTCCCAACCAGAGTTAAAAACAACTGAAGTATAAGTCTCAGTTTTCTCTGATCCATATAAAGGTGATGAATACCCTACAGACAAATTATATATTGAACCCGTTATAAAGTCTTCATCTCCACCCATCGTCCTTAAAAAACGTGTTTGTTTGAATCCAATGTTTCTTCTGCCAAGCGAAATTCCGATACGTTTGATATCTTGATTCAATGGGGAAGCACTGGATTGGCTTAGAGATTCTATAGGCTGATAATTCGTTCTGAATGAATCAAACCAAAATCCTAAATAATTCTGATGGTGCCGATCACCAAAATAACGTTGTATGTTTCCTGAAGCTTTATTTCGTGTTTCTTCAAAGGTATCAGTTCGCATGCCGTGTTCATACCAACGGACTTGATTAATCAATTCAGAAATACCAAACCTTGCACTCCAACGACTTTTTAGTGAATATTGAGGACGTTCTAACAATACACTCCAAGAATCACCATCTCTATCTTGAATATATTGACCATCAAAGTTTAAATGAGAATCAAATAAACGAGGAATTCTATGTTTCATTGTTACAAAACCTCGTGTATTTTCACCAACTTCACTAATCCTTTCATATCTAATTTGGCTACCTTGGCCGGATCCAAACAGATTTGTTTCCTTCATTTGTAGCAGAAAATAACCCGTCTGATTGTTAATTCCCGGATCAAAAGCACCTGTCAATGAAAAAAACTCAGTCACAGAAACATGGATAACTACTCCCTGTAAATCTTCATTCCATTCAGATTCAATTTTAGCTGCACCTATATAAGGTTTTTGTCGTAAGATCCTTTCACTTTCTTTTCTATCTGCTTCTATGAATACATCATCCATCTTGAAAAGTAGTTCTCGAAGGATTATATTTTTTTTGGTCTTATTATTTCCTGTAAGTGTAAATGAACGGATTCTTCCTTCATCGATAATTATTCTAATGAATACTTCATTATTTATTATGTTTGGAGACTCCCTAACTCTAACATACTGGAAACCTTTATTTCGATAGAAATTAGCTATACTTTCTGTATCATTTTTTATGGATTCCTTATCATAGATTTCTCCAATTTTCACATCCATTAAATTTCGAATCTGTTCTTTATTGAATGATTCATTTCCTGATAAGACAATGCTCTGAATCTGTATTTGTTGATTTGCAAAAACAGATGGATTAAGTGAGTGGAATAGTCCAAGAATCATTATACTCGTTAGAGTATATGTAGAAATGATATTAACTATATTCACGTTTCTACTTACCTGATTTAAAAAATACAAATTGAAGATTGTCAATTATGTGCCAATATTCATCCGATTAGAAAGAAATCCTTCAAACAACAACAGACATACTGCTAAAACTAACAATTCACCCCAGATTTCTCTACCATGTCTTTGTAAATCTAATGATTTGGAATCAAATTCATCATCTTCTGATTGCTGTGTTTGAGCATTTATCTTTTGGGATGCATCCTTTAGACTTATATGTTCCAAATTTGATTCAGAAGGATGTGTATTTACAGCGAAGAATTCTCTATATAGTTTTCCTTGAGACGAAATCTCCACTTGATATATCCCCGGTAGTTCGGTTGAATCATATTTCAGTGTACCATCTTCCTGTATTATCACAGCCGTTCCTTCATTCTCATCTATTGAATCCAGAGGTTTTATCCAAGCGGGAAGCCCAAATAAGTTATTATATTTTCTTGTATACGATTCACCCACCAATATATTCCTTTGCGTTTCATCATGGTTTGCATATAGTACTGTGTTTTGTATCAATGGTAGAAAATACGGATTGAGTAAAAGCTCATTTCTTGTCTCAATATCAAGAGCGACATTGAAAAAGAGAATCTTGCTATCCTTCACTTGCTTCTCAATTATAAAAGGTATATTGTCATTAAAACTGGCAATTATATTGGAGTCATCAAATAATTCTACTGTCATACCACTATAGAATTGAGGGGCATATTGTCCTGTCAATACTCCTTCATCAAAGATTTCAAATATTGGATGTGTTTTATCATATTCTAATATTTTTTTTGGTCTTTCCCATTTCTCAACTTGCTTAAATTCAGCTGGTCCCCATGTGAAGTTATTCTTATCAGAAACAAAAACAATCAAATCCTTACCTTTTCGGATGAATTCCTTAATTTTATCATCACTTTTCTCTGATATTGACGAAACATCAGTCAAAAGCAATATATCAATATCATCAAGAGGAAATTCGTCAAAATCACTTAAATGACATGCTATAGGTTCTATCATTGAGGCTTTTCCATGACCCACACTATCAGGTGAATTATATAATGGGTTCAATGACAATGTTATGATTTCATTTGAATCACTAACACAAAGAACGCGTAAACTCCCCAGAACTTTGAAGACGAAGTATCGATTATTGTCAAGATTTAACCTGTCTGATGTTAACTCAAACGAACCTATATGGTATCCTGCTGTAGAAAAATGATGGTTGATTGACTTGGTAGTTAACTCAAATGGATCTAAGGAATAGGATTGTTCTATATGTTTTTTATTCTGAATAAACATAGAGAGTGTCGTTTGTGTTAATCGAGTATCTGAATGATTGTTGGTTCTGATATTTAAGTATAATGGTAAATCTACTCCTATTAGATGTTGTGATGGAGATATTTCTTCAATATTTGTATTATGGGAATTATTACTACTTAATGAAATAAGAAAAATACGCGAACCTGAGACATTAGGAATCTGATCCCAATTTTCCCAACCGTTTTTTGTAAAATCAGAGATTAGATATAATTCTCTATTCGTCTGATTTGACATTGATAGAATCTTATGTGCCATTTCAATACTTGGTTGTACATTAGTATCACGAGTTGATACTTTGGCATCATTTACGGATTTGAGTACACCACTGATATCGGGAGTAAGTTCATTAAAAATAGGTTTTGGTATATCAGACATTAAAATAACTGATGCAGAATCTCCGTTTCTTAATGAATTTAGGATTTCATTTGCTTTTCTCTTAGCTTTATCAAACCTAACCCCATCAATATCTTGATAAGCCATACTGAATGAATTATCTAATACAATAACAACATCTGTTTTTGCACGGACTGCTGCAAGAGGTAAACCAAGAGTAAGAAAAGGACGGGCGAGTGCGAGTGCAATTAAGGCTATAATTAACATTCGCAGGATAAGGATAAGAAGATGTTTGAAATAGAGTCGCTTTACACTTTGACGATGGGCAGTAACAAGGAACATTAGGCTACTAAAATCTATGGTAACTGCTTGACGACGATTCCAAAGATGAATTAGAAGGGGTATTCCAGCAGCTAATATGCCGAACAAAAATAGAGGATTTAGAAAAGCCAATAGAGAATTACTCCGTAATGTTACTTGTTAATGTCAATGTTAAAGTTTATTATACAGAATATTAAATTCTTTTCAGTAATTAAAATATGTGCTATTCTCGGATATTTATTTCAAGTCGATTCATTGTTCGAAAACTACCTTCAACGAATTCTATCATAGTATTTGATTCAAGGATACTACCACCAAGTTGTATGTGGTTTGCATCCGCAATTTCCTGACCAATTGATGGATCCATCTGTACCCATCTACCAACATATACCTCTGGCCAGAAATGATAATAGTAACCACCGCCAGAATAGATTAAGCCGGTACATATTCGTGATGGAATCCCGACTGATCGAGCTAATGCAATCAATAAGACTGTATGTTCCGTACAATCTCCAGATTTAGTTTCAAGTGTTCTCAGTGAAGTACTATACCCTCCACTTAGATTCTTATCTGTAATTGTCTTGTATACCCATTTAGATAGTTTTTTAGCGGCTCTCCATGAGTTAACCTCACCATTAATTACTAATTCTGCACTATTCTTGATTTGCTCATTATCTGATTCTATATATGTACTTGGAGTAAGAAACTCAGAGAAAGCAGAATCCTGGATTGGTAAATTTAAGCAATCTTTTTCATCTATACCAGTAACCTGAATACTTAAAACTCCACCACGTTCGTCTGTTAATTCAAAACTCTGTCTATGATTATCTACAATTAAATCGATAATATTACCATTTGTAAGCTTTAATTCAGCCACAAGACTGGATGCACCTGTTGTTGCACGCTTTCCTGTAGGAACAATCCTACTTTGCAACATAATATCTATCTCATCAGTATTTCCTATAGCTGTAGTTTTGCTGGTTTTTGTTGCTACCATAGCAAGACCCATCATATCAGTTGAATTCTTGTAAGTAATTCCATCTTCAGTGATCCAGATTCGAGTGTTTATTCCTCCGAGAATGTCCAGTTGTGTTTCAATGAGGAAGACATCTAATACTTGTGATTGGAAATTTAGTTTTTCTTTTCCTATAACATTCAATTTAGATCTAACTGGTTTAAGTAAATCAAAACTGAATGTATGGTAGTCAAGTTTTTCACCAACTTTCAGCTTATTTTTTGCAAGTAGATATTCTACAGCCGCTGTTTCTGATATTGTTTCATTTGGGATCTCAACTTCAACTTCTGTAGTTTTCCCATTTAAAGTTGTTGAGATATATGCAATGTCATCAATTATTTTTCCTTGTATGTGTTTTTCACCAGATTCATTTGAAGTAGAAAAAAAATAACGTGGTCTTAACTGTGAATCTAAGTATTCAATTCGGTTTGACTCAATAGTGAATTTCTTTCCTAAACCGGATAGTTCCATATTAATATCAGTCTTAATCCGTAACATTTCTTGATTATTGTATATAGCTTTTTCAAAATAAGAATGTACAAAACCGATCTTTTTATTCATTAACTGTAAATTATACCAATGTTCTTGTGGTTTTTCGTACATCATATCAAAATCCAATTTATCCATCTCCAAAGAATTTGTATTTTGTATAAGGATCATTAAATTAAAAAGGCATAAAAGCGATACCACTATTCTCGTATATAATTTCATTTTGAATCCTGCTATTGTATGTGTTTTAATTTTGTATTTTAATTATTCTGTTCTCTCAAATAGTTAGAATATTGTGTAATATGAGATTGATAATCGAATCTAAACTTCATAGAGTTTAAAATAGAACTCTTATAGCTATGATAACATAGCCATAGATACAGTATGTGTTTTTCTTTGCTTTACTTTTTTATAATTTCCAAATGTTGAAATAAAATTTCTTTTGATAAACTCTTTTAAACCAGCAATTGTAACAACATATAACTTGCCATTTTCATTTAGGAAACGTTTGGCATCGTTGAAGAAAATTCTGATAAGTTCATTCCCTACATTAGCGGGTAAATTCGAAGCAATTATATCAAATTTGATATCAGGTACATGGCTAAAACCGTTGCTTAAATAAACATGACAGTTTTCTAACTTGTTATTTTCTATGTTCTTTCGAGCGTAATCTACTGCAACAAAATCCTTGTCGACCATATACACTTCTGAAGGTGATGCACATTTAGCCATGGAAATTCCAACTGCCCCATATCCACACCCAAGGTCTAAACAGATATCATCTGAATTAATTTCAAGGCAATCTATCAACAATCTTGTTCCAGAGTCAATGTTCTTTGGTGAGAACAATCCCCAAGTCGTGTTAAAACTAAGATCAATACCTCTGATTTGTGATGTAAACGATATATCCGTTAGAGTATTCATTTTTCTGATATTAGTTTCTTTTACTACCACTTAATCAAAACTCCAAGTGTCTCACCAGGGGTATTCCATAACAGATCAAAAGCACCTTTCGCATCAGTATAATCAAAACGGTGAGTGATCATATCAGAAGCACGAATTATCCCCTTCTGTATCTTCTGGATTGCTCTTTGAGTTATTTGAGAACGGGGTTCTTCAGTTAGTATCCCTGCAACAAGTCTCTTACTCATCATCTTTGAAGAGTATAAGGGTAATGGTTTTTGTTGATATAATGCAATGAGTTGAATTATACCAAATTGTCTGACCATATCCTGCGCTTGTTCAAATGACTTTACACCTGCATGTCCCCCAACACAATCTATAACTAAGTCAGCACCCTTGCCATTCGTAAGTTGTCGCACAGCATCAACTGGATTTTCATTCTCAGCATTTATCGATACATCTGCTCCAAGTTGTTCAGATAGTGCACATCGATATGCTAATGCATCTACAGTGATAATCTTTTCTGGTGAATAGTCCTTTAGTACTTGCATCATTAGACTTCCAACTAAACCTTGCCCCAATATAACAACTGTATTTCCTGCCTTTATACCTGAAGAATCTGCCCAAGCAACAGAACTTGTAGCAAGAGGTAGAAATGTACCTTCTTCATAAGATATATCAGATGGTAGTTTTATAATTCGATCATCTGATTTATTTGGTTCACCAATTGCATATTGTGCATGAGGGGCGACAACCATAACTCTATCATTGATATTAACATCATCCACTTCACTACCAACCTGATCTACTATTCCGGTGAGGGAATATCCCATTATAGATGGAGAAACTGCTTCCTCAAGAATATATCGTCTAAAAAGTTCTGATCCCCGGCTGATTAAAGTTGTGTCAGTCTTAACACGGACTTGCTCTTGATTAATTTCTGGGTCAGGAACGGTTTCAAGTTGGATGTTTCCGAATCCTTCAGGTTTTATTACTTGTATCATAGTTTATAACCTTTATAGATGAGAATCTGTTTTGATTTATACTGTTTATCGAAGAAGTGTTACTATGTCCTTTCGTGTTTTTGGTTGATTTAGATCCATCAAATAAATTTGGAAAGTATCTGTTCTGTCAGAAACAAAAGCTAAATACTTTCCATCAGGTGAAAAGGTGGGTTGTATTGATCTACCGATTCCACTTGTTATTTTACGTTCATTTTTACCGTTTGAATCAATCATATAGATTTCCCAATCCGCATCTCTTGCTGATACAAATGCAATCGACTTTCCATCAGGTGAAACAGATGGATTATAGCAGTCATAAGGGTTTGGGTTAAAATGTTGTTCGTTCGTACCATCTATAGATATTGTATACAATTGATTTACAGATTCATTTCGTGAAGATACAAAAATGATCTTTTCATTATTTGGAAAGAATGCTGGACTTCCTTCATCAGATTCAGAATTGGTAATCCTTGTTGGATTTATGCTTTCGGACTTAATCTTTGTCAAATCCAATCCATCAAGATCCAGTAAATATAATTCTAAATTACCATCTGTGTTTGATTCGTAGACAACTCTATTTGAAGATAATGAAGAGCGAGGAACTCTCGCTCCAAAACTTATAGGTATTACTGATACAGTGTTTTTGTTATATATATGTGTAATATTGAACCCAGTATATATAGGGGTAGATCCGCTACTATGTATCAATATTTTTACTTCTCGAGATGATTTAGGTTCGCTACTATAGAAAAGATAATCTGTAGATTTTAGATATGTAGGTGAACTATCATTGAAATCTGATGAATATGTCACTCGTCGTATAATTCTGCCGTTTAAATCCATCAGATAGATTTCACTGTTATCACCTCTAAAGGACGCAAATGCAATTTGATTGCTATCTGGAGAAAATGATGGTGAATAGTTATCTGAATTATGATGTGTTAATTGTTTTGTATGAAAACTATCTCCTACAAGTTCAATAATTTGTTGTATTATCTTTTCATCTGTAGTACTAACAAATATTAATTTTAGCACCTTAAACGCAGAATCTCTATCTCCATAGATTAGAAATGTACGTGCTAATTCTAATCTGGCTTCAATTCGAAGTAAAGGTTTTCCAGAAGAATAAAGTGATGACTTCTGAAATTGCTGGACTGCTTCATTATAACGTCCCAACTGTTTATAAGCTCTTCCAAGTAACATATATGCATTCGGGTCATTATCAGATTCTTCAATATAGGGTAATAACAATTCAATTGCTTTATAACTTTCTCCATTTGATAACAGTTTTTCAGAATGTTTTAGCGTGTTCGAATTACATCCAAGAAGAATTAATATAAAGAGAAATGAATTAAGTAGATAGATTGATCGAACAAGCTTTTGACTGATGATCTTTATCATATTTAACCGGATGATGCTACGATTTTAGTCAATTGAGATAACTAAATGAATAATTGAAGAATATGATGGAATGAATCAGGAGAGAATTACAATGATTAACTAAATTTCGGTTTGCCTTTCCTGGTGGAAGAAACAGCATAAATCCAACATATCAATCCTTGTATTAATGAAGTGACTTTTAGTTTCCAAGAAGGACGATACATAATTATTTTACCACTGTCTAATGTCCATAAATGTATTGACCCTTCATTATTGAAATTAACATCTGTATTAGTGTGAATGATTTTTTTATTCTCAGCGTAAAAGTTAAACTGAAGTAGATCTTTCCATTCCTTGACAGGATATGAATTAAGATAGAAAAAACCAACAGCGGAAAGAAATCCAATGAGAATGATAATCGCTTTGAAATACTGTCCTAAGTACAATTGTCCAAGTCCAGGAAAAAGAACTGAAAGTACCATGGCTGGATATGATCTAGTAATATGTATATTCGTATTTCCACTGACAACTTCAGTATTCACAACAAGTCTCTTATTTGATTCTGACATTGATTACCCGTCTCCTTGAGCTACCAAATATACACCAATACAAATAATTATTGCACCGATTATTCGAACAACGGGTATAGATTCTTTAAAGAATATACGAGAGAAAGGAATTGCCATAACATACCCTAAACTTAACATTGGATAGGCTATACTGAGTTTCACACGTGATAGTATCACCAACCAGACAAATGTCGTAAAACCGTATATTGAAATTCCACCAATTACATAAGGATTCCAAATAATCTGTGTAAATTTTGAGAGAAAAACTTTAAGATTATTGATTTCTCCTACCTTAGTAACACCTTGTTTTAACAGTATCTGTCCAATGACAGTCAAGAACACATTAAATGTTAGTAGAATGTAATCTTTCATAGTGATATTATACCATATCTATCGTAGTTAAGCAAAATAGGCATAGGGTGAGAAAACTCTTAGTCAAATTTAAACAAGGTAATTTTTTATTACCCACACATTTATGAATAACTTCTGTAATACTGTGAAAATATCATCAAAAACCTGAATTCTGTTGCATTTAATATAGAAACACATTAAAATTCTGTAATAATGGAGGTTAATATGGTTGAACTGACAAATGATGATATCTTATTCTTTAAGGAAAATGGTTATCTAATAAAACGTAATGTTCTTAACCCTGATCTGATGGAACGTGCCCGTGCAAAATTATGGGAAGGTGCACCCGATGGAAGGTTACGTGAGGATCCGGAAACATGGATTGGTCCATTTAAACCTGAAGAAGTAAACGAAGATAACTCAAATAGACGTGGTGGATTTCGTTGGAACTATCGTGAACCTGGTGGTGAAGATTGGATGGTCAAATTACTCGCTACTGATCCTAACGTTTGGGGAATGGCAGAGCAATTTTTGGGTAAAGATAATTTAGTTATACCTGAACGAGTAAGAGGTATATATTGCACATTACCTTATGGTGATGTGCCAAAAAAATCTATAGGATGTCATGTCGATGCACATCCATTTCATCTTGGTGTAGTAGGATATATTGATGATGTACCACCAGAAGGTGGAGGATTCATGGTATGGCCAGAGAGTCATAAAACATTTTATTATGATTATAAATCACAGTATAAGAATGAACCCACACCACAATATGACGTTAATAGGGAGCGTTTTAGTAGAGAACCCGGTGTGGATTGTTATGGAAATGCAGGGGATATAGTTTTCTGGCATCACAGAATTGGTCATGCAGCTGGACACAATTATTCACGCCAAATAAGACAGGCAGTTCTATATGATTTTCGCAAGACTGAGTTATCTGAAACACAGGAAGAGCCACCTAACGAAGATATGTGGAGGGATTGGCCTGGAATCAAAGCTTTAGATGGTAGTTAATTATAATGAACCAAAAAATCAATGGTATAGTTCAAGAGATTTATCTTAATCCTAACTTATCTAAAGTCTTTGCCATCATATTATATGCAATTTGTGCTTTCTCCATTCGCATATGAGGAAATGTCTCTACAGAGATATATTTATCGTACCCAACTTTACCCAAACTTTCAGCGAATGTGTTAAAGTCTAATTCATCACCTTCTTCCCCAGGAATGAGGAATGTACTATACGGATACATACCTTTTACACCCTTTACATGACAGTGGGCAGTGATTGGTCCTAAATATTCAGTTACATCCTTAATATCTTCTCCAAGGTGGTAGAAATTAGTTATATCGTTAAGTGATTTTAATGCTTCTGACCCCACATGATCGATCAATAGTGTAACCTTCGGAGAAGAGTCAATAGTTGTTGCTTCATGATTATGAATGTTCATTGTAACTCCGACTTCTTCAGCACGTTGACAGATAGGTTTAAGTACATCTACGAGGAGTTTCCAAGCAGAAGGATCACCGTTTTCTCCTCCATATCCTGTTAAGAAATTCACTCCAAGTGCATCAAGACCTAAAGCTACATCTTGTAATAGTGCGTAATGATCAATGGCTTTCTGTTTATCTTCTAAAGCTAAATGATAGAGACCTTTTCCTGTAAAAGGGTTAATGACAGAGGTTTTTAATCCATGATCTGTTATCATAGTCTTAACCTCTTTAAGTAAGGAATCCGTTACTTCATCAGACGGAATGTGTGCTTCAGGACCACACATCATCTCAACGGCATCATAACCAACATCTGATAGAATAGCCAATACCTCAAGAAGAGTCTTATCTTTCATCCCACCTGCATGATATGAAATTCCTATCATAAGTTACCTCTATCAATGAATTATTCTATATTTCATTACTGACTGAAATATAGGCTTTTAGATGATCTAATGCAGACCCGTTTTCTATAACTTCTCTTACCTGTTCAATGGCAACATACGGGTCTGCATATATCCCTAATAGATAATCGACAATTGCAGTATTCAAAACGATTCTGTCGTAGATTTGTCCTTTTTTACCTGATAGTGCTGCCACTCCTTCCTCTGCATAAGCTTCGGCAGAAATTACATCAGGACGAGGATTAATCTGATAATCAAAACCATACATTTTTGGATCAATATCTAAACTGAATTCTTCACGTTTCCCATTAACACACAAAAAGCCTTGTGAATAATTAACTGCCATTCTTTCAGGTGTTGAAGGTTTTCCAAGTCTGAGTGAATAACTGCTTGTCCCCTCTTCTCCTTTTATTGCCACTGCTCCTTGACAACCACGTTCCAATGCCATTTGTAATAAAGGTTTTTCATAACCGATATGGTAGTAGCCAATAACCATATAATTATTTTTTTGTGCAGTAAAGAATTGAAGGGCTTTTTCAGTTGCTGCCCACGGGGGACGTTTCTTGATGTGTACACGTAATTCTCTAATATTATATGCACCAGGTGAATACTCACGTTGGCTTACATAACCAAATCCTACATTTTCATTCGTTATTACCTTAGAAACCTGTTCAAGAGTTAGATCAGTTTTTGCTCCGAGAGATTGTAAAATTGCTTCCTCTGTAATTCCATTTTTAGGTGGCATCATATCTACGCTGTGTAAAATTGATGGTTGTCCCAATGCAGCTCGTACAGCAGCAATAAATAGTGTCGGTCTAAAGTAGCGTGTTGCTCCATCGTACGGTTGCCCGAAGTGAGTTAGATTATCAACATCAATAGGTTGGACATTCTTTGGAGCATAATAAGAATCCAGATATCCTCGAACTTCTTCATAGGTTTCACGATTCATCCGTTGTCCTATCAATGCCCCTGCTTTTAACGCAGGTTTGACTTCATTCGTCATTATAGCTTCACACATCTGTCGAGTTTCTGTGTATCCTAAATGTTGTCCTTGTAAAATTTTCTGTAAAGCTGTAACAACAATATGCTCAGTTGGATTTTGTGATATGTATTCAAGTGTAGGATCAATAAGGAACTTTATATCTTTTGGAAGATGTGTATTTAGTATGGAATAGTATTTATTAAATGCATCTTTTTCTGCCGTTGACCATTGTGTTGATTCAGGAAAATATTTACGAATGGTCATAGCAGTAAAAAATGCACCCATCTGTGCCTCAGAGACGGCATGTTTTGAGTCTAATTTTCCATTCAAAGAATCCAATATTATTTCAAATATTTGATCAGGGTGTGGACCATCTGATTCTTTCTTTCCTAAAGGACGTGTTTGATGAGGTCCTGTACATACTCTGGCTTGTGCCTCGAGGAAGTCTTCATTTGGACCAAGATATTGTGGTGAATACATTTTGATACCTAAAATAAAGTTGTTAGGATAAATTATCACATAGAGCATTAATTGTCAAACCATACGATATTGTCAATTCAATTGAGATTATTTTCATGTCCATGATTGATTAAATACGGAACTATCCACTCCTTATTCGGGATATTTTTTCTCAAAAAGTTAAACAGAATACCTATAACAATAATTAATACAATTATCCAGAACCAAATTTGAGTTTTTGTTGGTATATTATCTAATTCTAAAGAGGTATTAAGAGCGATTTCACTATAGTACTGTAGGATTATTGCGATGGTGTTATTAATTATATGGATGCAAATTGGCACATATAACGATCTTGTTTTAATGTATAATATCGCCAATACATATCCAAACAAGATTTTACCAATTATATCACTATGTAGAATCCCAAATAATATTGAAGAAACAAAAATTGCCTTCGACGTATTCCACTTAATACTCCATCTGGTTAACAATATCCCTCTAAAAAAGAACTCTTCAAATATAGGTGTAATTATTGTTAGATTGAATATACTGATGATATTAGCAATCAATAATTTCTTGTTGACTGGAGAAACATAAGTCTCAAGATTATCTTCAAATAACCATTCTGTAAATTCAGGGACTAAAGCCATTCCTATGTGATATTGAATAATAATAATGGCGATTGAAAATGAGACAAGGGGGATAGTTAAGATGGAATACCGTGCCAAAGTTAACCATGCTGGATGCCCTCCAAATAAATTCCTATATGACAACCGTGATCGAAATAGAATTGAGGAGATAATGAGGATAAAAACAGAGTAAAATAATATACTATATATACCACCTGGTAAATTATATGTTTCATTGTTATATGATATTGTATTAATCTCTGTATAAATTGCAGAACTTAAAAAAAGAGATAGTAATGAACACCAAACTAATGTTCTTGCACGGATTTTCTGAAAGGTAAAGTATGGAACTAATTCTATTTTCATATTGGGTAAGTTAAATCGTGATTAATCGTAATTTAGTAGCAAGAATTGGAGAAAATCTATGAATCTAATGGTTAAAACAATGAATAGGAATATTGTAGCAACTGATTTCAAGAAAGGTTTTAACGCCCAAATTTACTACTATGGGTCATTTCAAATTGTTTGGTGATAGCTTACCTTGTTTCCATTCAGTATAACAGAGATATACACCAATAGCAGGTAGAATGTTTTTAAGTATTTCATTAGTTGTAAAGATGCTATGACGTAATTTAAATGGAATTGATCCAAACAAGAATCGATACAATCTTAAAGAAAGGAAATATTCGAACAATGTAACAAGAATATATGTAACTACGATTAGAGTTAATCCCTTTGATTTGGTCTTTAATGTCATATAGACTAACAATACCAAAAAGGAAAATTTGAGTATAGAGATTATTATAAAATATACATTAGTTAGTAATTGTATATTCATAATTATGTAAAATATCCTGAGATATTCAATCTATGACTGTTTCTCATTGGATTCGGTATGAACTTAAATAATTGGAATTATGGTTTCTCATAAATCTTGTTAAAATTTATATAAGAATCCTATTTTAAAATTACTTATTGAATTGAAACTTACCATTCTTCCATTCTAAATAACATATTAATAGACCAAATGTATTGAAGCATACCGATAGACTGGTAATTACATATTGAATGATAATGGCAATGAGATGTGGTATAGCTATTAGATCAAAAGCAAGAGGTATTACTGGTTTCATAAGATATGTTATAATCATGTGTATAATCTTAGATGTAATAGAACTGATAATAATTATTATCAGTCCTATTGATTCAGTTTTTATCGCAAAAAATGTCAAAGTTGCGATGAAACATACTTGACAAATTAAAGTGATAATACTATAAACATCAAATGTTGCCATTTTAATGATAAATCAGTTTATATAATTGTAGAATAATACACTGATCAAACCTTCAATTGTAAGTTCTTAAGAATAGAATCAATCTGGAAAATCGAAATTTCCTTCTACTTGTATTCTTCTATCAATATATAGTAATGAATAACCAATGACCCATAAAGGAACAACCAATGATTGGGTAACCAATTTAACGAATGTCATTGTTGAGTAGAAGATTAGGTTATTACTATCAAGTATTCCATCCATAAATTTCCATCGTAGAAGTGTAATATAATCGGTGTTTGCCCCAAGCTTAAATAATAACATAACAAATGCCACCGAAAATGTAATTATAGAATCTATTGCATATGTTATAATAAGAATAAGAATTAGTATACCTAAAATTCGCCACCATGAGTTTTTTACAAGAGCAGAGCTTTTTATAAAACAGTGTGTTATTTTAGGATTCTCAAATAAGATTATGGGTAGATGAAATATCCATTTAACAAGAATATATACTGTGATTGGTAAAACTATAAACCCAATTAATATTCCTTGAGGACCAACTGTAAATGTTTGGATTATAGAAAAACTCACACTCAATAGACCGATGATTATAATGCCTCTGACTATCAGACTACTCCCAATTAACGGTAGAATTCTATGAATGACATGCTTGAAAGAATTGTCTAATGATGTTGTTTTATCCATGTAAAGTGAACCTGTCACATATATTCCTGAACCAATAGCGAAAATGCCGATTGGAATTGAAATAAGTAGAGGAATTAATGACTGTTGTATTCTTCCTGGAATTATCCCTTTTAATGAATACTCAATTACTATAGCAAGAAAGTATATCATTGCTATGCTCAGATATTGTGTATAGTTATTCCGATAGAGCGAAAACATTGAATCCAATATATCGCCTGTTTTTAATTTCCTTACATAATGTCCTGTCGTCTCGTTGGAAGATGGGGTGTCAATATTTTCATTCATAGTTAACCTCTCGGAATTAGTTTGGGTTTTATGTTCAAATCACTCAATAGTCTAACTTATATTTCAAAAATTTACTAATGAATACTTCAAACCACGTAAATAAAGTGAAAACAGTTTACATTCCTAACGTGAGGTTATGTAAAGTTTTTGGCATTAATATCGTATTTTCCATGTGTATATTTTATAGATTATACAGGGTATCTCATAAATACGGATCGAGCGTTTTTATTTAATTCCTCTTTCGTGGGACGGGTTTCCCAGTCTGTTGTATCAATATATAATACATGGTAAGATCCAAGAATCTTCCAAATATTAGATTTATGAGATAGGGTCTAGTTATTGGTTTTCAGTATACGGTTTAAAGTAGTATTAAATCTAAGCTATTACATTATTAAGCTGAAATTATCGTTTTTCTAACTTAGTACATTTTATTAGATGTGTGAGAAATGTTACACTTTTCCTACAAAGTGTAGGATTGTTTCTCATTATTACACTGCCTTTCCTATTAGTCCTTGTCTGGGTTTGTAGCGAATTAAACCTCTAATTCTAAAATTTGAAAAAAGTAACAATTTTTTAGTTTTCCTTGATGAGCGATGATTCTGTTTTTACTATTTATCCACTCATAACATAATATTTATCGGCAGATTCACTCCTGAAAAATCAGATTATTGGATTTGATTATAATAAACTGTGTTTTGCTAATTTGTATTATAATATTTATCTATATGTTATTGTAGCGTGTATTTATTATTATGTCAATGTATATTCATCTATATGATATTAGTTGTCCTGTCATTTATTTTCTTCAATTTATTTTTATGTATTATGTATGTTGTCTGAAACACTGATTATCGACAGCTATTGCTCCTTATGTCAGCTTCTTGGATTACACAGAGAAGAAGGCTTTGGGTAGTGATGGTTTCTTTTCTGAATCACGGATGATACGGTATATGCAAAGAAGCGGTCTTGCTACATTTATTGTCTGATCCTCGAAACTGAATAGGATTTCACACATTTCACCCTCGAATCAGAATCAGGAATCAACAGTATGAACCCCATTTAGGAGTTCACTGGGTATGAATGCCGTAGGGCATTCCCCGGGATCTATTTTTTATTATCCATAATCTTTTTTGGTATTAGATTCTCGGGAGTAAAATGTCGAAAATACCATAACACTTTGAAATTTGGTTGTGTCCACTCTGAAATTTCCCAAACTAAAGTAGGTATAAAAAACACTGTTGTAAAGTGACAAAAACTTTACACATCCCTATCATGCAGGGTTATATAGTTCTCGATTTTCTGTGTGTTTTATCACAGTTGTTATCAATCTATAAAAAAGCAGATATAGTGTAACTTCTCACGCTATATCTGCTATCATTCATCTTATTTAGATATATTTTTTTTGAGGTGAATAATGGCAAAGAAAGAATCTTGCCACTTGATGGATATGTTAGCAGAAGTTATTAACCCACGCAACAAGAAAGGATTACGACATCCGTTGAAGTCAATCCTTGGTCTACTCGTTGTTGGATTTATGTGTGGACATAAAGGTTATACATCCATAGCAGCTTGGACACGCACTCAACCACAACTTACAAAAGCACTTGGATTTACGCGTGAGAATCCTCCTTGTGCTGCAACTTTTCACAATGGATTGAAAATATTAGATAAAACAGCAGTAGAAAGGGTATTGACGCAATGTGTAAAAACCGTCGTTGAGAATCGGTCTGATCTAAAAGGATGTTTTGATACGGTTGCTATAGATGGCAAAATAATGCGTGCTTCTCAAAAAAGTGGAGCGGCAACAAACCACTTACTCTCTGTGGTTTCTCACAAGATGGGGATTACTCTCACACAGCTCAGAGTTGACGACAAAACAAATGAAATACCTGTCTCAAGCGAGATCCTTCAAACATTTGATGTCCGGGGTAAAGTTATTACAACCGACGCACTTTTGAC
>JAGFCA010000075.1 GCA_022394755.1 Candidatus Poribacteria bacterium
CTTCTAATTGCTACCTATAGTGTTGCCACTGTTGTTTAGTATGTATATAGTATAAGTTTCAATCTCGTAATCGAGAATCTTCTAATTGCTACTTGTGAGAAATCAACCTTTAAACCGTGCATCATGAGTTTCAATCTCGTAATCGAGAATCTTCTAATTGCTACTCGTCGGTCTTGCGAAGATGCTTGCAACAGATCCTTGTTTCAATCTCGTAATCGAGAATCTTCTAATTGCTACGCGGTGCTATGAATGCTGCACTAAATAACAAGTTTGGAAGTTTCAATCTCGTAATCGAGAATCTTCTAATTGCTACATAATACACCAGACTTTTCAAAAATAACTAAGGATGCGATGGTTTCAATCTCGTAATCGAGAATCTTCTAATTGCTACTTGAGAAATAGTTTCAGGGTCACGGGCCCCTAACTCTTGACGTTTCAATCTCGTAATCGAGAATCTTCTAATTGCTACTTCAGAGCCATACATTGTTCTTCGTAATCCATAGAATTGAAGTTTCAATCTCGTAATCGAGAATCTTCTAATTGCTACGATGTACTTGCAATAATTGATTCTGATATATTTACACTGTTTCAATCTCGTAATCGAGAATCTTCTAATTGCTACGTTGGAAACGGAAAGGCATCAGTAAACGGTACATCCTTGTTTCAATCTCGTAATCGAGAATCTTCTAATTGCTACTCACAACAAACGCATCGTATAACTCGTTGTCCCTAATAGGTTTCAATCTCGTAATCGAGAATCTTCTAATTGCTACACTAGGATAGCATAGGATAGCATAGGATAAGCAAGGATGTTTCAATCTCGTAATCGAGAATCTTCTAATTGCTACCTTGCGCAAATGTCAAAAGGCGACGATGTCTTGGTAATTGTTTCAATCTCGTAATCGAGAATCTTCTAATTGCTACTATATCAACCTAAATATTAAAGTTGATATAATGTATTGTTTCAATCTCGTAATCGAGAATCTTCTAATTGCTACGCACACAATATGATTTGGATTCAACAATTGAATCTTGTTTCAATCTCGTAATCGAGAATCTTCTAATTGCTACCCACTGTAACAGTTCTGTTTCCGTATTCGCTTGTGGTTGGTTTCAATCTCGTAATCGAGAATCTTCTAATTGCTACTGTCCCTGTCTGCATCTCTTACGGGTCTTACCTTAATAATAGGTGATTCCGTGAGCGAATGAATTCTTATGTAATAAAATGTATATGAATCTACATATAATTTTCTTAAGTCAGTGTTCATAAGTGTTTATAGGCAACTATGAGCGACATGGAAAATATGGTCTTCAAACGCTCATAGACTCTATAATTCCTATACTATACTATACTATATAAGAATCATTTTCAAGTTCTTTATCTAACCCTATACGTTCAATCTGTTTTTCACATGCTGCACAGATATGATAAAAGGTTATCGTATCCTCATCCATATCCATTGCTTTTCCAAGTCTATCATGCAAACGTAAGTATGAAAGTTTATCAATGTTACACTCAAATACACTATACTGAACACGTTTGCCAAAATCTTTCAGTATCTTAGCAACTTTGTTACGACGTTTATCCTCAGTAATATCATAAGCAATTGTATAATGCATATACTTCGCCTCCTAACATTCAACTTTCCTTTTCTTGTATCCTTTCCTTCCTCAATCCTTCTTCAAAACCTACAATCCTACATTCCTTACCAAATTATTACTTTACAGTGAGTGGTGTATATTCTTCAATTTCCCCCGTAAGATACTTAGCTAACAAACGCACTTGTAATTCCATTACTCTACGGAATGTAAGTTTGTATTTAAACACTGGATGGGTGATAGTCTCATTCTTACGGGTTTCGTAAGCAGCATAGAAGGTTTTACGAGATTTATCATTCAGAAACCAGCCTCCGTGTGATTGAGTAAAATCTTCTGGTTTTATACGTCTATTATTGATTAAAGTTATCACAACAGAGTCAGCAATAATGGGACGAAATTCTTCCATAAGATCAAGCGCAAGACTTGGTTTACCATACTTAAGTTGATGATATAATCCTATATAAGGATCAAGCCCAACCGTCTGAATCGCTGAACTTATATCGGCAGTAAGTAAGGAATATGCAAAACTCAACATTGCATTCGTAGGGTCTGCTGGTGGTCTTCGACTCCTTTTCTCAAAATCAAATCCCATACCATCTTTTAACATAAATGTAAATGATCTGAAATATGCTGCTGAAGCGTTTCCTTCTAATCCTAATAATTCTGTTATTTCCGTTGCAGTTTCAACCCGTTTTTCCATCGTTTGGATAGATTTTATATTGTCAAGTAATGGTGTAAGGGTTGGGTCAGTATCATTCTCTGCTTGCCATTTCCTGCGTTGGAGTGTTGTCCGCATATTTGCTATTTTCCCATGTATAAATGACTTGGAAAGATTAAGACATGCATTGGTATCATTGGCAACCCTATGTTGGGCATGACGCAGAATAGAATTGCGGGAAACTTGTGGTGTTAATGCACCGTGATATCGTCCATAAGCTGAGAGAAACACCACAGGAATGCCTTCATGTAAAAGTGTTTGCATGGCTGGTGTTGTTATGTTAACATTTCCTGAAATTACGACTTGTCCAAGATGAATTAATGGAATATCGCGTATTACCTCATTTTCTTTTACCACAAGAATTCTTTCACCTGTTTTTTTAATAGCACATCCCTGTTCATCAATATAAAGTATATTATCAATACCGAGTGCAGGTTTAATTCGTTTGGGTCGTTCATCCAATTCATTCAAGAAAGCTATTTCATCTGGTAGACAGATGGGACGAACACTACATCCATTGCAACGATTATCATGAACTGGTTTCGGAATCTTTTGTGTTTCTAAGAGTGAATGAGCTTCAGTTACACAACGAAGTGTTGTCTCACGTAATTCTTTATTGAAGAGAACTTTTCGTCTACGTTTTGAACCTATATAATACATATATCCATGTGGAATAGATTTTCCAGTTTTTTCCTCTAACAACAATCCTTGTAAACAGAGTTGTACCTGATCGTTTAGCCAATCACCCACACCTGCTTTTTTATATTCAACTGGATAAAGCGTATCGCCTTTTTCTTCTACAAGATCGGTGAATCCAGAAATACCCAAAGAGTCGGATGCAAGATATTGACGTCGAGATATGATTCTATCACCTTTCTTTCGATCTGTAACCTCTGTATGGACGTTTTCATGTTTGATTTTACCTTCCTCAACATGCTCGTTTATGACTTGGTGGCCTTCAATAGTTTCATAATAGAACCGTCGAGGACAAAAGACATAAGTATTTATTTGTGATATTGGTATGTATGTTTCTGACATCAGAGATTTCCTTTATTCTGCGCGCTGTGTCTGTCCCATTCCCATTGTAGTTTTATATCCTGTTCCACAATAGAAAGCAAAATTAGCCAGACAGTTCACGATACGGAGCAAATTTTCATCAATGGATTTATCTGGATAGAATACCCACGAACATGAACCTACCCATCCCGGTACAGTATGTTTACCGTAGTTGAGTCTTTTTGATCTTGTGTCAACTCTTGTTACTTGTCCGTATTCTCTTACAAAAGAAAGAATTTCATTTTTATCTAAATTAATAGGTGCAAAAGCGTTCCACTTATTCACCCAACTCTGATAACACCGTTCCATATCAATAGAGGCATCATCACGGGTTTTTTCTCCTCGTGCAGTTAATCGTCGGAATGCTGTTGGTGAATAAAATCGGAAACTCATCTTATAATCTGTTTTTGCGGTTTGTATTAAATCGGGATATGTTGCACTTCCACTCCAATTTTGGTCTTCTGATGTGTGGGATACCAACTGCTTTACACTAAAGATTGCATCTCCTAACCGAATTGTAGGGAATGTTTGTGTGAGAAACGATTGTCCAAAGAATGTAAAGAGAGTATCATCCAGAAATGTGAATCTGAGTTTACAATCTGTACCGGCACGTATGTACAGAAAGTCTCCACGTCTTTTACCTTCAGCGATAAGTGGTGAAACAGTGAACGGTTTTTGTGCTGAGGATGCATGTAGTTCTTTAGCGACTTTTGGATTGGTTTCTCGCATGATGGATAAGAAGGCTGCATGTGCGTGGTGTCCCATTGTTGGTCGTAGGTTGACATCGGTTTCTGGTATGAGTGATATGAGTGTGCTAATTGGCATTTGAGGATTCCTTATTTCTGTGTTCTTATTCAGTATTCATCCTTTCTTTATATTTCTCCTGTAACTCTGCATGGATTAGATATGCTTGGCTTCCCAAAATTATCTTATAATCTTCATGTCCATCATTAAAAGTAACGGATAACGGATAGGAAATTAGTCTTTTAGTATCAAGAATGTTGTTAAGAACATGTCTATTCTTCATTTTTGATAGCAAACATGTTACATATTTGTTTGTAAGGAAATTCTGCATTTTATTTGGAATAATTCCATTAGAATTCAATCTTAATCCTTTCAGTGCAGTAGGCTCCCAACAGTGTTGTTTTTCAAAAGAATCCTTGTCAATAGCATCGGCATTATACTCAAATGCTAACTTTGCTGATGATTCTTTACGTTGATCTATACGTACATAGAAATCACAGAAATTACCCCAATCTCCTGTAAACTCGTGATACTGTTCTTTTGTTATTTTTTTAAAATCATAATACATTAAGATATGAAATAAGTCATATTCAGTATAGTTTGAATTGTATTGAAAAAAGTGATTTGGATCATAGATTGCACATCGGATACCTACGTTTGAATTTCGAAAACTGAAAAGTGAATTAATAGGAGTAAATTTTTGCTGTGAATATTCAACCAAGTATTCTCTATTCGAACGATTCCTAACAAAATCTTTGATAGCCGCATTTAATTGTTCACTTGGTGTTTTCTCGAATTGTTCTAACGTTCCGTTGATCCAACATTGATGTCTGATATAACTCCACGCAACTGATTCCTGATCACGTTGAATGAATTTATCGTAACGATTCTGTTCATGTGCCTTAATGACATTCTCATATTTTAAATGCCACTGAATCCTTTTCTTGAGTTCATCAAATGTAGTTTCACTCTCTGGAGCGTATACCTGTCGAATCTTATCATATACCTCCTTTACTCGATATTGATAGTCTTCTGAAACACGTTTTAAATGATGATAAAGTGGATAGAATGCTTCAAGAATTGCATAAGACTGAATATAATTATAAAAACGATTATCTTCACCAAGGGACGCCTTAACAAGATTGGTAAATTCCTGGCGATCATAACTATTCCCATCTTGTAATTGTGAGAAGAGATTTCCTTGAATAAATGCATGTCCAATACTTTTCTGGGAGGTATCCTCCTTACCGAGTAGTCTACCAGCCCGTCCAATACGTTGTGTGAATTCTGAGCCATAAAGTGCATCAAAACAAACAAAATCGATATTTTGACTCTTTTTCTCTACCTTTTTGAAATTGTAACCAATATCTACTGTCGGGGTAGCAAGTACAAGTGGATAAATCAATGTAGCATCTGATCGTTCTTTTGAACTTACAGCCCCAGTAATCAATCCAATTTTTTTATTCAATCCCGTTTTCTTTAATCCGTGATTAATGTCCGTAATGGTTCGTAGTGAGCTGCTAATTATTGCGCCTTCCTTACCAGAAATGAGTAATTCCGTAACTAATTCAGGACGTGTTTTGAGTGAATCATGAATCTTGTTACTATGAATATTTAATTCAATTTCGGATAATGTCTGTACATTCTCATAACTATCACTCTTATCAGGTTCATTATCTGGACTAACAAGCTTATATTTCAAGTCTATCCTATCAAGATATCTAAACATTTCTTCATCAGGAGTTGCCGAGAGAAGGCATATTTTACGTCCAGCACCATTGAAGTATCCATACTCCTTTGAGAAAATGAAGAACATTAGGAAATTCGCAAATTGTTTGGCGTCATAATAGTGAAACTCGTCAATTACGATGTAATTAAATTTAACAAGAAAATCTTGGAATAGATTTGCACTATCGGTATCGGAGTAGCGACAAAAGAAACAGAGATAAAAAATATCAGGATTTGTAACAATAATCTGATTCTTTTTATTACTTGAATTTGAGAAGTTAATAATCTCATGTAATTTTCTTGGATTTCTTACAGTATATCCAGGATCAAAAGCGGTCTCAAATTCACGAAGTGTCTTACCAGTAATTTCAGATACATTAAAACTCAGATCATGTTCTTGAACAAATTCTCGGATATCATCGGTATGTTGACGGATCAACTCATTTGTCGGTGCAATGAATAAAACATTTTCATTATCACCTTTTAGGTCGAACAGTCGAAGTAATGAAGCTTGGGTTTTTCCAGTTCCTGTGTTATAGGTGTTAATAACGAGATCATTATCCTTAAGTTCATCGTATGTACGTTGTTGATGATAAAGTGGTGGATATTTTAAACCAAATTCATTTGATGGATTAATCTTTTCATAACCTGCATTCAAGGTAACTGTAATTTCTGGCATTATGAGAATCCTGATTAATGTTGTTTGTTGATTAAACAATAAGAGCTTAAAAGTTAGTATAAAATTGCATACCTGCAGGTAAATGGGTTTTATCGTCATCTGCAAGTTGATAGAAATTTCCTGATATCTGTACTTGCCGAATCAACGGAGTTGGACGAATGTTTAGCAAATCAAACATACCAATATGTGTATCAGGTGGTAAGTCATTTGGATTTAAATAATGACTGTAGGTCAAGTCCTGTTTATGGACTTCATGATAGTTCTGTTTATAAGCGGAAATTTTGGTTTTACTCATAAATTTACCGAGACGGATATACCGTGGTATTCTCAACTCTTCCTGACTTGTAAGAAAGAATACACCTTTGTTTCCAATTGAAAGCAGTTTGATTCTACCTATCTGTGGAAAATTTGTTGGTCGCGCTCTTAACTTTGGATTAGAAATGCGATCCCGATTAGCTGAGATCGCATTTTGTTCCATCTGATACCAATATGAATCAGAGAGCGCGTTAAATTGTACTACCGTGAATTTCGGTTCTTCGGTCAAGGTGCCAGGTGTAACATAGATACCTGAACTATTGAGTGTTCCTAAATCGTTGGCGTATGTAATTTCAGCGTCATTGTAGTAACCAGTACGACATAACCCGAGAGCATAGGTAAGTGCATAATTGCCTATGACCGCCTCTGTTTGGAAGAAATTGTTAATCTCACGACTGGCAAAAAAGAGGTTTTCCATGAGCTGAAACTCACAACGATAAATATACATGAGATACCTCCTATCAAAGAATTGGATTACTCATTTGAATAAAGTTGAGTAATATCTGTTAATAGGCTTTTCACTTTCTCAGGTGAAGCGTATGTCTGCTGTATATCCTCAATTAATGTCGTGACTTCTGATTCACTGAGTATTTCAAGGTTGCCTATTACTTCGTGTGATAATTTCTCCACTGCAGTAATAATTTCTGATTTAACTTGCTGTTCATTAAGTGGGAATTTTCTGTTATCTGCTCCCAGTTGGTCATAAACAGTTTGGGTCAATTCCAGATTGCTAAATAGTTCACAATCACTGAATATGGCACCGATGAGGGTGTTCCTCATTTTTCCAAGACGAGAGGATATCGCACCGTAACGACGACTACGTAGTATATTCGCTATAACATAATGTATTTCAATTGCAGTCAAGTCTTTCAGTGTCTGCATGTCTATAAACATAGTCTCAGGTTTAACATATTCATCATCTTGAATACTCGAAGATGCCTCTTTGGTAACTGGATCACGCATCGTATTATTATCGTAGAGTGCGTTAAATGTCCTTTTTGCGGTAACTGACTGATAGGACAAAAGACTAAATGCATCATCGGTAATTACACGAGATTTTTGTGCACCACCACCACCAACAGCATATCCGTAGATCATACAATCTGCACATATACCACAAGGTTTATTACGATTTAATGCACAGATGTCCTCCTCATCTCCCTCTCTCGCACCACCTGAGTAGAGGAGAAGGTTATGTTGCCGTAATAGTTCACGACCTGTCCTACGTTCAACAGCTGTCTGTTTACGTTTGCTAATTGTGACTCGTGAGATAGGGTCGTCGGAATTCACACCAGGGTGAACAGAATCTTTACTCAATCCCTCGCCTGAACCTTCAGTTCGAAAAATCATCTCTGATTCTGCCTTCCGTAAAACAATTAGTGTAAGGTATCGGCTTTGCGGGAAGTTTTCGTATTTATCAACTATGTAGTTAGTATATTTCTCAAGAGTAGTCATGATTGTTGTTCCTCCTTGTTTTTATCACTTTTAGGAATCATTTCGGTTATAAAATATAGATATCCAGACCGTATTCTTTTGCGATTTTCGAGCATAGACAATAGGTTATTCTGATAGACCTCCTTATATATATGTTCAAATAGTATCTTAACGAATTGTGATATATTCTCCATTTTTGATGCCCCAAAGAATTTTGGATTAAGGCGTTCAATAGCCTTGGCAACCTCTTTGGTCATGATAGCTCGTGCTTCTTCTTCAGTTTCAATTTCTGGCTGCCAACGTTCGAAACTATCAAATGCAACATCAAGGGGTTTGGCGAGTGAATTGTCTTTTAGACTCTCACCTTTCAATCGTCCATCCCAGGCAATTCGAGCGAGTTCTTTTATGTGAGACATAATTTCGTCTCCTCCTTTCTGTACTACAACATTAGCAATTAATTTTGCTGTGTCACGGATAGTCGTGAACTGAAGTGGTTCATTACCAGATTGTTCACGTTTAATCATCTTATGGGTTATATAATATAGTTCAAGAGTATCATAATTTAAGCTACGGATTAGTCTAATCAGATCATCTGTTTCAATACTTCCAATTTTGACTTGGATATTGTGGAGGTTAATTAACTGATGGAAAACCTGATTTGTCGTTTCACTGTCAAGATCATTATCTGGTAACCATCCCCGAAATGCTGTCGGGATATGGTCTATAAACAAATTGCTAAACTCGTTACCTGAAAATATGGGGATAGAGGAATCTGTTAATACTGCACGACATCCTAAGAAACGTTGGTAGAGTAAAGCGTTTTGTATTGCATACAGCATTTGTTCTGTATGATTATTTTGTCCAGGTGTGTTTACAGGAACTGTCAGAATATTTCCAATTGCCTCTGAAAATTCTGGAATCGGATTGCCGTTACTTTTTGTCTTTGATACCTGCAATTCTAACTGAGCCATTTCTCGATACCTACGAAAAGTATTATAGGTGTTAATATATACTGATGGAAACTCTGGATCACGAAATCTATTATATGCCTCGCGAAATGCTTTAATTAACCCGTCAGTGAAAAACGAAGGTGGATATAAATGAATATAAAATGTTGATGTGCTACTTGTTACATTGTAACACATCTTATCAATCATATACTGAGTTCGACAGACACTGCAGACGCGACGTTTCGGTTCACGTGATGAACCCCCTTCAAGTCGATTCGAAAACTGTTGCACTTTCATATTCTGGGGCACATCTGGTTTCATCCAAAGGTCAGTATCAAATTCTGACCCACAAGTACTACACTGAACATGGTTGTCTTTCACATATCGTGTTAGGTTTGTAGCGAAATTTTTATCTCTGTCAACAGCAAAATCAAAATCAATATATTTATGAACATACTCTCTTAAAACCTTAAATTCACTCTCCGTTTGTAAAGTATCCATCAGTTTCGTTCCATCATCAACAATTAACTGATAGACATCTTCAATAGTCATACCAGAATTGTAGAGATCTCTGCCAATTATATACCCACGATCATATAATGCACTGAAAGCTGTATAACGTGATCGTAAGTTTCCTTCCTCAATATCTAATGGCAATTTAAGTAGATCATAGATGTGTATCCAAGCATCAGTAATTTGTTTAGAAAAATGCTTGTTTAGAAAAATATAATATGTCCTAACTAATTCACCAATTCGTATAGCCATATCATCTGGTGGAAGTACGAAGAATTTCTGTGTCAATAGCTCATTGATTAAGGCTGCTTGGGCTGCAGGATCAGGATTCTTTTTGGTTGGTTTGCTATTCAATAGTTTTTTACCTTCTTCTTGTAACCTCCCAAGAGCACGATCATTCATCACATCTACATTAGCAGCATAACTCTTTTCACTGATAATATTCCTTACTTCATTCCATATTTCCTCAAAAGATATTCCAAGCAATAGACACTTCTCATCTATTTTAATACCTGCAGGACTATTCTGAATGAATTTGCTAAATTTTCCTACTGTCTTAGACTCAAGCGCTTCTACAATAGTTGTTCCAATGTGTGTAATCTCATCATGTGTGATTTCTACTTTTCGATTCTTGTCGATAAGGTAGGCAATACCATTTGGATAGTAAAGGAGTGGTAATAGATCTTTTTCTTCTTCCATATACGATGCAATTTCGTTATGAATCAAGTTTGTAAAAACACCTCGTTGTTCACTAACTTTGTGATAAACAAATTCATATTGAATATCACAGATACTATTAATCTCTTTGAGGAAGTCCTGTTTTTTGGCTTGTTCTTCAAGGGACTTTGACAGATCAATCACGTCCATTCCTCGAATTATTGGAATGAGATAATTCAGAAGTCTATCTTTGTTTAGCGTGTATGGATCGTAATTGAGATCAAGTGTCTCATCATAAGAATGATGGTAGCGTGAATGCGCGCGGATCAGTAATTCAATATCCTTGATATAATCTTCCCAATCAGGGAAAAAACGTCCAATGTCAAGGTGAGATAAAGCAGCACTAACATTATTTGAGTTTGCCAGATAGTTAAAAGACCGTTTTTGATCTTGGAATTGCTTGAGTTTATTTAAATCGTGGACGCTATAAGCACTGAATAGAACCTGTAACTCTATATCATTAAGGTCCAGTATGGGACGTAATCTCTCCAATACACATACTCCATTCAGGATGTGTAGGTAAAGGGATTGTCCTTCTTTTGCACCCCATTGAATAATTTCCTGATACTCGCGTAGTTTGTCGTTGACTATTTCCTCTATATAGGTATTGTAGAGGTTGTCATTTTCCATACTCATACCAAATGTAAAAAACAATTCATCTGATGCAGTTTTCTGTTTTGCCATAATGTACACTTCCTTTAGAGTCGTTCTGATATTAGTATAACACATCACCAGTCACATATACCTGCGTCTAATCAAGGAAATTTAAAATAATTTCACATCTCAAAAGAAAAAGAATTTGGTTAGTCTAAGATTAAATGTTATACTTTTTATTGTGCAGGACTGAACCCATCCTCAGCGGTGGGTATAGGTTCTGCTTTCCGATACTTTTCCTTAATTCCAATTTTCCAACATTCTACAATTAAAATGAAAACTCTATGACAATTATAAATGAAAAAATGTATAATATATAAGACACCAGAAGTAAAATAGCAGCCGAAAACTTTGTGTATGCTGAGTTGCTTGTTGACCGGTCAGCAAGATAGGTTGTCCATCTTCCCACAAGGTGGTTTTCTGTCGAAGACCAGAAGTAAAAGCGTAGCCGAAAACTGTTGCGTATGCCATGCTACCTCCCAGACGGCTGGGAGGATAGGTTATCCACCTCTATCCAGAGGTGGTTTTCTGTTAAAACCTAAATTGAATATTAGAATTATTCATCCCTGTCATTCTTCCATCTTATTATTGTACCAGACCACATACCTAAGATATTTGCACATTCCTCAAGTGACATACCGAGAGAACATAATTTATCTGTAACACCAATTATATAGGCTTTAAGCTCAGGTGAAAAACTTCCTCCACCCTTTAGTTCTTCTAATTTACTCCTTCGATCCGTCCAATTATTAACAATGGAGTTAGACAAATTTTCTACAGATTCCTTATCCGGATGATCATAAGAAAACCGCCACAAAGCTCTATCAACTGTTCGCATATCGACACTATTTCTTACCGCAAGATCACGACAAAATTCTACATACTCAACCCAAAAAGGGTATGTCGTTCTTGATATCCATTCAAGACCTGATGCCCAGAGAGCGTGTATATCAAGTATCGGATACATTCCTTCGTCGTAAAAATGTAAAATAGCAGAGGCAATTGGTTCACCAATACCACTCAGTTTGGTCAATTCATTTAATTTGTCATCATTATCTTTAGATGAAAATGCAGATGTAGTAATCTCTATGACAGATTCCTCACTGTTATCATACACCAATTTAGATCTTCTGGGAGATTTCCAATAAGCAATCTTATACAATTCCTCTTTAATTAAATGTCCTCTATCCTGTATGATATCAATTAATTCAACTAACTGTTGTTCCCTCAATGCTTCTTCATCACGTTGATGAATTAGATATTGATCTGTCCAATAAGTGATTTCAGATTCAGAAAAACGTAATTCCAATTTATACTCCTAATATCGTATCTATAATTGTTATATTTAGATTATAACATCCTAACAGTTCCATATACCTGTGACTGGTGGAATAAAATGAAAATTAATTGTCTTTTTTATACATTTCAACCATTTTAATTGCAGTATCAGCTACCCAATCCCGTAATTCCTTTGGTTTGATAACCTTAGCATCACAGCCCCAACCTAACACCCACCAACCAATTTCTTCCCATCCCGATACTGTCACTTCAAACCTAATACTCCCATCTGTATTGGTAGTTATCTGTTGTGAAGAATGCCAATTAACTTCTGCAATTAAAGGGGCAATTGCTTTATTAAAATGGATTATTATATCTGTATCGGGACCAAGCATAATATCCCAACTCTTTTCAAGATATTCCTGTATAGAGAAATCAATTGGGATTAAGTATTCACGTTGTGTAAGTCTTAAGGATTCAATACGGTTAATTCGAAATGTACGTATCTCTCTCTTAGTTTCGGATCTACCAATTAAATACCAAGCATTTTTACGGTAAATCACCCCATAGGGTGAAACGCTGTGCTGGGTTATTCTACCACTGTAAAAGGAATTGTATTTTATATGTATACCATGCCGTTCTCTTATAGCTTGATAGATTTCATCCTTATAGGAATGTTTCTCGCCAATCTTACTAACCCTTCTATTTGTTGTATCGGTAAAAGGATCAAGGTGATTTAATGTCTCTATTGATTCTTTTGGTAATGTATTCATGATTTTTCCAATAGCACTATTCAATACCTCAACTGAACTCTTATTTTCAGTACCTCGATAAAAACTTGCAGCAGTTATGAGAGCAAGTGCCTCCTTAAAATCAAAGTTTAAGGAAGGCAAGAAAAAATCCGATATCATCTTATAACCTTTTTTCCCAATTGGAACAATCTCAATACCCATACTCCGTAATTGATGTATATCCCGTTGTATGGTCGTCATATTAACATCAAAGCGATCCGCTAACTTTCTCCTTGTCCAATTTCTTGGTTCAATATGGATTAAATGTGCCACTTGGATAATCCGTGCCATCTGTTTAATACGATTCATAATTCCCCGCCAAAGTATGTCTTATTTATATTGTGTCGCAATTATACCATACGGTAACCCACAATTATTTCAAAATAAATTAAAATAAATAAAAAAAATGAATAAAAACAAAACATCATATATCTAATCTTAAAAATTACCAAAAATTACAATATGTTAATATATTAATTATGAATAAATTATAAATATATTAATGTTTATATATTAGTTACTATAAATTAGGAGGTACTATCAATGAGAGAATTATATGCACATATATTTATAATAGAGAATTTACCCTTAATTTCATTTAAGAGATTAAATAACAATTTGGAATCAAAACGACAACAAATGTTATCGGTAAAGTGTGAACATTTAGTCAATATCTTAACCAAAGAAAACCAACAGAAAATATGTTAAATGACTTTTTTCATAGAAAAATGTTTTTTTACAAAATCGTCCGAGAATACAGTCTAAGACAAGCGTTACCACCAATTTACTTGAACCTTAAAAACAGAAAAAAGTTACGATTTCGTAACTTTTTGTAACTTTTTAGTAGGAAAAACTGACAATTTTGACCTATTTTCTTAGTTTTTCCTAAATTTGATAAACACATCTAACTTACTAAGTAAGATAAATACTGGACTCATAGACAATTCCAGTAATATTATGGATTAAAGAAAAATGTTACGATTTCGTAACTTTCGACAAAAATGGAGAATATCATGTCTACTATACGTTTGAAAGAAGAACATAACGTTTGAAAGAAGAACATAAAGTTTTCGTCGTTAAAGGGTTTGCAAAATTCATGTCACTTAACGACATTCCATATGATTTTTTGATAGAATACGATACCGAATGCTACGAACTTTGTGGAAGAAAATACTATTCACTTGAAGAATTTTCAGATCTTTTTAGTGAACAATATTACCGTGAGAAACAAATCATGGATGATGATGAATTTGAATTGTTAATAAAAAACAATACAAAAAGAGAATTCTGGAAGATTCTCAACAGCTTACCGGAATACTTTCATCAAAATTCAGAAGATTAAACATCACTCATCCACAATTTCCAAAGAAATATAGGGAATTATTCAATAATACACGTGAAGAATACCTTATGAACTACCGTACCGAAAACCTACCTACAAAAGCAAATATTCTTGCTCAATTAGAGTTACTTTTCGGCTATACGAAGAATTTAGCTTTTGAAGAAAATAATGTGAGACAACTCGCTTTAGCACATCAAATCCTAAAGACTATTATGGCATGTAAAACAATGGATGAAGATGATCTCGCTATAATTCAGAGTACTATGCAAGCACTACCAGATGGCAACTCAGATTCCATTATACAGGATTCATAACTGAACAATGTCATCCATCAATCAACACCGACTCTGATTCACAGATTCGGTGTTGATTGCTGTATTTAAATGAAGTTTAAGTAAATGTTTCCGTAATCCAATTCATTAATTCAATGTAAGGACGGGGTTTCCCCAATCACCCATTACTGAAAAAAATAATCTTCATTATAATACACCTACTATCTAAATTATCATTACATACCCAATTCAAACTTTGTATTGAATAATAGACTAATTACTGATAATATATTGATGAAGCAAATCAACCATATACTGTAACAATAAACTATAGTTTGAAGGGAACATCGATTGAAAATACTGGTTATCGGACAAGGTGGGAGAGAACATACCCTTGTCTGGAAAATAGCACAAAGTCCATTGGTAGAGAAAATCTATTGCACTCCCAGTAATGCTGGAATAGCACAAATCGCAGAGACAATTTCTATTGGTGATGACTACACTGAAATTGCTAACTGGGCAGAATCGAATAAAATTGACCTTACCGTTGTTGGTCCAGAAGCACCTTTAGCATACGGTATCGTTGATATATTTAATGAACACAATCTGACAGTATTCGGACCAAATAAGAATGCTGCCCAAATTGAAGGTAGTAAAGATTTTGCCAAACAATTAATGGGGAAGAATGGGATTCCAACTGCATCACATCAAACTTTCACAGATGCAGATAAAGCAATAGATTATATCAAGAATATTGGAACATCCGTATTTGTTAAGGCAGATGGACTCGCAGCTGGAAAAGGTGTAATACCCGGACGTACTGTTGATGATGCCATAGAAGCTGTGAAAACTATCTTGGTTGATAGAGCCTTCGGAGACGCAGGAGATAGTGTTGTAATAGAGGAAGAATTGATCGGTGAAGAAGCATCCTTCACAGTTCTTTCAGATGGATCCTATTGTCTGCCATTTGTCAGTTCGCAAGACCACAAGATGTCGCAGGACGGGGATACAGGAAAAAATACTGGTGGTATGGGAGCATATTCACCTGCACCGGTCATCACTCCTGATATACAGGAATATGTAATGGATCGAATTGTCTATCCTACAATTCAAGGTATGTCTCAAATAGGGTGTCCATTTAAAGGTGTATTATATGTGGGTCTCATGATGACAGAAGCCGGACCGAAGGTCTTAGAATATAATTGTCGATTTGGAGATCCAGAAACACAAGTATTGCTACCCCGGCTAAAAAGTGATTTAATACCTATATTATTAGCATGTATTGAGGGAACATTAGAACAACAAACAGATGTTGAATGGCATCCAGAAGCAGCAGCATGTGTTGTAATGGCATCTGGTGGATATCCGGATCCTTACCAAACTGGTAAAGTCATTTCAGGTTTATCCAATGCAGAATCAATTGATGATGTTAATGTATTCCATGCCGGAACGAATTTTGATGATGAAAATGTCGTAACAGCAGGTGGACGGGTATTAGGGGTAACAGCACTGGGAGAAAACCTAAAAAATGCCATTGAAACAGCATATAAAGGTGTATCTGAAATCCATTTTAATGATGTACATTATAGAAAAGATATTGGGTACCGTGCTCTATCTCGGTCAGAAAACTGTTAACTGGGAACTGACGACCAAATAATTAAAACTACTACCTATGAACCAACTTACATACAAGATTGCAAAATGTTGTATACCTGAGGAAAATGATGAAATCATCGGTTATTTCAAAGAGGAAGGTATCATCACTGTCCATAATACTGAATGTAAATCCATATCCAGTTTAAGAATAGAAAGATTATTGGATATTACTTGGACAGAAATCAAACAGAATGATACATCTAATTCTAAACATGAAATATCAAAAGAAATTGAACAATTAGACGAGACAGATTATCTAATACTCAAACATCATCAAGAAATGGGAATGGATTATTCAAAAGTCGTCGCAGAAACATTATATGTTCCATTAGATGAGATACAAGACAGACATAAGAAATTACGGGAACTTGGTGGGTTAAAACGTGTGGAAGGACGTATAATCCATTATCGAAAAAATATCGTTAAAGGAAAATGGATAAAACATCGAAATCATACATACTATGAATTAACACCCGAAGGCAATCAGTGGATAACTACTTTAGAGAATACATCGGGTGATTCAGATTGACATCGTATCTACTGAATATAGGAGGATTATAAATGCAACAAGACATGACAGAAAGAATGATTCAAAGAGAACAACGAAAAACACGTATGCGTTCAATTATTATGCTCTCATTGATATTTCATTTGAGCGCAGCGATGGTGTATCTATTTCTTCCTATAGGACCAGTGCCGGACGATCAATCAGACACATTAGCGTTTGATGTTTTCACTCATAATAAACCACCACCTGAACGTAGAAATAGACCAAAACCTCCATTATCAAAAAAACTACTGGATCCAAAACAAAATTTAGCAAAAGATGCTGAGAAAAAAAGATTTGATGCCGCAAAAAATGAACGTGACGAAGTTGTGAAATTAAGTGAAAGGATTGTCATTCATGATGTTGAAGTCAATAATGCTCCTGTTGAAGACCTTATACCAGATCTGATGACCGATGCCAAATTACGTGAAGCTGAAGCATCCAATCTTAGTCGTCTTGTTGCACAACCAGGTAGAACTGATGGACAAGGGATTGTTACGGGGCGAGTTCGACCGCGTGGTGATGGCAGTGGGAGATTTCGCGGCATTTCTGATGCTGGTGGAGGAGATGGTCGGTTAGATGGGGGTGGACGTTCTGGGATGAACGACCCGCTCGGTATGATTAAATTCCTCAATAGCCTTGATGGTCCACAAGATGTTGTATATTGTCTGGATATCTCAGCAAGTATGCAAGCAGCAGGTTTGAATAAATTGGAATTGGCAATTAATGCTGTGAAAGATTCAGTATTAATGTTAGGAAGTGATGATAATTTTAATATCATACCATTCTCGACAACTGCACGTATGATGAGTGAGAAACTCTTAGCGGCTAATGAACTCAATATTAAAAGGGCACTCAATTACCTGAATACCTTCACACCAGAAACTATACAATATAATCGTGGTACGAATATCCTTGCTGCACTTGACAGAGGGTTGAAAGATAATTCTACTGTCATTTTTCTGGTAACTGATGGTCTTCCGACAACAATCAAAGGACAAGATATTGAGACAGACACTGAAACAATTCTTGAATACGTCAGGCAACGAAATACAAAGAAAGCAAGAATCTTTGTTGTAGCATTAGAGGTAGATCCAATCCGTTCACCAGGTGGACATCTTCTGACATCCCTTGCTTATGAACATAATGGAGAAATTAAGATTGTTGGTTCAGAAAAATTAAACGAATTAAATAAGCAGACAGGGAAGAATAAGTAACATTTATACATTTAGTTAGAATATTATAGATGAGTTATCAAGCTCACGTTTAACATTAGGGAATTTAATGAATCAAAAATCCGCAGTTGATACCGTTAAACATTTCAGTTTAGACAACAAAGTATGTCTTGTAAGTGGCGCAAGTCGAGGCATAGGTAGAGCAATGGCTGCAGGTCTTGCTGGTGCAGGATCAAATCTGGTAATAGCCGGAAGAGAGCAAGAAACACTCAATACTGTCGCAGCCGAAATTACTGATCAGACAGGAAGAAAAATTGTACCACTTCAAGCAGATATAGGTAATCTTGAAGAGATTGATTCACTTGTACAAGAAACTATTGACGTATTTGGTAAGATAGATGTCCTTGTGAATAACGCTGGTGTGAATATCCGCAATCCTGCCTTGGAATTCAATGAATCAGACTGGGACTTTGTTACAGATATAAATCTAAAAGGAGCATTCTTCCTTGCTAAAGCATGTGGTAAACACATGCAACAACAGAACTCTGGTAAAGTAATCAATACGTTATCACTTACGTCAGCAATTGGGTTACCAACAAGTGTAGCATATACAGCAGCAAAAGGCGGACTGTTACAACTCACGAAACTTCTTGCTGTTGAATGGGCAGAATACAACATTCAAGTTAACGGTATAGCTCCAGGTTTTATTCGTACTGAAATGACAGCACCAGCCAGAGAGGATAGTCGTAACGATTGGATATTGAATCGTACACCAGCTGACAGATGGGGTGAACCGGAAGATCTTGCCGGGTTAACGATTTTCTTCGCTTCAAATGCATCCGATTTTGTAACTGGTCAAATGGTTTTTGTTGACGGAGGTTTTATGGCAGGAAGTGATTGGAGAAGGCAAAGATAATGGGAACAGACAAAGATCTCTCACCATTAGACCAAGCTAAAGTACTCTTGGAAGACTTCAATTTAGAAGGGGCTATACTCTTTGATCATTTACCTGTTCTGAGATTACAGGTATCTGAATCACAATTTTCTCAAGTGATGGAATTACGTTCTGAACTTGTAGATAAACTCAAACCCACCGGTTTTCGCTTCATTTCCATAGATCTGAATACACCTACATAGAATAATTAAAACCGATATTCATTTTACCCACATATCACTAATCCATTTTTTCACAACTGGTTGGTTTACAGAATGAATGATTTTTGGAATATTGAATTTGTAGGCAAAATTATTAATTAACACCTACATATTAGCTTCGTTTGGATGCCAAAGATTCTTCTCTGTAACTCCCAACTCCTTTATAATGGGTTCAATTAGAGATAGCTCATCCAACTGTTCTATGGAATGTGCATCACTGCCAATCAGAAGTTTCACATCACGTTCCAAACAAAGTTGGTAAAAGTCAACCAGGTGAGGCTGATTGAACCGGATAATCTTTGGCGTAAGTTCTATGCCGAGTCCGCGTTGAGAAGCAAGATCTAATTGATAGATTAACCGTTTATGTTCAATATTATTCATCATTTCTTGTGCAAATGCAGCAAGCGTTTCAGGAGTGTATTGAAATACATCTGGTGAAAGAAGGAAAGGATGTATTACTGCATCAGTGATAGGAGAAGCAATTGCTGCCTCAAACATATAAATTTCGTGGAGTGCAACTCTTTTCGGATCTCGGAGATTCTTTGGACGAGCAACACCGCGGATATGGTAATGGTTTGGTGCCATCAACACATAATCAAAATAGGATGCCATACGGATTTTTATTGAGGTAATCTGGTAATCCAGCATTTGAGATTCAACACCAAAATATACATCAATAGTTGGGTCAGCATCCTTAATGGATTGCCTTGCAGCCTGAATAGTTTTTACTTTAGATTGAAAACTGTAATCATGATCAGCTATTCCTATAGTTTTTATACCGTGTTCTTCTTGATATTGTATTATCTTCTCGACACTTAAGTCATTCTCCGCACATCCAGAAAGTTGTGTGTGAATATGATAATCACAACTAAACATTGACTACTCCTTCTAACTAATTCGATCCTAATAAATTATTACAAACTTCTGTTAGGAATGCAACTAAAAAACGGTTATTAATGAGATATATAGATACGTCAAATACTCACAATTAGATAACGGAAATACGTGAGTTGCATTATTTTTTGTTGCAAAATATTGTGAATCTAAGATATACTTTAACCGATTATAATTACACCCCGCACGACACTATACTAACTGATATAATACTGCTAAATAGGGAAAACCATGCTCTTTAATTTCGCAAATGTACTAATATTTGTTATTGTTGGATGTCTCTTTGTAGTATTGAATCTGACGGTATCACGTTTACTTCAAACCAAGTTGTATTCAGGTGAAAAATATATCCCTTACGAATGTGGAGAAGATCCAATCGGGGATACGCGGATTAAGTTCAACACACGTTTCTATGTCATCGCTCTCATATTCTTAATCTTTGATGTTGAAGTTGTTTTCCTTTTACCATGGGCAGTCGTTTTTAGAGATATAGGTCTTATCGCATTTTTAGAAATGTTAGTTTTTATTGCTATTTTGTTAGTTGGTCTCGCTTATGTATGGGCAAAAGGTGATCTTGAATGGATCCGTTCTACACAATTAGAAGTGCAGTCCGTCAAAAGAGAGGAAAGTTATGATCATTGATGAAAAACTTGATAAGAATATCATTGTTACATCAGTTGACGCTGTTGCCAATTGGGCACGTTCATCCGCACTATGGCCAATGACATTTGGACTTGCTTGTTGTGCAATTGAATTTATGGCAACTGCCGCATCAAATTATGATTTAGATAGATTTGGTGCTGGTGTCCCAAGAGCTACACCACGACAATCCGATTTGATGGTGATTTCAGGTACGGTTACCCTAAAAATGGCAACACGTATAAAACGACTGTATGAGCAGATGCCAGAACCAAAATATGTAATTTCTATGGGGAGTTGTGCTACAAGTGGTGGACCTTATTGGCAACATGGGTATCATGTACTTAAGGGTGTTGATAGGATTATTCCTGTTGATGTTTATGTCCCTGGATGTCCTCCTAGACCAGAGGCTCTTATAGAAGGTCTGCTAAAATTACAAGAAAAAATAAAAACACAAACTGTTGCAAAAAGATCAGATGTACCATTTCTAAAAAGACTATTTACAAAGACTGAATGGTATGAACACGAAAAAATTGAAGGTACAGCTAAAGAAGATACAACCGATACAGAAGACGGCAACATAGAAAATACAGATGCTACTGTATAACGATAACTCTTAATGTTGGAGTAGATTTTACGTGAACCTTGAAGAAATCTATCAAGTCTTAAAAGATAAGTTTGGTGAATCAGTCCTTTTACTTGACACAGAACTATCAGGTGATCACAGTATACATATCTCCCCTGCAGCTATAGTTGAAATTTCTACATTCTTGTTAGAGACTGAAACATTGGCATTTGATACACTGATGTGTCTAAGTGGTGTGGATTTGAGTGCAAAGGATGAGGAATTTGCTGTTGTTTATCATCTCTACTCAATGAATCACCGACATAAGGTAGTGTTAAAAACTCCTTTACCGAAGTCTAATCCCCAATTACCCAGTGTCTCACATATCTGGAAAACTGCAGACTGGCATGAAAGGGAAGCATACGATCTTTATGGTATTGTCTTTGAAGGACATACCGATCTACGACGACTTCTTCTTCCTGATGATTGGGAAGGTTACCCGTTACGGAAAGATTATGAAGAACCAGATTTCTATCGTGGTATGCGTGTTCCATATTAAATTACCTATGAATTCTTTTACAGGTAAACCTATTTTCAGTATATAAGAATATTCACCAATATTTATGGAAAGTACACAATCAACAGAATCAAAAATCATTGAATTACAACCATTCACTGATGAAATGATTGTAAACATGGGACCTCAGCATCCAAGTACACACGGTGTGTTACGTTTGGAATTGAGATTGGATGGTGAGGTAGTTCGTGAAGCAATTCCGCATATCGGCTATCTGCACCGCTGCTTCGAAAAACATTCAGAAAATCTCTCATACCCCCAAATCATTCCTTTTACTGATCGGATGGATTATGTGGCTGCAATGAACCAAAATTGGGGGTTTTGCCTTGCTGTTGAAAAACTTATGGAGGCTGATGAGGAGAAAGAATTTGCTATTCCTGAACGCGCTGAATATCTACGTGTATTAATCTGTGAATTAAATCGGATTGCAAGTCATCTACTGTCCTTTGGAACATACGGTATGGATCTTGGAGCCTTCACTCCTTTCCTCTATGCCTTCCGTGATCGTGAACGTCTTCTACTCCTTTTTGAAAAAGTATGTGGAGCACGGCTAACCTATAACTACATACGTATTGGTGGTGTTTCAGAAATTATTCCAATGGAACCGGGATCTATTGATGAGCAAAACTTCTTAGATGAAATTGAAGAGTTTCTTGACTACTTTGAACCACAAATTGATGAATATAATGACCTACTTACATCCAATAGTATATTTTCTGAAAGAACAGTGGGTGTTGCAGTCATGTCTGCAGAGATGGCATTAAGTTATGGTGCAACGGGTCCAAATCTACGTGGCTCAGGTGTTGATTGGGATTTACGACGTGATGAACCTTATTCAATTTATGATCGATTTGATTTCGATGTTCCCGTCGCTGAGGATATCCCGGAATTAGGGGCTGTTGTAGGTGATTGTTGGAGTAGATACAAGATACGAATGGATGAAATGAAAGAATCCGTAAGTATTTGTCGTCAGATTTTAGCTGAAGGTCTACCGGATGGACCTGTCATGGCAGAACTTAAAGCCGTCCGTCCACCTAAAGGTGAGTTATATTTTCGTAGTGAAGCACCCAGAGGTGAATTAGGGTTCTATATTGTCAGTGATGGTACACCGAAACCAGTCCGTGTTAAAGGAAGATCCCCATGTTTTAGTGCCTTAAGTGCCCTTCAGGAATTAAGTCAAGGATTAATGGTAGCAGATATCATTGCAATTATTGGTAGTATTGATATAGTGATGGGTGAAGTAGATAGATAGAATCAAGTATTTAGTTTCGGTATAAGAAATATAGTTATAAAAAGTCTTAAATCTAAGAGTTGGCAATCATTTGTTTTATACAACATATAAGGAAGTTTGATGTCGGAAATTTTACCAAGTAGTTTTTTTATTCAGATACAAGATGCATCTGGTAATTGGGCTTCAGATTTCGTTGAAAATGTAATCATTCCAAAGATTCCACATTTCCCCGTGGAATTAGGCACTGTACTCGTGATGATAGCATGCGCGGGTATATTCGTTGCCGTTGTACCTTTACTTCCCTTAGTTCTTGTACTTGCTGAGAGAAAAGTTGCTGCTCGTTTTCAAAACCGAACAGGTCCGATGCGAGTTGGCCCCTGGGGAACACTGCAAACACTTGCCGACGGTGTTAAACTTATTTTTAAAGAAGATTTTATTCCTCCGCAAGGGGATAAACTCCTTTTCCTTCTTGCCCCTTATGTCATATTTGCATGTTCTTTCGCTGTCTTTGCCGCAATTCCATTTAGTCAAGAAATCATAGTTAGCGATTTCAATATCGGAATCTTTTATATTATGGCTATTTCATCTGTTATTGTCATGGGTGTGATAATGGCTGGCTGGTCATCGAATAGTAAATGGTCTCTGTTAGGATCTTTACGCTCGGCTGCGCAGATCGTGAGTTATGAAATTCCACTCGGTCTTTCTATCTTGACTGTCATAATGTTAGTAGGTAGTTTAAGTATGACAGATATCGTTGCTACACAAGAGAATGGATTTTTCAGTTGGTTAATTTTTCGATCTCCATTTACTTTTCTCGCATTCTTTATCTTTTTCATTTCATCCATAGCTGAAGTCAATCGAACACCATTTGATTTACCAGAGGCAGAATCTGAAATCGTCGCAGGATTCCACACAGAATATAGTGGGATGCGGTTTGCTCTTTTCTTTATAGCAGAATATGCTAATATGTTTGCTGTCAGTGCAATTGGTGTAACACTTTTCTTAGGTGGGTATGAAGGAATTCTACCCGGATACGATTTTTTGGGCGGTCTGCCTGGTTTTGTGATTAAAACTTTAGGACTTGTTTTTCTAATGATGTGGTTGAGATGGACACTACCACGACTAAGGGTTGATCAGTTGATGAATCTCTGTTGGAAGTATTTTATTCCTATCTCCTTCTTTAACATCTTAGGCACAGGTATATGGGGTTTGATTTTTAAAACAGATGATATCTGGAGTATCGGAATCAGCTGCACTATTATCTATGTCGGCTTAATCAGTGCCTATGTAATAGCAGGACGGGTCTTTTCGCGAAAACCTGAACCACAAGCAAGTTCAGTTTAATAAGGAAAAATCTTATGAGTGCTTTTGTAGAAACTTTGGGAAGAAATAAAGAAAATATTTTCCGTAGGATACCAAGAGAGTTATTCATACCTGCTATGATTATTCTTGCTTTAGTAGACATCAATATTATTGGACGTTCTTTAGATTCACATTGGTTACCAGCAGTTGGATTTGTTTTAGGGATAGGTTTAGCAGGTCTTGGGTTTTTTATATATCATAGTACTGCAGATATAAGAATGACAAAACATCCAATAACAGAAAAATTGGCATGGTTAACAGGAATCTCGTTAATTCTTCTTGGAGTTACGTTTATGATTACGAACAATTCAATAGCGCTTGTTCTTAATCTTGACTGGTTATATGATTCCAGAACGGTTACAGTACCAATTTTGTTATGTCTCGGTTTCTGGATTATCACCCTTTCCAGTAAACTCTTCAGAACAGATCGTAAGTGGTGTTTATATGCAGGATCGGGTTTTAACGGCTTACTCCTCGTTTGTGTTGTTGCAAAATTATTCGGTTATGGTTTGTAGCATTATGTGTAGTATCGGAAAACAATAGATCTACAAGGAAATTATTATGGATAAATACATACGCAATATCTATAAAGGTGTTTACACCGTCCTCGTTGGGATGCGGATTACTATACGGCAGTTTTTTGAACCGAACGTCACACATCAATATCCTTATGAACATGATTTTGAAAAGAAACAGAATGTACGTGAGATTCCTAAAGGATATCGAGGTCAACTCTATAATCGTATTGAGGATTGTATTGGATGTAAAAAATGTGAGATGATATGTCCTGTTGATTGTATTACCATAAAAGGTGATAAGTTGCCAAAAGGTGAGCAGCTTTGGGATAGTATGAATGTCGTACATCTTAAGGATGGTCGAGAAATAATCGGAATCTTGGATGGTGATGACAAAAAGATTGATCTTCAGGGTTCACTGACATTGACAAATACCACATCCCGCTTAGGACCACAAGAGGTTATAGATCGGCTTGAACCATCAAATGATGATACCAGAACACAGACTATATCTGGTGATGAAGTCTCACGTGTGGTTACACGTAACCCTGTTGTCTTCTATCTTGACCAGTTTGATATTGATATGTCTTTATGCATGTATTGCGGTCTGTGTACAGAAGTTTGTCCAACAGAATGTCTCACAATGAAAGATTCACTTGAAGGAATTGAGTATTCAAAGTTTGACCGTACAGATCTGATTTTCGAATTTGATAAGCAGGAAATGTACAATAAAGATGATGAAAGTAGCATAGAAGCAGCAGATTAAGATTACTCTTACTGCTATTTTGCTGGATTATTTATAAATGGAAATAACGCTAAAGACACTTATTTTCTATGGATTTGCACTAATGACAATTGGCTCGGCATTCGCTGTAGTCACGGTCCGTAATATTGTGCATGCAGCATTCGCATTGATGGTCACTCTTTTTGGTGTAGCTGGACTTTATGTATTCCTACAAGCAGATTTTCTTGCTGCAACACAGGTGATTGTATATGTTGGTGGTATTCTCGTACTTATACTATTTGGTGTCATGATGACAAGTGGACGGCTACAGATGCGTATCCATATTGAACGAGGACAACTCATATTAGGTGGGGGTATTACACTTGCACTCCTTATGTTGCTATTGACAGTGATTGCTAATACACCAAAATGGAAGAATTTATCTGATGATGGTACTGTGTTTGTTCCCACAACCAGCCGTATTGGTAAGCTAATACTAAATGAAGCTTTTTTACTACCCTTTGAGATTGCTTCTGTATTATTATTAGTCGCTCTCATCGGTGCAGCCCTTATATCTCGTAAAGAGATAAGGGATTAATATATCGTACTAAGAAATAGACCTTTAGACATAATTTATGACATTACAACACTATTTAGTTATCAGCGCAATCTTATTTTCTCTTGGTATTTTTGCCGTTTTGACCCGTCGTAATGCCATAAGCATACTAATGGGTATAGAGCTTATATTAAATTCTTGTAATCTTAATTTTGTGGCTTTCTCCCGTTTTGTTACACCACCTGAGAACATTGATGGTCAGATAATTGCAATCTTTGGAATTGTTTTAGCAGCAGCTGAAGCAGCTGTATTTCTTGCAATTATCCTTGCTATCTACCGTGAATTTGGTAGTATCAGACCAGACGAAGTGGATACCTTGAAGGGGTAGTTTTTATATATGGTTGTTCTAATTAGTATTATATTACTTGCTCCTCTAACAGCATTTGCTGTCTATGCCTTACTTGGTTTAGCCAACAAAGGAAATCCAAGGCAAGATGTTCTATCAACATTTGCAATGCTTGCGGCATTTATCTGCTCAATATTACTCTTTTGGCAGATAGATCCAAAACCAGTACCCCTTACGATTGATTGGATATCACTCGGAAGTATTACTTTTTCAATGGGATTCTACCTTGATAGTGTCACAGTGATAATGCTGATTGTTGTCACCTTGGTAAGTAGTCTGGTACACATCTTCTCAATGGGATATATGCATGGAGATCCCAGATATCCAAGATTCTTCGCATTTCTATCACTCTTCTCATTTTCCATGTTGTTCTTGGTGGTATCAGACAATCTACTCGGAATTTATATTGGCTGGGAACTTGTTGGACTATGTTCCTACCTTCTCATAGGATTTTGGTTTGAAAAAGATTCAGCTGCAAATGCATGTAAGAAAGCATTCCTGACGACGCGTGTCGGGGATGTCGGTATGTTTGTAGGGATGATGATGTTATTTACAAAATTTAAAACATTATCACTTTATGATGGTGCAAATGCAGGAATATTCACACTTGTAGAAGGTTTGAGTGGTACAGGAGATATGTTATGGTTGTCTGTTGCTGGTATTCTCATTTTTTGTGGAGCAGTTGGTAAGTCTGCACAAGTTCCATTACATACATGGCTTCCCGATGCAATGGAAGGTCCAACACCTGTTAGTGCTTTGATTCATGCCGCGACAATGGTGGCTGCAGGAGTATATCTTACTGCACGGATGTTCCCCATTTTGACCACATCTTCATCACTCGTTATTGCTTATGTTGGAGGTATCACGGCAATAGTTGCAGCAACGATCGCAATTGTTCGTTTTGATATTAAACGTGTTTTAGCATACTCTACCGTAAGTCAATTAGGTTTTATGATGTTGGCGATTGGGGCAGGTAGTTATGTTGCTGGTCTATTCCATTTGACCACACATGCCTTCTTTAAAGCGTTATTATTCCTGGGATCAGGTAGTGTTATACATGCATTCCATGCAATGCACACTCATCATGACGAAGAACATACAGATGATGCTAACCATGAACATGATGATCACAGTTTAGTTCATGAACACGGATCTGAAATTCCTCCTGACCAAGATATGCGGAACATGGGTGGTCTACGCCGTAAAATGCCATTCACATTTATTACTATGTTGATAGCAACACTTTCAATTTCAGGAGTACCTTTCATATTTTCAGGTTTTTGGAGTAAAGATAAGATATTAGGTGGTGTTCTTGAAAGAGCAATGGAATGGAACTCAATACACCATTATATTCTATTTGTCATTGCACTCATTGCTGCAGGGATCACAGCATTTTATATGTTCCGTCTAATTTTCATGACCTTCTTTGGTGAACCAAAGAATCAGGAAATGCATGAGATGGCACATGAATCTCCATGGGTTATGACCGTACCACTACTTGTTTTAGCATTCTTGAGTTTTCCAGTCGTAAATCATCTCTGGTTCAACAAAGATTTTGTAAAACCACCAATGCAACACCACATCCATGCTCCAGAACATGCACAAGTTTTACCAGATTCAAAAACACATAACACCGAATTTAGTCTAGCATTTTTAGGTGTCTCAGAAGCTAATGCAGCAGAGGGTGAGGAGAATGGACACGATTCTGCCCACGGTGCGGATGGACACCATGGACATAGTCCTGCACATACAATTGCCATGATCCTTTCAATTATTGTAGCGGGATTTGGAATACTACTATCATGGTTGTTCTATCATAAAAGAAGATTGTCTGCAGAGGCAGTATCTACTACTTTCCGTCCAGTCTACAACTTGTTTTGGAATAAGTATTATTTTGACGAATTCTATGATGGAGTATTAGTCGCACTAACTGTTTGGAAATCACGTTTATATGCACAATTTGATGGTTCAGTAGTTGACGGCATAGTCAATGGAGTTGGAACTGTAACGCGAGATGTTTTTGCCGCATTTACTGGATTCTTTGATAATAGTGTTGTTGATGGAATTGTAAATCGGATTGCAGAGGTTACTTGGACAATTGGTGGAAGAATACGTAGAATTCAAACAGGTGCAATCCAAACATATCTTTTTGTTGTGATTGGTGGGATAGTGTTGATAATCCTTATTTTTAGAGTATTATAATATTAAAATACAACAGTTTTTCAAGATGAATCATATTATTTTACTATATACATTATAGGTCTTTTACCAGCGAGAGAATCAAATTAAACTAACAATGATTGCCGATAAGGTAAATTCAGCGAGGAAAGAATACTAAAAAATGTTATTGTCGCTAATGATTTTTGTTCCATTACTTGGGATGGTAGTAGTTTTGCTACTACCGCGCGAATCTGAGGAACTCATAAAACGGGTTACATTGCTGTTCACGTTTATTCCGCTCATTCTTGCAGTGTATCTATTTATTACCTATGACCGTTCAACAGCAGCATCCCAGTATATTGCTAACATTACATGGATTGAGAAATTTAATATTAACTACCATGTCGGAATTGACGGCTTGAGTGTTACATTGATGCTTCTCACTGCATTATTGGGACCAATCTGTGTAATTGCATCGTGGCGAAATATAGAAAAAGGTATTAAGGCATACATGGCGTTGTTCCTGATGTTGGAAACGGGTATGTTAGGTTTCTTCGCTGCGATGGATCTATTCCTATTCTATGTTTTCTTTGAACTTACATTGTTGCCGATGTATTTCCTTATCGGTGTATGGGGAGGACCGCGTCGGGAATATGCAGCAATAAAATTCTTCCTTTATACACTATTCGGAAGTGTTTTGATGTTAGTGGCAATGATTGCCGTGTATTTGGCAAGTGGTGATCCTGGTGCACGCACATTTGATATCCCTACATTAATCGCATTAGCATCAACTGAAGGTCATGCCCTTAATAGTCTTAACTTCCAAATATGGGTATTCCTTGGATTCTTTATCGGCTTTGCAGTGAAAGTTCCAATCTTCCCATTCCATACATGGCTCCCAGATGCACACGTTGAAGCCCCTACGGCTATAAGTGTGATTCTTGCTGGTGTTTTGTTAAAGATGGGAACATACGGACTTGTAAGAATCAATATGGCTATGTTCCCGTTAGGTTTAGATCGGTTTACAAATGGTTCAGATTTCTGGGGTTATAGTCTTGCTCTACTCGGTTTCATAAATATAGTATACGGATCATTCTGTGCTTTGGCACAAACAGATTTCAAGAAGTTGGTGGCATACTCCAGTATTGGACATATGGGTTTTGTAATTTTGGGTTTAGCAGCACGAAATGATACCGGTGTTTCTGGTGCTATACTTCAAATGTTCAATCACGGTGTCATTAGTGCCATGTTGTTCCTACTGGTAGGAGTTCTATATGATCGAGCACACCATCGTGAGATTAATCGTTTTGGTGGGATTGGAAGTAAAATGCCGATCTACACAGGAATTACGACACTTGCATTTATGGCTTCATTAGGTTTACCAGGTTTAAGCGGATTTGTAGGTGAAGCACTTTCACTTCTCGGAGCATTTGCTAAATATAAGACACTAACGATTTTATCCACAATTGGAATAGTTGTTGGTGCAGCCTATTTCCTATGGACTTTACAAAGAGTTTTCTTAGGCAAACTAAATCCAGACTATGAAGATATACCAGAAATAAATAAACGTGAGATTCTTACCTTAGTTCCACTTGGAATTCTTACAATTCTTCTTGGTGTCTTTCCACATATCATAATTGATATGTTTAGTGTATCCGTAACCGAATTGACAAACAGTCTGACAGAAGCCATCGGCACATTCCAAGCGAACCTATAGGAGGATGGTGTGGATTTCAAGAACAATATTGAGAGTATACTCTATTTCACACCAGAGATCCTACTCATCATATTTGCTGCATCAGTAATCATCCTTGATCTTTTTGTTAAGAATAAGGATAGCCATAAGGTTGCATATTTATCTCTCGTAGGTCTTGTTTGTACCTTAGTGGCTACCTTGTATATAAGTTCATATATTGCTGATAGTTCCTTATCCCTTTTCTGGGGAATGATTCGACTTGATAAGTTTGCTATTTTCTTCAAAATCCTTTTGGTCTTGGCAACATCTGCAACTATCCTCTTCTCACTCAGATCAGAAGAAATTGATGTAGGATTAAAAGGTGAATATTACGCACTATTATTAGCAGTAACATTAGGAATGTTTCTAATGGCATCATCAACCAATCTGTTGATGATTTTTATTTCTTTGGAAACTGTCAGTCTTACTTCATACATACTTGCCGGATTCCTAACCCATAGTCCACGCTCAAGTGAAGCTGCCTTTAAATACATTACTTACGGTGCAGTTGCATCGGGTACAATGTTATTTGGATTATCTTTGTTGTTTGGTATGACAGGCACAGGTAATTTGGCAGAGATAAGTCAACAACTGCCAGAAGTTTTAGCAGCAGGTGAGATTACAGGATTAGGTCTTCTGATTGCAATTACATTTATTCTCGCCGGTATAGGTTATAAAATTGCATCAGTTCCTTTCCATATGTGGTCTCCTGATGTTTATGAAGGTGCCCCAATACCAATAACCGCGTTTCTTTCAGTTGCTTCAAAAGCAGCTGGATTTGCACTGTTTTTAAGATTCTTCTATACAGGTTTTCAAGCAGAAGGTATTTTACAATCCGTAGACTGGAGTTTACTGTTAGCAGTTGTTTCTGCTTTAACAATGACGATTGGGAATCTTGCCGCATTACCACAGCAGAATGTAAAACGTCTATTAGCATATTCAAGTATCTCGCACGGTGGGTATCTTTTGATGGGTGGTGTCCTTCTGACACCTGAAGGACTCGGTGCAATTCTATTCTATCTTGTGGTCTATCTCTTTATGAATTTAGGTGCGTTCTTTGTTGTTGTATTAGTAGCAAATGAATCAGGTAGTGAAATGATTGAAAGTTATCGTGGTTTATCTACTCGCGCGCCACTTGTAGCAGCTGCTATGCTTATATTCTTATTTTCTCTTACAGGTATACCTCCCTTTGCAGGATTTTTTGGTAAATGGCTTTTGTTCACAGCGGTTATCGGTAAAGGCATGTATTGGTTGGCACTAATAGGACTATTGAATAGTGTCGTTTCACTTTATTACTATGCTCGTATAATTAAAGCTATGTATTTTGAATCATCTGATGAGGAAGAAAGTTTCTCGTTTAATAAAAGCACATTTGCCTTATTAAGTGTATTTGTTATTCCCACCATTTTCATCGGTATCCTCAATATCCTGTATAACTATTCAGATAAGATTACTCTACAGTAGTAGAAATATCAAACAGATTGACATAACGGGATTGATTACTGTATACTATTTCCTCTAATCAATGCCCGGTCGTCTAATGGTAGGACGCATGACTCTGGATCATGTAGTGAAGGTTCGAGTCCTTCCCGGGCAGTAATGCTAATTCAAATATCAGAATAATTACAATGGAGACATTATGGAAATTGTAGAAACTACCCCAGAAGAATATATAGAAAGTCAAGAACCAAAAATAAAAGCTGTACTGACAACCTTACATGAATTAATTAAGACAGCCTTCCCTAATCAAGATATAAATTTGTGGCAAGGTATTTTTTGGAGTGGAAGTGAACAAAGTATTATTGGCTATGGACATTGGTCATACCAACGGTCTGATAAAAAGCAAGTCGAATGGTTTCTCGTAGGGTTAACACGACAAAAGAATTACTATAGTGTATATGTCAATGCTGTTGAAGGCAAAAAATATCTTACTGAGATTTACAGTGACCGGCTTGGTAAGGTTAGGACTGGTAAGAGTTGTATTAATATTACAAATATTGATAATGTTGATCTTGATGTATTAAGTGAATTAATTGCACATGCCTATAAAACTACAACGGAAAACGGTTCATAATACAATATATCTAATACTATAACCCTTAATTTCAATCCTAATAATAGTTTCTACTTTAATTCTTTTCCTACTTCAAACAATTATCTTACCAATCACCTTTATCTTGGAGAACCTGATGAACGATTCCCCCAAACATACTAACCGACTTATAAATGAAACAAGTCCATATCTTCTTCAACATGCACATAATCCAGTGGATTGGTATCCATGGGGTGAGGAGGCGTTAGAAGTATCCAAACGTGAGAATAAACCTATCTTGCTTAGTATAGGATACTCTGCATGCCATTGGTGTCATGTTATGGAACGGGAATCTTTTGAAAATGAAGAAATAGCAGACATTATGAATCGTCTGTTCGTAAACATCAAGGTGGATAGAGAAGAACGTCCTGATTTAGATGAAATATATATGAATGCTGTTCAAATCATGACACAACATGGTGGATGGCCGATGACAGTTTTCCTCACGCCAGAATTAAAACCGTTTTATGGCGGAACTTACTATCCACCGACAGATAGTTATGGTAGACCTGGATTTCCTAAGGTTATGCACGCTGTAGCAGAAGCATTCAATGAGAAAAACACACAAGTTTTGGAACAGGCGGATCAATTAACTACACAACTCAGTCGGATGAGTCATCTTGTTGATCCACATGAGCATGAATTGACTGAGGATCTGATGTCAAGAGCATTTCAAGACTATCGATCCAGATTCGATTCTCAGAACGGTGGATTTGGAAATGCACCTAAGTTTCCACCAAGTATGGGATTACCCTTTCTTCTTCGTTATTGGCACCATAATGGTAATGCTTATGCATTAGAAATGGTCGAAACCACACTTCAAAAAATGGCTCGTGGGGGTCTGTATGACAAACTGGGTGGTGGTTTTCACAGATATTCCACTGATGAGAAATGGCTTGTACCTCATTTTGAAAAAATGCTCTATGACAACGCATTGCTTGTTGTAGCATGTTTTGAAACATACCAAGCAACAAAGAATACTTTTTATCGTGATATTGCTATAGATACATTGGATTATGTCCTACGTGAAATGTATGATGAAGAGAACGGAGGATTCTATTCCACACAAGATGCTGATAGTGAAGGGGTTGAAGGAAAGTTCTTTGTTTGGGAGCCTAATGATGTGGAGGATGTGATCGGTGAGGAGAACGCTGAAATCTTTTGTGAATTCTATGACATTACACCCCACGGTAATTTTGAAGGTGAGAACATACTTCATATTCAAACTCCATCAGATCTCTTTGCGCAAAAGATTGGTATGGAACAAGATAAATTAGAATCCCTTCTGGCTGAATGTAGAAAGAAGCTTTTTGATGAAAGAGAGAAACGTATTAAACCGGGGTTGGATGATAAAATACTAACCAGTTGGAACGGTATTATGATACGAGCAATGGCTATTGGATACCAATTAACTGGTAATTCAGCTTATCTAACTGCTTGTGAAAAATCTGCCAACTTTGTCCTAACAACTCTTTCACAGGATAATGGTCTACTATTACGAACCTATCGAGCAGGAAAAAGTCATCTCAATGCTTATTTGGAGGATTATTCCTATTTCATTTCAGGATTAATCGCTTTATATGAAGCCAGTTTTGACGCCAGATGGCTTAAAGAAGCAGTACGTCTTGCAGATATAATGATTGATCAGTTTGGGGATGAGGAGGGAGATGGATTTTTCTTCACAGGCAAAGCACACGAATCACTGATTGTCCAATCCAAATCTGCTTATGATGGAGCAACTCCTTCAGGGGCATCAATGGCAATACATGGATTGCTACGTCTTGCAAAACATCTTGATAAACCCGTTTTTCATGAGAAAGCTGTGGATACATTAAAACTATATTTCCATCAGATAGAATCAATGCCATCGGGTTCAGGACAACTTTTATGTGAACTGTCTTTCTTGTTGTCTACACCAAAAGAGATAGCAGTAATTGGTGAAAAGAATGATGAAAGAACAGTGGAGATGTTAACTGCATTACATAACATGTATTTGCCTAACAAGATTATAGGACTAAGTCTACCAACTGATGGAGAAAGATTACCACTTCTTACAGATAAACCACAGATTGATGGAAACTCTACAGTCTATGTATGTGAGAATTTCGCTTGTAAAACCCCTACTTCTGATGTCGACGAATTTATTGAATTGTTGCAATAGTGATTGTATAACTTAGTCTAAGGTAATATAACATTATTCAGTAAACTTAACAACATCTTGCTTCACAATCTCTTTAGTATGTGAAATATCAACATGTGCAATTAACTCTTGTGTTTCAGGTGCTAACCTTCCTCTCAATTCTTCAGGTATCCGACTTTCTGCTCGGTCCTGAGGTCTATATCGTAAAACAAGAAAACATCTATTTCTATCTTTAGGTTTCCACGGTAAGGCACCATGAGTTAACAACTCAGAGATTATAAGAATATCACCAGCTTTCGGTGTGATGTTCACAACTCCTAATGGGATATTATTGTAATCTTCAATAGTTCCCTTATTAAAAATCTCTTCAGGACGATCATATTCTGCCTTATGTGAACCTGGAACTACTAAAAGTCCTCCATCACCGGGATGCACATCCGTTAGGTATGGAAAGACCACGAAATCATCACAATAGATTCTTCCATTTCGATTCTCAAAACAATTGCTATCTCTACCAAAGTCTTCTCGGGCACAATGAAGATGGAGAGGATCACCACCTTCTGGGACACCAATTCTATCAGCGATCATTGTACCACGCATTAGTTGAGGTTTGTTATCAGTAAGTTCCTTAATTATTGGCCAAGATGCTGGATGCATTGCTAATGCTTCTAATGCTCTTGAGAATGCAACTCCGTTGGGTAAGTGTTTACCGCTTGAGTCAAATCCTTCAGGGAGTTCATCGGTAGGAGTATTAATATAATTTTCCGCTGCTTCTTGTGCTGCAGTTAAGTCATTACCTTGTATTACATTCTTAAGATGTAAATATCCTGTAACATCAAATAGATAACGTTGTTCTGGTGTCATCATTTAGATTCCTCATAAACAGTTACAAATTCAGAGTTCCCATACAGGCCAATCATTCGTTTCTAAGTGTTTATACAGATTATCAAATTCTGATGAACCATCATCTTCCCACTCAGTCAAACGTACACCGGGAACATACGATTCATCTACTCCTTGTTTCATTAGTCGTTCAGCTTGTTGTAGGTTTTGATAATAGTGTTTTGTACCATCTGGAAAGGAAACTATAGAGATGTGACGATTCCATTTCGGTTGAGGTGTGTTAGCATACCGACTCAATGCGTCTTCATCTAATTCTATTCCTAAACCGGGACTATCTGGTATCTGTATAAAACCACGTTGAATTTTATGTGCTGTGACAATCAGGTCATCTTCATAGGCGTGACTTGCCGTTACCGCTGGGAGTGTTGCTGTTGGAATTACTGCACCTAAGTGGCATGCAAAAGCTGTCGTAATACCTGTCCCCACATATTGTAAGAGAATTGGTGTATTTGCTGCAGCGAATCCCCAACCTGAAGCAAGTGCACTCTTAATTGTTTCATGACTACATAATGCACCATCATAATCTCCTACTCGTAATCCTAACCAAGGACCGGAAGGTTGTCGCGATGCACCTTCACGGATAATTCCGATTCCATGTAAATAAAATGGTATCTGAATTTCTTTATGTAATCTACGCCATCCTTCAACATCATAAGCAAAAATTGGTTCTTCAATGCCTTTAACAACCGATATCTTCTCAAGTTCCCTAAGGATAGGTAAGGCTTTTTCTACATTAATCAATGACCCATTAAAATCAAATTCCACACGAAAATCAGATGGCGCAACTTCTTGTATTGCCTTTGCTTGTTCCACCACATCATAAAATGCACGGGCTTTACATTTCAATCCACGGAACCCGTTGTCAACTGCTACTTGTACTTCATCTGCAGTATCTTCTAGTGACATACAGGGCATCCACCATCCCATAGCAACCCAGTCTCTCACCTGCTGTCCCATCAGTTTCCAAGCAGGCAATCCGAGATGTTTTCCCATAAGATCATAGCAAGCCATATCCAAATTAAACCGACCATTTCCCATAACGTGATCAAACGGATTCGTTCCAATATATGTATCCAAATCCTTTTGTTCAAATGGTGGTCCAGGATTTTCACCATATCCAATTAGTCCGATATCTGTATGAAATTTATATACCGTGACAAGCTCTGTCATGGCAAAATGATAGTATTTTTTTCTAATACGTTCCTTGTATGGTACACGTAAAGGGAATACTTCAATTTTTGTAATCTTCATCATTATTTTAGTATGATTAAACCTAAGGATAGAAAAAACAGAGAATTTACAATGCTAATATAGGAAGGATTTCTGTTAATGTTGTAACTTCAAAGTCAGGTTGGATTTCAGTATTGTTTTTCTCTCCATTTCTGTTTAACCAGACAGTATAACAACCGGCATTTTTAGCACCATAAACATCATTCACAAGTGAGTCACCTACATGGAGTATTTTTGTTAAATCGAGATTACACTTTTGTGCGGCAATCTCAAAAAACCTTACATCTGGTTTTTCAACTTCAATATCTTGTGAGAAAACAACGAAATCAAAGTAGTCTTCAAGACCGCATCGGTTTGGATAGGTATTACCGTTAGAAAGCAATCCTAAACTATAGTGTTGTGTTAATCTATCAAATGTTGGTATAACATCAGGATATAACTCTATATCTTCAAAACGGTGTTTTAAGTATATAGTATTTAGGTGTGATGCAAGATTCTTATCTGGATGTCCAACATATTGGAGTGTTCTCTCAAATGCGCCTCTTCGAATCTCTTCAAGGTTCCATATCTTCCCTTGTACTTCGTCAGCATAGTGATTACGTATGTTAATCATTTCTTCAATTGTTAGATCTGAAACTTCTTGTGTTTTTAACTGTTTTTGAAGCTCATCTAATGTCTTTTGAAGAGAGTGTCGCATCACTTGAAGGAAATCCCATAGAGTCATATCACCATCAAAAGAAACAACTGATATTTTCATGAAGTCCTATTAATACTAAGAAGTTGGAATTCCAATTGAAGCATGGATTTGTGCAAACTTCCAGGTTTGGTCTACCTTTTCCAATACACCTGTTATACGCATTACAAATTCTTCAGCAACTCCTTGCCATCTAAGTTTCCATTTCTGCTTTGTGTAAAACCAAGCAACGCTTTTCCTTTCTTGTATATCAAGATTCAGAAAAGTGATGCTGAAATCCTCTGTACTTGCTACATGGTTTTTATAATATCGTACTATTCCTTCAACTCCTTCAACAACTTCGTCAAAATCAGTACCAATTTTGACAAAATAGGCATTGGGAAGCATCATAGAAATTAAGGTTTCAGCATCTCTTGAAACAAGAGCATCAAAATATCTATTTACTGTGTCATACGCATTCAGCATTGTGAATACCTGTCAGTGCATTCCACAAAGCACTACTCATTTGTTCACATGCATCCACAACTTTCTCTTGGGCAGCCGGAGTTAAATCCTTAATCTTATCCAATAGCATTTCAGCTTCATGTTCATTATGGGAATGTGTAACAAAATAGGGTTCAACACTTTCTGGAAGTTCGTAGAATTCTTTCAAACCTGCTAATTTTGACTTAGCGGTATCCGGTTGTTGTGCTTCAAAAGCATAGAGTGCCCCTAATGCAGAAATTGGTTGAGAAAACAATTTCTCTGCGGTCCCTAAAAGAGATTCAACTTGAGGTATCTCAGCTTTAGAAATACTGGTATTTAATCCATTTGCAAAATCTTCCCACATTTCTATATGCTCAGTTTCTTCTTCAGCAGTTTCTATATCTCCGATTGTTTCCCAACCCATAGGAATTGTAGTAATAAATGCACCATATTCACTGGCATAACATTTTAAACTATCAACCGGTAATTCGCCTGCACTCCATGCGGTATAGAAGGGGTGGTCAAGTAGGTTATATTTTGAAATCTTGTTATCTAAAGCTTGTTTCAAATCCATTTTGCTCTCCATTGTAGTAATCAATAACGAGTATATACATGTATTAGCCAATAGAAATCTCTTATTATTCACTATATTTAATACGATTGTTAGTATAGCACATCAATACAGTGAAGTCAAGAATTTGGATTATTCAATCGATATCATCTGTCCATCGAAATACTCTTTTTGTGAGTGTATTCAATGAATCTAATATAGAATGCGCGTCCAATATCTGTTGCTTGAAGTGACACTACATTTTCATAATTGTTTTATGTTTTAATTTTAATTAATTGATAATTCTGATAGAATCATCTATTATTAATAGTAAATAATGTTAATATATTTGTAGATGGATAGACTTCAATACGAAACATCACACCGAATAGGTCCCGAATTTCCGGATTGAAACCGTGTAAATATCTAAATGACATTTCTACCCGGAAATAGTAATAATAATAATATTAATTCCTATGATTTGTTGATATTGATATTAAAGCAAGAATCTGATATACATATTGACATTTATATATAAAGAGGAATCTCATGACAGAAGAACAGAAATTCATTTTTGATTTAAAGGGTTATTTATTACTCCAGAAGTATTAACTACAACTGAAATTGATGAAATAAAATCACAAATTGATACAATAAGATCTGATCCTGAATCATTACCTGAACATGAAAGACGTTTTCCTGGGGGTGCTTCTTCTTTATTGATTGACCATCCGACCATTATTGGTATTCTACAGGAGACATTGGGTGAGATTCGTATGGAATCAAGTTGGTTCACATATCGATCTCAAGGAGATGGTGGACCAGCGCCACACGGTGGTGTGAAGAATGTCAACCCTAACTTTAGTTATCAATGTACAAATGGGAAGATTTATTCTGCTCTAACACGCGTAGTATTTGAATTGAATGAAGTTAAAAAAGGTGAAGGTGGAACACTTTTCTTACCCGGAAGTCATAAATCTAACTTCCAGATACCAGAAGAACATCGTACTACTGAATCCTCTCTCTTTGAAACCTATAGTTGTCCTCCGGGTTCTGCTATAATATTCACAGAGAATTTGTGCCATTCAGGAGATACATGGAAGAATCCTGACACACCCCGTATTGCAGTTTTTAACTGTTATAACTTTGTTGGTTGTCAATTTCACAAACCAACTGTTCCAAAACATATTATTGATGGATTGCCACCAGAAAAACAAGCATTCTTTCGAAATGTATGGGTATGGGGACAAGGTGGTCCTGATAATGGAAAAAATCTACATTATGATGGTTAATTTAGAATAGTTCAGGATGACAAAAACTAATAAGATACCAACCGTAAAACTTATCTATAGAGCAAAAATTGATGCCAGAAGAAATATTTCAATTTGGTTATGGATATTTATCGGTTTGTTAATTGGGCTTATCCCATATATTAAAATACCATTATTAATTCTGGGTTGTCTTCTGGTTTATTTTCTAACACCAAAGATAAATCTATCCACACCAGAACTAATCCAAAGATACTCTGAACATCCCGCATTATATACAAAACACTATAGGTATCGAGTTAAATTGATTCGTTTGTTTAATATATTTTTTGGATGGGTATGTGGACTAATTATTTTATCGTTTCTGTAAAGGAGTAAAAATCAATCTATGCCGGAAAAATCAACTCCGTATGATGGTATAAAAGGACAACTTATTCTCAGAGATCATCTTGCCGCAGACAGAACAATTCTGGCAAATGAAAGAACATTTCTTGCATATATTCGTACTGCATTAACTCTATTTGTCGCTGGTTTATCATTTATTCATTTTGAAATTGTAACTAAAATGGTTAGTTCACCATTGGCTGATAGGACAATTGGACTTGGGTTAATGCTATTAGGTTCAATTACTTTCTTTCTTGGTCTGTATAGATATAACCGAATGAAAGCACTTATAAGAGAAATTAAGCAAAGAGAATTAGCAGAAGGAATTACTTATGAAGATTAGAGAAGTTGTTGTAACGGGACAAAACCAAGTAGAACTGCAAACAAATGAATTTGATGATACTATTCAGTCCCCCAACGAAGTATTGATTGATACTGAATATACATTTATTAGTAGTGGAACAGAATTAGCAAATTATACAGGTAATGAACCGAAGGTATTTCAGCCTGGTTCATGGTGTGCATATCCCTGGCGTTCAGGGTATGCTAATGTTGGTATTGTGAGGGAAGTTGGATCTAACGTCACAAAAACTGTTCCTGGAGATCGTGTGTTTACTTATGGACGACATGCATCAATTATTAGATATTCACAAGATCGTCTGATTGCACCGGTTCCAGATTCTATTGATCCGGCTGTTGTCGCAGCCTCACGAATGGCAGGGGTTGCTATGACAGGGATAATTGTCTCAGAGATTGCAACGAATTCAAGAGTTATTGTATTTGGTTTAGGTTTGGTAGGAAATCTGGTGTCTCAAATGTTCCAAATTCATGGATGTAGAGTAATTGGGGTAGATCCTGTTGATGGAAGACGTGCTTTAGCTAAGAAGTGTGGTATAAATCATACTGTGGGTGGAGATAATGACCAAGTGCAAAAATCTATCAACGAAATTACGAATGGTGAACTGGGAGACATTACTGTAGATGCAGTCGGGCACAGTAGTGTTGTAATGCAGGCACTCCGTGCTACCGCCACTCATGGACAACTTGTTATACTCGGTTCCCCGCGCGTATCTGTCACTGGGGATTTAACGGAACTCCTTTCTGATACACATTTACGATGGATAACAATTAGAGGAGCATTAGAATGGTGTGTACCAATGTATCCAGATACGGGTAACAACATCTCTCAATTTAGTAAACAACAGACGATTTTTGACTGGATGTCGCGTGGACAATTAAAGGTTGAACCATTAATATCACATATACTCAAACCAGATGCAATAAAACAAGCATACGATGGATTGTTGAATGAATCTAATACCTATACTGGTGTCGTCTTAGATTGGAAGTAAAGTATTTCTATTTTCCACAATTCAAAGCTTAATCCGCTATCAGTATTCATAGAGAACCTACTCATAGAAAATGACTTTATAATACTCATTTCATAACGTAGAACTTCGTACTATGTGGGATCTGTTACCTATTGATTGTTGTAAACACTGCCTGTGTTGTGAATTTTGTTCTATACCCTAAATGCTTGCATTGGGGTAAGCCACCTTATCAGAGACTTTTCCCTACCAGGACAAAACACAAAGACAGATACCGATTGACTTTAATCTAATCATTTTTTCTTCAAAATATAACTAACATGCTTGGATAACAAAACGTTTAATTGTGAAATAGGAATATAATGAGATGGACTTTGTAATGTTGGCTAATCTTGTACCTTCTATTATATCCATAAAGCTGGTTTCTTATTTTGACAGACTTGAGAGTAAGGTAAGCGAGATTGTGCAATCCAGTGCAAACCAAGTAGAGGTTGCTGGCCTCTGGACACAAGCATCTCTGTATTATTATAGTATCAAACGTTGTCGTACCGATTAGGGAGTCAGTGTTCCGCATCGGTAGTATTGGAACCATCACTGGTGCATTCTAAAAGAACTCTTCGATACAATCCACACTTGCCGTGTATTATTAATATCAATCGTATAAGGTAAAACCAGAGTTATTTAGTTTTTGATATTTTATGCAATTATATTCACATTCGTGAATACTCTTGTAGGTTGGGTAGAGCAAAGCGAAACCCAACATGTATTGTTCTTGTTAGGCATTATCAATCTCAACCCAAGATGCAAGATAAACTCAAAGTAACACACCTCAATAGGATTTTCGTAAAACTAAATAACCGTACGGTAAAACAGGGTGTGTAAATAAATTGTCACTATAGGTATTTTCATTTCTGAATCGCAGATTACACGGATTACGCAGAAAAGAGGGGTTTTGTAAGGATGGCGTTTTTTGAAAGACAAAAAACATTACTCACCTCAAGAGAATTTCCCTCACCAGAAACTGTTCCGTGAAATCCGCGTAATCCGCGTAATCCGTGATTCTGATAACTCAAACAAACATAATTGAATAAACTTATCTCACTAAAGGAACTCTTAAAATGACAAAAACTTTACATACCCACTAAAACAGATTTACTTGAAATCCATTCTCATTTATGGTATAATAACCTTAGAATTAAGGAAACCATATAAGCTAAAAATTAGGCACGGCAAAACTGTTTCCGTCGTGCTTTTGTTCTATCATAGGTTTCTAATATTCTATATTTGAATTATAGAAAACAGGGAGGTGAGATGATTTGGCAATTGATGCAACAAGGAAGCAGGAGATTATACAAAAGCATCAAATACATGATAAAGACACCGGTTCGCCAGAGGCACAGGTCGCGGTATTAAATGCACGGATTCAGGAATTAACGCAACATTTTCAGACGCATAAAAAAGATCACCATTCAAGACATGGACTATTTCGTTTGGTTGGAAAACAACGCCGTTTGTTAAGATACGTCTATAAGAAAGACGTCCCAAGATATTACCGTTTAATAAATGAACTTGGAATTCGCGACACAATCGGTTCACAAAGAAGTTAAGTATTCCACCGTAAGCATTTTGGTATTAGGAGGATGATTAGTGAAAGTAGAAATGCAACTCGGAAGCGAAAAGCTATCGATTGAAATGGGGAAAGTTGCTAAACAAGCAGATGGGGCCGTTTGGGTACAATACGGTGGAACAGTTGTGTTAGTGACGGTAGTGGCAGATGATTCTGAAAATGACCTTGATTTTTTCCCTTTGACTGTAGATTATAGAGAAAGAGCCTACGCTGCAGGACGTATACCAACAGTATATGGCAGACGTGAACCTCGACCAGGAACAAATGAACAACTTGTCGCACGTCTAATTGACCATTGTATCCGTCCACTTTTCCCTAAGGATTTTAAAGCTGAAGTTCAAGTACTGTGTACGGTCTTGTCTTCAGATGGTATTCATCCAGCTGATGTACCAGCATTAATTGGTACATCCGCTGCATTATCTGTATCAGATATTCCATTCAACGGTCCAGTAGCAGCAGTAACCGTTGGAAAAAAAGATGATAAATTAGTTATTAACCCAACTTATGAAGAATTACACAGTTCAGAAGTAGAACTTTTTGTAAGTGGTACAGCAAACGCAGTGATGTCTGTTGAAGGGGGAGGAAATGAAATACCAGACGATGAAGTTATAGATACAATTATCACTGCTCATGAAGAAATTAAAGAAATAATTAAGCTCCAAGAAGGTATTGTTGCTGTTTTTAGTGAGGAAAAACGTGAATTTGAAGCTAAGAATGTTGAAGATACATTGAATTCACGGGTTAGAGATCTCGCTACTTCACGCATTCGTGAATCCATCGGAATGTCAGATAAGAAACAACGTGAAGATTTTTTAGAACAAATCCAATCAGATATACTATCTGAAATTCAAGATGATGGACCAGATGTAATTGACCCAATTGCTGAAAAAGATGCAAAATCAATTCTAAGTGATATTGAGAAAGAAGAGATGCGCCAAGCCATCTTGAGTGAAGGTAAACGAGTTGATGGACGTGGCGTTACCGATATACGTTCTATATCGGGAGAAGTCGCTCTATTACCAAGAACACACGGGTCCGCCTTATTTTCACGCGGACAAACACAAGCATTGTGTGTAACAACTCTTGGCACATCAGGTGACGAAGATGTTCAACGCGGTTTGGATGGAGAAGTCAGACGTGCATTCTTTTTACATTACAATTTCCCACCCTTTAGTACCGGTGAAGTAAAACGAATGATGGGACCAGGTCGACGTGAGATCGGACACGGTTCTCTTGCACAGAAGGCACTTGAGCCGGTCATACCAGCAAAAGAAGATTTCAATTATACTATACGCGTTGTATCAGAGATCTTGGAATCGAATGCTTCATCATCAATGGCTACTGTTTGTGGGGCATCACTGTCTCTATTGGATGCAGGCGTGCCATTAAAAAGACCCGTTGCAGGAATCGGTGTTGGTCTCATCAAAGAAGGTGAACATGAAGCGATTTTAACCGATATGTTGGGTACTGAAGATTTTCTCGGCGATATGGATTTTAAGATTGCTGGTACCACCGAAGGTGTAACCGCTATCCAAATGGATATAAAAATTGATGGAGTTACTCCTGAACTTATGCGTCGGGCAATTCATCAAGCAAAAGAAGCACGACTTTCTGTTATAGATCAAATGAACGCTGTAATTAGTCAACCTCGTGCTGAATTATCCGAATACGCACCAAGAATATATTCACTTCAGATCGCGCCACAAAAAATAAAAGATCTCATCGGTCCACGTGGTAAGACTGTTCAAGGTATTCAAGAGGAAACTAATACGACGATCAACATTGATGATGATGGTTCTGTCGAAATTGCCTCTACAAGTGCAGAAGATGTTAGACGCGCTGAAGAAAAAATACGCGCTGTAACAGCAATGCCTGAAATCGGAAAGGAATATGAAGGAAAAGTTGTCAGAACGGCATCCTTTGGTGCTTTCGTAGAGATTCTTCCTGGAAAAGATGGACTTGTTCATATTTCACAGATGGGTAATGGATATGTTCGTAGAGCTGAAGATGTCATGAAAGTTGGCGATGAAGTTACTGTTAAAATCTTGACAATTGATGAACAAGGTAGAATTGATTTATCACTTATCGCTGCAAACGGTGTTCCTCTTGAAGAACTTGATACATCCTCTGATTCTGATTCTGATCCCAGTTCTGACTCAGATAATGACTCTGATCAAGATCAGCGAGAACCTCGTGAGCAGAATAGATCAAACTATCGAGATAATCGTCAAAACAGAGACAATCGTGATCGACGAAACAATCGTGATCAGCAACGTGATAATTCGCGAGATAACAGAAATCGCAGGTCTCCCCGTATTCCTAAAGGTAGGTTCTAATTTGTAGTATCTGTAATGAAAAGAACTAAGAATTAGTTCACTTGGAGAGACTCACACTTTACAGTCATTAAAATCGGCGAATTTCAAATACTGACAACTTACTCTTTATTCAGGGTAAGGTGTAAAACGGATTTTGATTTTCGCCTTTTATTATTACTAAATAGGGGCACACATGAGAAATCGTAATACGAGAGTTAGAAGACATCTTCAACTTAATAAAGGTGATTTACTATCACAGAAATGGATGACTAATCTTCTAACTATCGTTCTCCTGATATTAATAATAGCATTTATTACATTATCTATTCCTTCGATAAAAAAACAGGTAGTTAATTTTGTAAGAGTGTTGTTATATGGGAAAGAAAAAGGACCTGCACGCCCAAAGGTTGCTCCAGTTCGTTTGTATAATCCATTACCATTGAATCTAAATTTTCTTCAAGGATATTAAGCATGTATATGTATCTTCTTCATTCTTATAAGTCATATATACAGAAAAAACCTTTGGATATGTCAAGTTTGCCACAGAAATGGTCTAACCTGTCATACCTTGTTTGTTTTATATTTACTTTAACAGTACTTATCGGTGGTTGTGGTTATGTTTCTACTTCATCATATCTTGAGCATATAGATACAATACGGATAGAACCAATTCAGATTCTTGATGCAGATATTGCTTATGACAATGTTACTCAAAAACCTTATGATGAAGTAATTCATGATAAATTGACCAATCGTTTTAATCGTAAATGGAGTGATGGTTCAGATTCCAAGTTTACTATACGGATTATGGACTATGATATTAAGGAACAAGGATATGGTCCAAGTGGGAATGTAGAAATGTTACGTATGAGTTTACAGGTAGAGTATGAGTTCATTGATAATGTAAGGAATAATCTCATCGCAAGAACTGATAATCATCTGCAAATACATGATTTTTATATTGTTGAGAATCGAGGAGAACCACCAGAGACTGTTGATCAAGCGAAAACTTTGATAATTGACGAACTTATTGAGGATCTATACAATCAACTTGCAGAACAATGGTAATATTATGAGAAATATTAGACCTGTTTTGCTGAGTTTATTTTTTATCTTTTTACTTTCGTGTCAACAAGAACAGGGTAATTATACAACGGTTAATCAAGATGGAAGATTTATATTTGGAATTTGGAATGCGCCAACAAAAAAAATCGCTTCTGATGTAATTCCTGTAGTCTTAGATAGAATTCGTATAAATTCCACGAATTATACATTAAATAAAAAAAGTGAAAATAATCCTAACAAAGAAAATCAAGAATCAAATAAAAATAGCAGATTTATCTTAAACGATCAACCACTTAAATATATAACTACTGCAGCCCCTGAAACACTATTACCTAAAGATGGTGATACCAAAGATTGGGTACATTCAGGAATCCCTTCTACCTATAACTCCGAGACACTATATAATGATCGATTCGTTTCACCAGAGATTTATCACAATTATGGGTTTCAGCGACAAGCTGAAGTGGAATACCTTAGTGCGAAACATCGATCTATCCCCTTAATCTTAGTTGAAATATTTGATATGGGTTCTCCAGAGAACGCATTTGGAATATATAGTGTGTTCTCATATTCACATCAAGATTTCGAATGGATTGGATGTAAAGCACTTATTTCACCAAAATATGTGCGATTCTGGAAAGGGAAGTATTTTATCCAAATTGAAGGTTATGAGATTGCAACACCAATTAAAAATGGTATGATTGACCTTGCAAAAGTAATAGTAAATAGTATAAAGGATGTGCCTCAAGAAATTCCGTTGTTTAAACTGTTGCCACTACCTTTGATCAAAGGTAGTGAAGAATACTTTTCTAATAATTGGACACTACATTATATTGATAAGGCACTACCAAAAATTATCCCGGAATTAACCAGTGGGTCAATAGGAATTTCTGCAAAATACTATGATAAAGAGAATAAGAAATCACTAAATCCGTATACGATATTTCTCTTCAATTATCCTAATGAGTCAGATGCAAAATCCGCGTATATGGACTATCGTAACAACTTACAAACTGAGAAAGTTCGTGCAATTGAATCGAATAACAGTAGTATTACAATAAGTGAATAGGTTTTAGAATTTTAGTAATTATTCATATTAAAAACTTGGGATAATTATAAAAATCCAACGCTATTGATTAAAGGAGTAATTATGCGTGGTGATTTTGAAGCATATCTGAATGATGACTTTCGTGATGATTCTGGTAATTTGAACCTAAACACACTTCTTGAATTAGAAGATGAAGCATCTATGGATGTAGCAGTCATCATGCCTACCCCTCAACCCGATCCACAGAATAGTGAACTCGGAGATGTTATACGAGGGAACGAACGAGCACTTGGTTGTTCACTTATACATCCTACCGAACCTGATCCTATTCAGAAAGTTAAATTATCTGCAGATGAATGGGGGATGCGTGGTATTAAACTTATGCCTGCGATTCACAATTACAATGTAGATGATCCAATGGTACGACCTGTCGTTGAAGCAGCCAGAGATTGTGGTTTGATCATCTCAATTCATTCTGGACCAAATAATTGTCATCCAAATCGGATAGGTACAGTAGCAAGTTGGGTACCAGAAACTCCTGTCATTATGGATCACATGGGATTTCCAGATGATTTGGATGATGCTATTTCACAAGCAAAGAAAAACAAGAATATCTATTTAGGAACAACTATCCTACGTTTTCATCGTCGTTGGGGAACAGATCCTGATACAGTTGTACCTACAGAAGTTAAAAATGCTATTGATACACTTGGACCTGAACAAGTTGTGTTTGGATCTAACTTACCTGAATACCGACCAATTCAAGTTGTAAACGCAATAAAACGTTTGAAACTTGGAGACGATGCTGAAGCATTAATATTCGGTGATAATCTTGCTCGAATTTATGGATTAACGTAATCACTCATCTATCATAGTCGTTTAGTAAATAAATATTATCCATAGGTAAGAGACATGAGAAGAACACCGCTTTTTGAAGTTCACAAATCCCTTGAGGCTAAATTTACTGAATTCAGTGGATGGGAAATGCCTGTTCAATATACCAGCATTGTTAAAGAGCATTTAGCTGTAAGAAAGTCAGTTGGGTTGTTTGATCTTTCACATATGGGAGAAATTGATATTCAAGGGGATGGGGCAAAGGAATTAGTAGAGAAACTGTGCACGAATGATACTAACCGGTTGATTGATGGTCAGGCATTATATTCTCTTATATGTAATGAAAACGGTGGGATAGTCGATGATATTTTAGTCTATAGACATTCTGAAAATGATTATACAATGGTAGTCAATGCTGGAAATATTGACAAAGACTTCGCATGGTTCAATGCACATAATGATACTGGTGCAGAAATATCAGATGATAGCGATAATACGGTATTGATTGCAATTCAAGGTCCCAAATCATTAGATATTTTGAATAACTATGTTTCTAATCGTGATCTATCAGATATCTCATTCTTTCGATTTGTCATTGATGTAGTTGATGGTATACCTGCAGCAATCTCACGAACTGGGTATACTGGTGAATTAGGTTTTGAACTATATATAAAAGCAGAAAATGCCTTAGACCTATGGAACACTCTTTATCCAGATGTAATTGAAGCAGGAGGTTTACCTGTTGGACTCGGTGCTCGTGATACACTCAGATTGGAAGCTGGACTTAGACTCTATGGGATGGATATGAATGAAAATACTACACCCTATGATGTAGGATTAGGAAGGTTCGTTAAGTTTAAAGATAGAAATTTTATAGGTAAGGGAATATTCTTGTCTCAAAAGGAGAAGCGGGACCAACAGAAGAAGTTAGTTGGTTTTAAAATGCTTGATCGTACTGTAGCACGGTGTGGGTATGCTGTATATAAAGACGGAGATCATATTGGTGAAGTTACAAGTGGTGCTCCTTCACCAAGTTTAAAATATAATATCGGTTTCGCTCTAATTCAGAATCAGAAAGTAAAACAAATTGAAATTGATATACGAGGAAAAATGCATACTGCCGAAATCGTGAAAGTTCCTTTTATTTAATGGTAATACCTAAGAGTTTAATAGATATAATATATTAGGTCTTAAGTTGATAAGGTTAAAAACATAAAAATGAGACATTACATTAGATTCTTATTTAACTGTTTAGTTCTTGGAATACTTCTCTTACCCTTAAATCTGCAGGTTAACGCGCAGGAAATATCTGAAAAAGATGGAGAATCGAAGTTTATTGATAAAGTAGGAGAGTCTACAGTTCAATTAGTTAAAGGTAACAACTCACTTGTAATTGGATATGGATTTTTTGTCGAACGAGATAAGATTGCAACGAATTTCCAAGTTGTCGCAAATCTTATAAACGGACCTATATTCGTTAGATACGGTCAACAGGAAACAACTTGGACAGTAGAAGGCGTAGCTGCCTTTGATATCAAGAACGAAATTGTCATCCTCAAAATTGCGGGTATAGGCACTCCGTTGACTTTTGGGAACAGTGATACGCTCAATATTGGTGATAATGTATATGTTGTGGGTTACCACAATCCTCAGGAAAAATTCGAGGGTACTGTCGGAACTGTAGAACACATACGGAAAAACGATAATTGGATACAGACAACTATTCAAACTTATATGAAGAACAGCGGGGCACCAGTGCTAAACAGTAAGGGGGAAGTCATAGGGATACACATGGGTAGTTTCTTGGACACTACTCCCCAAGTCATACCCAAGAAATTGGGAGAAGACAAACCATATAACACTTACCCTTCAAATGCACTCAAACCATTGTTATCAGTCTCAACATCATCTGAACCTTTGGAAGAATGGATGAAAAGAGAACCTGTTAGGGCATATAACCATTATAAACTTGGACAGATGTATTATTACAGCGGTTTCTATGGTAGAGCATCTGATCAATTTGATATATCCGTCAAACTAAACCCTGAGCATTTTGAAACATACATATATAGAGCTCAATCCAATATCTTTCAAGAGCAAACTAAAAAACCTATAAGTGATTAAACTAAAGCAATTACACTTAAACCTAATGTCGCATCCACCTACTTTAGCAGAGGATTTATTAAGAGTTACCATGGGGATTTACTGGGAACATTAGAAGATTTTAATCAAGCCATTAGCATTGAACCTGATTATGCTAAATCCTATTTTTTTCATCAAATACGTGGAGAGATAAAATACAGACTTGGTAATTATATTGAGGCTATAGATAACTTCACACAAGCAATTAATATTACACCTACAGAGGCAAAGAGTTACGGATGGCGCGATGCAGCAAAAGTTGAAATTGAAACTATGAGGGTGCTATAAGAGATTTTAATCATGCGATAAAAAATAAACCTGAGGATACCGAAGGGTATATTAGTCGTGCACGTGCAAAGGCTGCAAATGGGAATTATGAGGCGGCAATTGCTGACCATAATAAAGCTATAAATATAAATCCTGAAAATGCCAATCTCTATAGTCTTCGAGGTGAAACAAAGGCTTTATTTAAAAAATATGAGGAAGCAATCACTGATCATGATATAGCTATAAAACTTAATCCAAAGAGTCTTTTACTTCGTAGTTCTCGTTGTGAAACAAAAGCTGAAAGTGGTGATTATGAAGGGGCAATTGCTGACTATGATGTAGTTATAAAACTTAATAATAAAGTTCCATATATTTATTACTCTCGCGGTAAAGTAAAGGCTAAAAGTGGTGATTATGAAGGGGCAATCGCAGACTATAATAAAGCCATAAATCTTAACCAAGAAGATAATTTTCTTTATTCTGGAGATGCCGATTTTTTACACGCTCGTGCGAATGTAAAGGCTGCAACTGGTGATTACGTTGGCGCAATCAACGACTATGATCAGATTATAAAAATAAGATCTGAATATGCAAAAGCGTACAATGATCGTGGGGTAACAAAGGTTGCTCTCAAGGACTATGCCGGCGCAATTGCTGATTATGATAAAGCAATTGAACTTTACCCATTGTTTGCAGATGGCTACCATCATCGTGGACTATTAAAAGAATTACTTGGACAGAATGATGCAGCAAAAATCGACTTTGAGAAAGCAAAAGAGATTCGAACAAATATTAAATAATAAGATTGGAATTAATTTTTTGACCTAATTTCAATCAAACGCATGAAGGAAGACTATGATTCCACAAGAATTAAAATTTAATGAAAGTCATGAATGGGTAAGACAAGATGGTGATACTGCAACTATTGGTATCACAGACTATGCACAATCAGAAATACAAGATATAGTATTTGTTGAATTACCTGATGTTGGTACAAATGTAAATCATAAAACAGAATTTGGTGTGATTGAATCTGTTAAAGCAGCATTTGACCTATATGCTCCTGTTAGTGGAGAAGTAATTGAAGTAAACGAATCTCTCCTTGATACCCCTGAATTGGTAAACGAATCTCCTTATGATGAAGGTTGGTTTTTAAAAATAAAAATGTCCGACCCGACTGAACTTGATGCCCTCCTTGATGCAGATGAGTATCAAACACACATTGAGGGAGACAATGTCTAATATAGGAGCAAATGATACCTCTTTTTCCAAGAGACATATAGGTCCCCGTACTGAAGATATTCAACTAATGTTAACAACATTAGGATATTCTTCAATTGATGCCTTTATTGAGGATGTTGTACCATCAGACATCCGAACTTCATCACCCTTAGAATTATCAATCAACAAGGATATAGATTCTTATTCAGATGGTCTTTCTGAATTTGAAGTACTTGATGTTCTAAACCACCTTGCATCCCAAAACGAAGTCTTCCGTTCCTTCATTGGTTTGGGTTATTATAACTGTTTTGTACCTCCTGTCATACAAAGGAATATCCTCGAAAATCCTGGTTGGTACACACAATACACACCTTATCAAGCAGAGATCTCACAAGGTCGATTAGAGGCATTACTTAATTTTCAGACTATGGTCATAGACCTAACTGGCCTACCAATTGCCAATGCATCTTTATTAGATGAAGCAACAGCCGCTGCTGAAGCTATGGGTATGTGTTTTGCTAATGTACCTGAAGAGATAAGTCGTACTTTTTTTGTCTCAGATACCTGTCATCCCCAAACACTTGCTGTTCTTCAAACACGTGCCGAACCACTTGGTATACACCTCGAAATTGGTAGTCATCAAGACGTTACTTTTGATAAACCTATTTTAGGTGCAATAGTTCAATATCCTGCTACAGATGGTGTCATCTATGATTATCATCAATTCGCAGAACAGGTACATGCTGCAGGGGGTCTATTTGTTACTGCAACAGACTTATTAGCACTCCTTGTATTAAAACCACCCAGTGAATTTGGGGCAGATATCGTTATTGGAAATTCACAACGTTTCGGTGTACCACTCGGATATGGTGGTCCTCATGCTGCTTTTCTCTCTACACATGATGAACTAAAACGTAGTATTCCAGGACGAATTGCAGGTGTCTCACAAGATGTAAATGGAGAACCAGCAATCAGATTAGCATTACAGACAAGAGAACAACACATACGACGGGAGAAAGCAACAAGTAATATATGTACAGCACAAGTACTACTGGCTGTCATGGCTGGAATGTATGCTGTATATCATGGTCCTGATGGATTAAGACAGATTGCTGAAAGAGTTCATAATAATACATATACATTACGTACAAAACTTGAAAAGATTGGATATCACACTGGAAATGAACCAAGTTTTGATACAATATGTGTTAATGTAGAAACAGAAGAATCAGAAGAAATATTCAATAATGCTATTCAAAAGAAGATTAACCTACGATCAATAAATTCCAAACAAATCGGCATATCTATAGATGAAACAACTTCAGAAGCTGATATTGAGGATTTAATTAGTCTTTTTCCTAAAAAAGAAATTAGTAATGAAAAAGAAAATTCCCTCAAGATACCTTCAAAGTTACAACGTACATCAGAATTTTTGACACATCCTGTCTTCAATAGTTATCATTCAGAAACTGAGATGTTAAGGTATATCAATAGATTACAAGGAAAAGATCTCTCACTTGTAAATTCAATGATACCTCTCGGATCCTGTACAATGAAGTTGAATGCAACAACTGAAATGGTTCCGGTAACCTATAAGGAGTTTGGAGGATTACATCCATTTGTCCCTTGTGAGCAAGCACAAGGTTATCAGATTCTATTCAAACAATTGGAAACATGGTTAGCAGAAATTACTGGGTATGATGCAATTTCTCTACAACCAAATGCTGGCTCTCAAGGTGAATATGCAGGATTGTTGGTTATTCGAAAATACCATCAGAGCAGAGGAGATGATAATCGGGATGTATGTTTAATTCCCACATCCGCACATGGTACAAATCCTGCAAGCGCTGTCATGGCTGGTATGAAGGTCGTTGTTGTTGCATGTGATACAGAAGGTAATATAGATCTTGAAGACTTACACGAAAAAGCAGAAGCTCATCAAGAAACTCTTGCCGCTGCAATGATAACCTATCCTTCCACACACGGAGTTTTTGAAGAGGAAATACGTGAAATCTGTCACATCATTCATAAAAATGGTGGTCAGGTATATATGGATGGGGCAAACCTAAACGCTCTCGTAGGGCTTAGTCGTCCTGCGGAACTTGGAATGGATGTATGCCATCTGAACCTACATAAGACATTCTGTATACCACACGGAGGCGGTGGTCCAGGAATGGGGCCAATTGGTGTATCAGAACATCTGACTGAATTTTTACCAAACCACCCAATTGTACCTGTTGGTGGATCAAACGGTATTGGTCCTGTTTCCGCTGCACCATGGGGCAGTCCGGGAATACTTCCAATTTCATGGACATATATTGCAATGATGGGGGCAACAGGATTAAAAAATGCTACTGAAGTTGCTATTTTAAATGCAAATTATATTGCGAAACAACTTGAACCACATTATAAGGTACTTTATACTGGTAAAAACGGTTTAGTTGCACATGAATGTATAATTGATTTAAGAGAATTTAAGAATACTGCTGCTGTAGAGGTTACTGATGTTGCAAAACGTTTGATGGATTATGGTTTTCATGCCCCAACCGTTTCATGGCCAGTGATCGGAACTATGATGATTGAACCGACCGAAAGTGAATCAAAAACTGAACTTGATCGTTTCTGTTCCGCTATGATTTCTATACGAGAAGAGATTGCGGAAATTGAAAATGGTGAGGTATCAAAAGATGACAATGTATTAAAGAATGCTCCTCATACTGTCGAATCTGTCACAAATACTGAATGGAACCATTCTTACACACGTGAAAAAGCTGCATTCCCACTCCCTCTGGTACGAGAATCGAAATTTTGGCCACCTGTCTCTCGAATCAACGAAGTGCATGGAGATAGAAATCTGATCTGTTCATGCCCTCCACTTACTGAATACACTTAACCAAAAAGTGTATTCTATATGAATATCTAAATGGTAATCATACAATTGAATTGAGTGAACACCCAAATACGTTCATGTCATTGATTTTTTAATTCTCCAAATCATATAAATATATCTTAGATATCAAGTAACAGGAATACAACAAAGACAATAACATGAGTTAGAGAAAAGGAAGATGAGCATCATTTTACAATATGTTGTCCTCATATACCCGATAGGTGGGGTTTTTCGGTGAATGTCTGTATGGTATTCATACCGTCGATTCCTTGATTCTCCGCACGGAGGATATAGGTCTTAGTGATCCAACTCGTGTTTAAACTACAAAGAAATAACTGAAGACAATTTATAATGAAAGCAATAATTATTGGAGCAGGTGAAGTCGGATTTCATGCTGCAAAATTACTTACAATAGATAACTACGATGTTGTTTTAATTGATGAATCCGAGGAAGCATGTCAACGAGTGAATGAACAATTAGACATGCAAACAATTTGCGGTCCTGGTGCATCTCCTATCCTTCTTAAAGAGGCTGGAATTTCCGATTCTGAATTACTCATCGCTGTTACAAATAGTGATGAAATAAACATGCTTGCATGTCAAATGGCTGATAAGTATAAAGTAGATACAAAAATCGCACGTGTTTCTAATAAACACTACTTTTCTGAGGAGAGCGATCTAAACGCAGACGATTTCGGGATTGACCTGCTTGTAAATCCTGAAGAATTATGCGTCGAAGAATTTACACGTCTACTAAAAACACCTGACGCACGTGAAATTGTTGAATTTGAAGATGGGAGAATTCAGGTAGCTGCTCTAAAAATAAAGCAATCCAATCCATTTATTGGAAAATCACTTGCGGAATTAGATAAGGATGGTGTCATTTCTGATATACGATTCGCTGCAATTAAACGGGGTATTGAGAATCAGGTGATTATTCCTGATGGAGCTGATGAATTTCAACAAGGTGATGAAGTTTTTGTTATCGGTAGTGCTATGGCAATTGAACAAATGTTTAGATTGTTTGGCACTATTTTTAACCCTTATCTAAACAGAGTCATCATTGTAGGGGCAAGTGCAATTGGTGTAGAGCTTGCCAAAACTCTTGAAGAAGATGGAACAAATGTCAAACTTATCGAACCAGACGAAAAATTAGCTGAACGCGCGTCACAAAAATTGAAAAAAACTACCGTTTTACTTGGAGATTATCTCCAATTCCACCTATTAGAGGAAGCTGGTGTTGAGGAAGTTGATGGTTTCGTTTCTGTAACTGGTGATGATGAAAACGATATTATGGCATGCATGACTGCAAAAGAACATGGGGCAAAACGGGTTCTTACACTTATACAACAACCCCGATACCTACCTTTACTGGCACGGATACAACGAATTGATGGTGCAGTCAGTAGACATTTAACTGTTGTTAGTAATCTTCTTAAGTTGATCAGACGTGGGGATATTATCTCTGTCGCCTCACTACATGAAATTGAGGCTGAAGTCATTGAGATTGTCGCCGGTGTAAATGCCAAAATTGCACACAAAGAACTCAGTTCTATTAAACAGAAATTCCCTGAAAATGCATTCATTGGTGCAATCCTACGACGTGAAAAAATAATCATTCCTAATGGTGGAAGTGTCATTCAACCTTCTGATCGTGTTATTGTTTTCAGCATGCCCGATGCAATACCTGATGTCGAAGATATGTTTGCTGAACGAAGAGTTTAACAAAACACATACAAAACATACAATTTGTGTTTAAATTCAAAATTATCTCCTTGATTTAGGAGGTGTTAATGTATCTTGAATTTATAGCAGATGGACATCAAGACTGTCCATTGTTACTTATATCTCCTGCCTTTCCACGAAAAACTAAGGAGTTAAGTGCGGCTGAAGAGTTATATTTAATGTTGCTTAATTTCGCTACGGATTATATAACATTGTTGGAAATCCATGGTTTGACTATTATATCTCCAATTGATGGCTGCAGACTAACTGCACAAGTTGCCGAGAAAGATTATGGCATAGTTTTGTTAGAGAATACCAAAAACCATTTCACTTGGAAACTTACCCGCCAAACTTGGAAAGAGGTGTTAGATTATTTATTTCACTTTACCAGACCAAATCATGAAGGTCAAGGCCACCAATGGCTTAATGAAACGAGTGATATCTCCGTTGTAATTTCAACTGCGCCCAGGCGAGTGTGATGCAACATTTGAATTGGTTTCAGCAGTATTCCCACTCTTATGTGGTTAGGTTTTGCAATAGAGAATTCGAAGTCATTCCTATCAAAATGTAGGTGAATGAGAAATATTGATTTTGAAGGTAATAAAATACAATAAAAACTAATTGGGAATTAAGTTAGTTATTTGAGGAGGGATTAATGTGCTTATACTTGAATTCATACCTGATGGTTCTGACGACTGTCCTTTGCTGCTATTATCAGATTCTACACCTGAGAAAGCTGAAAAGTTATCCCACGCGTTAACCCCTCTGGTTACAGACAATAATACAGTCGTAGATTTACACACTTTGCCTTTTGTCTCTCCTGTTGAGGGGTGCAGACTATCCGCACAAGTTATTGATGAAGATATTGGTGCAATTCTGATAGAAAATACAAAAAATTATTTCACGTGGGAGTTGACCCATCAAGGTTGGAAATGGGTATTAGCGTTATTAGGTCGTTTTACCGAACCAGATTGCTTTGGGCATCAATACCTTGGACCTGACAATGAAACGGGTGATATCTTAGTTATACTTTCATCGTATTATAGGAACTGGTGATGCATCATTTGAATTGGTTATAGTTGTCTATCCACTCTTAACATGTTAGTTCAGCAATAGAGAATTTGGAAGTTGATCCTACGAATAAGCAAGGTATCTGTAAGAGTGATTTCCACGCTCGGTTTGATAAAATGCTTCCATTTACTATAAAACAAATGACCCCTCGGATATCACTTGCATAATCGTTACCGTTTGTTACCGTAAAAATAGTCAAATGCCTAAACCAAATAATCCTGCCGTTTTATGGGTATGTAAACTTTTTTATCACTTTACAACAGTGTTTTTTATACCTACTATAGTATGGGAAATTTCAGAGAGGATACAACCAAATGGTAAAGTGTTATGGCATTTTTGACATTTTACTCACGAGATTCTATTTCCAAAAAAGATACTTGGACAATATAAAGGTAGCCCCAGCGGGGCGAAATCTGTGTAGAAACGACATATTTGCCCAAAGACTAAGCCAAGCGGGGCGAAATGTGTGAAATCCTATTCAGAATCGGGGATCAACAATAAATGTAGCAAGACCGTTTCTCCGCTTAATCCTGTATAATCCGAGATTCAGAAAAGAAAGCCATCCACACCCAAACCCTCTTCACCGCGTAATCTGCATATTCCGTGTAATCCGCGATTCAGAGAAAAAAGAACACCTATAGTAACAAATTATTTACATACCCCGTTTCATTCAAAACTTGACACCTTCGTCAAAATATGTAAAACTACATCCTACCTTGAGAGCTTTATTTTCCTACTTAGTACAACCATTATTTTCTGATAGTCACCTATGAGTAAAAAACTCATCTTCCATTCCCTCGGTAACCTGTTAATTTGCCTTGCTGGTACGATGCTTATACCCCTAAGTATCGGTATATACTATTTTTATAATAGTAGTGAACCAAGAGAGGATATGGTTGCTTTCATTTATACTACTATAATTACGCTTTCTGTAGGGTTGATTCTACGTTTCACTATCAGGTCAAAAGGGAAGGAACTTGGTATAAGAGAGGGGTTTGGGATTGTGGCTCTCGGTTGGGTGGTAGTTGCGCTTTTTGGGGCACTTCCATATCTATTTGCAGGTGTGTTCTCAGCTGAGAATCGGACACCAATATCAGAATTTGCTTTTTGCTATTTTGAATCGATGTCTGGATTTTCTACTACCGGAGCAACAGTTCTTACTGAAATTGAGCATCTATCCCATGCAATGCTGTTTTGGAGAAGTTTTAGCCACTGGCTTGGTGGTATGGGAATTGTTGTACTCGCTGTTGCAATACTTCCTATGTTGGGTGTTGGAGGGATGCAGTTATTCAGAGCTGAAGCACCTGGCCCACAAACTGACCGTTTAACCCCACGTATTACACAGACTGCCAAACTACTATGGGGAGTATACATACTTCTATCTGTCTTAGAAACCATTCTTCTCTGGTTAGGAGGGATGACACTCTTTGATTCACTTTGTCATACCTTCGGAACTATGGCAACTGGCGGATTCTCAACAAAAAACACAAGCATTTCTCATTACGATAGTGTATATATTGAAACTGTAATTATCATCTTTATGTTCTTGGCTGGAACAAATTTTGCATTACATTACAGAGCACTACGAGGTAATGTAATTAGTTATTTCAAAGACACAGAATTTCGTTTCTACTGTTATGTTATTCTAATTAGTATAATCCTTATTACCTGGAACATTGTAACATTTAACAATATTGATCAAGAAATTCCTTATGATTCAGTTTGGGATGCATTACGTTATGCATCTTTTCAAGTTCTGTCAATTATAACTACCACAGGATATGGTACAGCAGATTTTGAACTTTGGCCATACTTATCGCAATTCATTCTAATTACCTTAATGTTCTATGGTGGATGTGCTGGTTCAACCGGAGGAGGTATGAAACAACTACGTTTCCTTCTTCTGATTAAACAGAGTGGGGCAGAAATTAAACGCCTCATATTTCCACATGCTGTTCTCCCTATCCGCGTTAATGATAGAATTGTACCATCTGAAGTACTCACTCATGTGTTAGGCTTCTTCTTCTTCTTTATTGGGATATTTGCAATTGTCACATGCATCATGTCAACATTAGGATTAGATTTGATAACGGCTGCAAGTTGTACTATTGCTACAATGGGAAACATAGGTCCGGGACTTGGTGATGTTGGACCTATAGATAATTATGCACAAATTGCTACAACTGGAAAGTTTATACTCACATTCTGTATGTTATTGGGTAGGTTAGAAATTTATACTGTTTTAATACTATTTTCACCAAGTTTTTGGAAAAAGTAATGAATACTAAAAAATATCGTAGAGAATATAATCCACATGGCGGATTAACTGAAGATAACGTGTCAAAAGATCCTTTTGAACAATTCCAACAATGGTTTGCTGATGTAACTGATGCAGGAATTGATCTACCTGATGCAATGACCCTTGCTACTGCAACTTTAGATGGTATACCTTCAGCAAGAATGGTTGTCCTTAGAGGTTTTGACAAAAATGGTTTCTGTTTCTATACAGATTATAATAGCCAAAAAGGAAGGGAATTAGCCAAAAATCCAAATGCAGCCCTTGTATTTTATTGGCGAGAATTTGATCGACAAATCCGAATCAACGGTACTGTTGAAAAAATGTCCCCTACTGAATCAGATACATATTTTGCCAGTCGTCCAATTGATAGTCAACTCGCTGTCCAAACAGAACGACAAAGCATCGTCATTTCTGGACGTGAACATCTCACGACAAAATTTGAAAAAGCAAAACTGGAATATGGAGACAATAAAATACCACGTCCGTCAAACTGGGGTGGCTATAGACTAATTCCAAATATGTTTGAATTTTGGCAGGGAAGTCCAAGTCGTCTTCATGATCGACTCAATTATGTTTTTGAAGACAACGGTAATTGGAAAATAGAAAGGTTATCACCTTGATATAGACATTTTTCAACCGAGATGGTGATACAAATTTTGTATTGGTTTATGCTTGTAACATTAGTTATTGGATGTGTTTCAAATGGTAATCAATTTAAACCACAAGACAAGCTTCCTGAACAGAAAACTTCAGATACAGAAGATAATGAGGTGGAAAATGAAATTACACTATAATGAGCAGCAGGAGAATATAGAAGACGCTGATCAGTATATTGGAAAACACCTGTTGGTTGGACTTACGTATAGAGATGACAATGGAGATGTAATCAAAAGGGTGCAACTTCATGGGATTATCACACGAATTACAAAAGAAGGAATCTTTATTGAGAGGGCAGATGGAAAAGGTGAATTTACGCTACCTTCTGATCTTGAATCGTTAGAACCAACCATCCCAGGAGCTGAATATAGGTTAAATACTACCGGTGAGGTTGTTCGTGATGCTGATTATATGAGTAATTGGACGATTGATGTGCCACCAGAGGAGGATAAAGAGTAGTTGATATAAGGTGTGACACCATCATATAAATCGACCTTCTCATTTCCATCGATTAGAAGACATAATAAGACTTACTCTATAATTCGATACAGGACATAATCGTATTTTTTACAATTAATTCATACTTTTCTCTTAAATAACAGAAAAATATAAAATATTTCCTGAAAAAAACTTGACACTTTATTTAAAATATGTAAAATAAATGAACAGTGTGTGATTTTCAAAGAAGATAAAACACAAAACGACATTTACTACTGGCAGAAACAGAAATTTTAGTTGAAATGAAATTTTATTTACCTAATTTAATATGTCAGCTGCTGGAGGCTTAGAATAGATATAAGTTTATGCTACAAGATTATCTTCCGATAGTTTTTTTAGGGATATTTGCTGTCCTATTTGCAGCGATTAATCTCGGCCTTACCCATCTACTTGGTCCAAAACGCCCCAACCGTGTAAAACTTTCAGTATATGAATCTGGAGTACAACCGATCGGTGATGCAAGACAAAGATTCACTATTCGGTTTGACCTTATCGCTATGCTCTTTATCATCTTTGATATTGAGGTAGTTTTTTTGTATCCATGGGCGGTTATTTTTAAAAAAATGTCTCAAACTGATGGTATGTTTTTTTTAATTGAGATGCTGGTATTTATCGGGATTCTACTTCTGGGTTACATTTACGCTTGGAAAAAAGGAGGCTTGACATGGGATTAGCCACTGATAATATAATAAGTGGAGCAAGCACTGAACAATCTGATGGTAATATCATCACTACTACAATTGATAAAGTCGTCAATTGGGGACGGAAGAACTCATTGTGGCCTATGCCTTTCGGTACTGCCTGTTGTGCTATTGAAATGATGGCTACCTTGGCTTCTAAATATGATCTTTCTCGGTTCGGATCTGAGGCAATTCGATTCTCTCCACGACAATCAGATTTACTCATCGTTTCTGGTCGCATTTCTATAAAAATGATGCCTGTTCTTAAACGCATTTATGACCAAATGCCTGACCCAAAATGGGTAATCTCAATGGGGGCATGTGCCTCCTGTGGAGGGGTTTTTGATACATACACATTAATTCAAGGGGTTGATCAATTTCTACCTGTTGATGTCTATATTCCAGGATGTCCACCACGACCAGAAGATTTAATTGATGCAGTTATGCAAGTACAAAGACAAATACAAAAAGGTGAATTACCAAAAGGTGTTGAGGCTGCACCATGACTGAAGAAAAAGAGATTACTGAAGATACTACACCATTAGTAATACAGCAACTACGAGAAAAGTTCGCTGATGGACTATTGTCTGATGCTGAAGTCAATAATGGTGTTGCTGTTGTTGTCAATAAAGACAATTTATATGCTATTTTGGAATATCTTAAAACTGATTTGGCATATTCTATGTTACTTGATATCACAGCTGTCGATAATTCAAACTTAGAAGAGGAATTGATGAAGTATGATTATGCAAGATTCATGGTCGTATACCATCTATATACTTTTGAGGGTGAAACACCACGTATACGTATTAAAGTTCCGGTCAATGATAAAGATTTAATTGTTCCTTCTATCATAAACCTGTGGAAAGGTGCGAACTGGTTAGAGAGAGAAACCTATGACATGTTTGGAATTCAATTTGAAGGACACCCTAATTTAGAACGTATATTAATGCCGAATGAATTTGAAGGACATCCTCTGCGTAAAGATTATCCACTACGGGGTCGCGGGGAACGTGAACGTTTCAATTTTGATAAACAGAATGCATAACATAATATAATAAATGGAAGTTTGATTATGAGATTTAATTTATATCATTTAAATGTTTTACCCTTGCTGTTTACTGGTATAATCTTTTTATTATCTGGTTGTGAAGTAATAGAAAAATCAGTTATTTCATCAAGTACATCAAAGCAAGCAATTGCAACTATTAACTCAGCGAGTGACAGCAATCTAAATGGAATAGCGACATTCACACAAGTTGGTCAGACCGTAATGTTCCGCGTAGAAATACAGAACGGTTCCCCTGGACAACATGCTGTACACATACATGAAAATGGAGATTGTAGTTCACCTGATGGAAAATCCGCAGGTGGTCATTGGAATCCTACAAACGTAGCACATGGAAAATGGGGTGAAGGTGAATTTCATCTTGGTGACATCGGGAATATAGATGTAGGAGAAGATGGTACTGGTTCTATTGAATTGAGTACAGAACTATGGGAAATTGGCACCGGTTCTATTCGAGATATTGTTGGAAAAGGCATGATCGTCCATGCAGGTACAGACGATTATACTTCTCAACCATCAGGAAATGCTGGTATACGTATTGGGTGCGGGGTTATTGAGTTGGTTGAATAGTACAGTTCAATAGTATTGATAATCTTATCAACAGTATAGATTGATTTGTGTATACTTGACAGATTCATTTGCAGAGAAAAATAATTTGTTTTGGTGTATAGGTTTTATTCAGAAAATTATGAATGTATAATACCTTGAGTACAGGCTTATAAGGCAAAAGGAGTAATATATGCAAGGTGGGATAGAACAGTCGATGGGTGAAAAGATGGTTCTTAGTTTTGGACCACAGCACCCTGCAACCCACGGAACCCTCAGAATCGTTTTAGAACTTGACGGTGAATCCGTTCTGAAGGCTACACCACATTTAGGATACTTGCATACTGGGTTTGAAAAACTTGGTGAAAATTTGGATTATAACCAATTCATCGTTGTCACAGACAGGATGAATTATCTATCACCATTATCTAACAATTTCGGGTATGTACTCGCTGTTGAACAATTACTGGATATAGAAATTCCAAAACGATGTCAATACATTCGTATATTGATGGCTGAACTCTCAAGAATGGCTGACCACCTTCTATGGCTTGGAACTGCTGCATTAGATTTAGGGGCATTTTCTGTATTCCTCTACAGTTTCCGAGAACGTGAAAAGTTATATAGTATCTTTGAAAAAACCACCGGTGCACGATTGACTACAAGTTATACTCGTGTAGGCGGTGTTTTTCGTGACCTATATGATGGGTTTGAATCCGATGTACGAGACTTCATCTCGAATTTCCCAAAAGCATTAAAAGAAACACATACATTATTAACCCGTAATCGTATATGGATGGATAGAACAAAGGGTGTAGGCGTAATCTCACCTGAAGATGCAATTAATTATGGGGTTACAGGACCATGTCTTAGAGCAACTGGCGTTGCACATGACATACGGAAAGCCGAACCTTATTCCTCCTATGATGAAATGAAATTTGAAGTACCGGTCGGTACTAATGGTGATGTGTATGATCGTTATTTAGTTCGAATGGAAGAGATGATTCAGAGTGCTGGTATAGTTACACAAGCTTTAGATAATCTCCCTGATGGACCATTCTCAGCTGAAGATAATAAGATTACAATGCCAAATAAGTCGGATGCATATGGACATATCGAAGGATTAATACATCACTTCAAGGTTGTTATGGATGGACATGGCGTAGAAACACCTGCTGGTGATAGTTATTGTGCTACAGAATCTCCAAATGGAGAGTTAGGCTTTTATATCGTTAGTGATGGTAGTGGAACAGCCTACCGTATCAGAATTCGACCACCAAGTTTCTTCCATTTCCAAGCTTTACCTCACATGTTAGAGGGTGGAATGGTATCAGATACAGTCGCTGTTTTGGGGAGTCTGAATATAATTGCAGGTGAATTGGACCGATAATTTACTACCCTAAGTTTGAAATAGAATCGTTCCTAAGAATGGTATTGAAATGGCAGAATCAAAACTCACCCTTGGTGGAGTTATGCTTTTTGTAAAAGACATGAAAAATGTCATTGCATTCTATAAAGATGTTGTTGGATTAACACCTGACGAAGATCAACCGTTTCCAGAACATCGGTTCTATCGATTTGATACGGGTGAATGTAAACTCTGTCTCCATAGTGCCAGTAAACCAAATGAGGGAAGGCAAAAGATTGTATTTCATGTTGAAAGTGTAAGTGATGTTCATCAAGGACTAAAGGAGAAGGGATTACGGTTGAGACCTTTGGATAATGATGATGGACTCGCTTGCTTTGATATTAAAGACCCGGAGAAAAACCGAATTCAGTTTTGGGGTAAATATTAAGTTTTTTCCTTAAAATACATTAAATAATGGATAATTCAAGGAGTTATGGGATTAAAATGAAACTGAAAGTTGTAATACACAATGCTGAAGAAGGTGGTTATTGGGCGGAAGTTCCATCTATTGTTGGCTGCGCCACTCAAGGTGACTCATTTGAAGAATTACTTGAGAATATTTATGAAGCAATTGAAGGATGTTTATCTGTTGATGTAGAATCATTTGAAATATCTGAGAATGATAGGGTAATGGAGATTGCTGTGTGAAAATAATGACCGGTAAACAGTTTTGCCGTTTATTAGAAAAGCATAATTGGCAACTAAAGCGAATTAAAGGTAGCCATCATATTTATGCCAAAGAAGGTATTCAAAAGCGTATCTCCGTACCAGTCCATGGAAATAAAGAACTAAAATATGGGTTGCAGAGACATTTAATGAAAATTAGTGAAATTGAGTAAAGTTAATTTTAATTAGTTTTGTACCCGTTGGTGGTGAGTTTGAAGGTAGGTAAGGATGATTCTAATGTGTAAAAGTAAACAGTTTAGAATATTAATAGTTAATACTGTTTTTATTTTTTCGTTGATTTACCCGTATACGCAAGCTGTAGGACAAGTAAAAAAAGCAGATGGAATTCCTTCGGTTCATGCAACAAAAACCTTTCTCATCTATGCTAAAAAAGGAAACTTTATAGTATTTGATCATATTGGGAAAATTGTTAATAATGCAGAAACAAAAGACTTTCGCAATGGTGAACTACTGTTTATAATTACAGGTCCGAAGAGTGCAATATTTTCAACAAACACTGGTATGCAAGAGGTAGAATTCGTCAGAAACACCAATTCAGTTACATTCATTGAAACAACTCCTGCTAGAAATAAACACATTCTGGTAATTGAAGATAAATGGGATAGAAAAGAAGGAGGTTTCAATTTCATTTATACCCGAAATATTCAAGTGTTGGAAAAAACTCTGAGATCGGTTTATATAGGAATTGCGAAACCAATTTTACTTTACAACAATTCAAGAAAACCTAATCAAGTCTATCCTACTCTTAGAGACTCTACGGCTTTTACTCTCTTTAATCTAAAAGGAAACTTCAAAACATTCGATATAGAAACTGGAAAACTTCTTAAAAACGGAAAGACAAATATGCACGACGGTGATATAATGTTTATGATAACCAGTCCCAAGAGTGCAACTATGTTTGGAAACGTTGGTTCAGCAAAAGTAGAATTATTTAAAGACGAAAATTTCTTAACTTTTATTGAAACAACCCCTCTAGGAAATAAACATATTATGCTTATTGTGAATGAGTGGGATGTAAAAGAACAAGGATTCAATTGTATTTATGTAAGGAACATTGAAGAAAGGATACTAACCAACGAACTTATGCGATCAATTTTCAAGGGTATTGCCAAACCCGTTACATATTAAAAGTCGAAGAGGCATATATATGTTTCTGAATTGATAGGTATTTCCAATTAGGGAAAAAGAATGAAATCGATTATAATATCTCTTGTGATGATTTTGACTATAGTAGTTTCAGGTTGTACTTCTGTGATGCATTCAAGATGGGAACTTACAGCATGGAACACTCAAGGACAAGAAAACAACGTCACGGAATTTGGCACAATTGGGGACACATTATTTGAATATGACATTATTGTGACTGATCTTAGCAAAGTTGTAAGGTCTCATACACCTCAAGGAGTGGTCACAACCAAACATCCAAAAGCACTAATTGCTGTTGCAATAAGATGTCGAAACAAGACAAATGGAACTAAAATATTGGATGCCGATCTGATTCAAATGATAGATGCCTCAAAGACACTCGCGAAAAAATTAACTCGTGAACAAGTAATTTTCAAACTTTATGGTGGAAGAATGCATGAAACATCTCAATTAGGAATGATTGAGGAACTGAATAAACCTATACGTACAAGTCCAACTCTTTTTGGTAGTATCCTTGCTGCTTATACAGCTGCAGAGCGAACGGATGTAAGGAATTCAATTATTAATGAAATGTATCAGAAAGAGTACTCTGCATACGATATTTTTCATCAAAGTTTTGTACCGAGTTCATTACCCAGCGGTATTTCCACCGTTTGGGTACAATACTATCATTACACTCCTAGTCCAATAAAGATCATATTGCAAGGACAAAATGTTAATGAGGGACTTACTTTTGACACACCACCAGATGAAATCGATAGACATCTCAATGATCTACTTACAATACCAAATCTCACACATGAAAATAGCGCTGTTTCCAAAAAAAAACGTCAATCCAATACTGAAATGGCTATTGCATTTGGAGCTGTAGCTGGCGTTGTTATCTTTGGAAGTTTACTAATCTCGATAAATTGAATATTACTTGGAAAAATTAATATTGTGATACGGATGTATAATAATGGAGTAAGTTTTATAAAACTCAATTTGTTCTATGCTTCAAAAATGAAGGTTGTGAAGACATAGAGTAACGTAAATCTAACAAATTCTGCCTGATGAATAACGGTTTTGTGATCGTATCTATTAGTCATTGATGTATCACAGGAATATTACTGTTATACGGAATCTTATTTTTTGATCAGGCCCAAAATATAAGAGGTATTTTTAACGACAATCAAAGTGTTAAATACAAGTGTTCAAATAATTTGTAAATTTGCCAGATGTTGTTTTCATGAAAATTATTAAACGTTTAGACAAAATAATACTAATTTTATTAGGTGTAGTTTGCTTCGGTTTTTCTTTTAGTGGTTGTCTTGGAACTGACACTCTACTGTTCTCGATTATTTTACAATTTCTGATCCTAAACACTATACTACTGATAGCCATTATTGGCTATTTAATCTGGCGATTTGGATTCAAAAAATAGTACTTACACAATAGATTAAAATCTCTTAAGACTGCTGACTACTGATAGCCAAAAAAGGAAGAATAGATGTCAGATGAAATAATCCAATTAGAAACACCATTTCAGTTTAACGAAGAAAATATGAAAAAAGTAGATGAACTGATTGGTCGATATCCAATAAAAGAAGCAGCCATGCTTCCAACATTACATCTTGCTCAGAAACAAGCAGGCTATATCAGTCCTGCTGTGATGAAACATGTAGCTGATCTGTTGGAAGTTACGGTGATGAAGGTTAAAGATGTCGTTACCTTCTATCCAATGTTTTTTGAGGAACCGGTAGGTGAATATGTCATCCGCGTCTGCCAAACCCTTCCTTGTGCTTTACGTGACTGTAAAGTAGTATTAGATCATCTCAAAGAGAAATTAGGTATTGATGTGGCATCCGAAACAAATCTCGCTAAAGGCACAACAGAGGATGGGAAATACACTCTCATGAAAGTTGAATGTCTCGCATCTTGTGATGTTGCACCTGTAATAATGATTAACGACGATTTACATAAGAATCTAACACCAGAAAAGGTTGATGAGATTTTAAACAATTTGTAGAGGAAAAATATGGTTCAACAAAAGCGGATTCTCTACGAGCATCTGGACGTACCAAACATAAATACTTTTGATGTCTATCGACAACACGATGGATACAAACGATTTGAAAAGGCTATTGCAGAATATCAACCTGATGATGTTTCGAAAATGGTTATGGATTCCGGTTTGAAAGGTAGAGGTGGTGCTGGTTTTTCTACTGGTTTAAAATGGAGTTTTGTCCCTAAAGATATTGAACCCCGATACCTCTGTTGTAATGCTGACGAAAGTGAACCCGGTACATTCAGTAACCGCTATGTCCTTGAAAAAAACCCACATCTCTTGATTGAAGGCATACTTATCTGTTGCTATGCAATGGGGATTGAGACAACTTATGTATATATCCGTGGGGAATTCACTCTTGGTAAAAAGATGTTGGATGCAGCCCTCGAAGAAGCTTATGAACAGGGTTACCTCGGTGAAAATATAAAAGATTCAGGAATCAATGTAAATATATACTCTCATCCAGGTGCAGGTGCGTATATCTGTGGAGAAGAAACAGGGTTAATTGAATCCCTCGAAGGAAAACGTGGACAACCCAGGAATAAACCTCCTTTCCCAGCAGTTGAAGGTGTGTTTATGAAACCTACTGTAGTTCAAAATGTTGAAACATTATGTAACCTTCCCTTCATTGTTGATAAAGGCGTGGAATGGTATACAGAAATGGGACCGATCTATGGTGACGCAAGATTCGACCCACCTAAACCAGACCCAAATACAGGTACAAAACTATACTGCATTAGTGGTGATGTTAACGAACCTGGGGTTTATGAATTAGAACTTGGTTTAACATGCTCAGAACTCATTGAAGTTGCTGGCGGATTACGTGGTGAAGAGGTTAAAGCTGTTATACCAGGGGGCAGTTCAGCACCCATTCTGACACATTACGAATTAGATACACGTCTTGATTTTACATCTCTTACACTCGCCAAATCAATGTTAGGTTCGGGTGGAATCATTGTCATGAATGAAACTCGTAATATCGTTGATTGTCTTCTTAATATAATGAAGTTCTACGCACATGAATCTTGTGGACAATGTACTCCTTGCCGATGGGGGACCCCATGGGTGCGAGATATTGTTCAGAGGATTGCTGATGGTGAAGGTAGACAAGAGAAAATTACAAGACCAAAGTTTGGTATAGCTGAAGGTGGAAGATGGGGAGACACAGGTGAAACAGAGGAAATATACGAAGACTTAGATCTTTTGGAAAGTGTTGCTAACAACATAGCAAATGTTGATACAATGACATGGAACACTATCTGTGTTTTTGGTATTGCTGTTTCATGGCCAGCAGTCAGTTATATGCGAAAGTTTAGACCTGAATTTGAAGCTACTATCCGAGAAGGTAAATTGACAACTTTATCTGTTGAAGAAGCGACTGTACCACCAGAAGAAAATTACGCATTTCAACAACGGATTATACCGAAAGAAATGTCTGAACTGGGATAGAGACACTACGGAATTCTGAATATTGGAGTAAAAATATGGCGTTTATAAAATTAAATGACCTTGAAATAGAGGTAGAAGATGGAACGAATATTGTTGAGGCTGCAAGACAAAATGGTATTGAAGTTCCTCACTATTGTTATCATCCAGGATTAACACGTCCAGCCAACTGCAGAATGTGTCTCATTGAGACCTACGGTACACCTCCTGGTGCACCTCCAGGGACAATCGCACCCGATAGACAATTAGCGACAGGATGTACCACAACTGTCCGTACCGCACCTCCTGAGAGAAAGTATGAAGAAAAATTCGATGCCATCATCAGGACTGATAGTCCTCGGGTGGTCAAGGCACGTGAAGATATTCTCGAATTCCTTTTAGTACACCATCCACTTGATTGTCCTGTCTGCGACCAAGCAGGAGAATGTGATTTACAAGATTTTAGCCACAGACACGGAAGAGATAAAAGCCGATATGTAGAAGTCAAGAATGTTCCGCCAAAGAAAGATTTAGGTCCAGATGTTTTACTCTACTCCACTCGATGTATTGTCTGCACACGTTGTGTACGCTTCTGCCAAGAAGTTTCAGGTACAGGCGAACTCGGTTTAATAAACCGGGGTTCACATGATGAGATTGATATTCCAAGAAGCCACGAAGGTAATCCTATTCAAGTTCTTGACAATAAACTCGCAGGAAATGTTGTTGATATCTGTCCGGTTGGTGCATTGATTAGTAAAGATTTCCTATTCAAGTCCCGCCCATGGTTCATGGATAAAGAAGACAGCATTTGTACAGGATGTAGCGTTGGTTGCAATATTACTGTTGAATATAAGGAAGATGGTGTTTATAGAGTTAAACCACGATTCCATGAAGATATTAACCAACATTGGATGTGTGATGATGGACGTCTTGGATACCATTATGTAAACAGAGATGACCGCCTGCAACTACCCTTGAAAAAAGTTGATGATGAACAAACGACAACACAATGGGCAGATGCAATAAACACTATAAAAGAAAAACTCGGTGAAGTGGAAGCAGAAGATATCGTTGTTATTGGATCCGCACAAGGAACAAATGAAGATAACTATGTATTACAACAATTCGCACATGATGTTCTAAACACAACACAATTGGGACTCTTTGGTCAATTACCAGGTGAAGAACATAAGTATCCACAATTTACAATTGAATCTGACAAAAACCCTAACACTGCAGGTGCAAGAACAATTCTCGGTTCTGCTAACGGAAATGTTGTTTTAGAGGGTGAAGATCTTTGGCAAAAAGTCGCAAGTGCTAAAGTCGTGTATCTTGTCAGTGGTGTTCCCGATAGAAAACTTCAAGATGAAGAAAAAGCAGCATTAGAAAATGTTGAATTCCTCATTGTTCAAGATGTTTTGCCTTCAGAAATTACCGAATTAGCTGATGTTGTCCTACCCGGTACTACTTTCGCTGAAAAAGATGGTACATTCACTAATTCTACTGGATGGGTACAACGAATTCGTAAGACTGTTGATCCACCAGGTGAAGCTCAAGTGGATTGGCAGATTACACAGCAACTTGCTAAACAACTCGGTAGTGAAATTAATTATAGTTTTGCAGGCGAGATTTCAATTGCTATTTCTGAAAATGTACAAGGATACGAAGAAGCAACACATCAAAATATAGGTGACGCTGGCGTAAAATTAGCGTAGACATAGACATTAGTATTGGTTGAATAAGGAGATTAAATGAATCTATTGATTGATATTGTAATACCAATCGTAAAGATACTTATCATTGCACATATGCTCATTATTGGTGTAATGGCAATGATATGGTCAGAACGACGGGTCAGCGGATGGATACAAGACCGAATAGGACCAAATCGTGTCGGTCCTCAAGGTTTACTCCAACCTATTGCAGACGGTATTAAGTTCCTATTTAAAGAGGACCTTATACCAAATCATGTCGATAAACCCCTCTATGTACTCGCTCCCGCGATGCTATTAGTCCCTGCTATGATTACTGTCGCAGTTGTGCCTTTTGGTAGTTCTATAGAACTATTTGGAGAAACTATCAATCTTCAAATCGCCGACATTAATATAGGTGTTCTTTACATTTTAGCTATAACATCACTTGGTGTTTATGGTGTTGTTATAGGTGCATGGGCATCAAATAATAAATACTCTCTCTTGGGTGGATTACGATCATCCGCTCAGATGATCAGTTATGAATTAACTCTTGGTCTGTCAATTATCGGTGTGTTGATGTTATCAGAATCATTGAGTTTACGAGATATCGCAATAGCACAAGGGGAAGGTGTTTGGAATTGTTTTATACATCTACCAGCATTTCTTGCGTTTACAACCGCCATGTATGCTGAAACGAATAGACTTCCATTCGATCTTGCAGAAGCTGAACAAGAACTTGTAGCAGGATATCACACAGAATATAGCAGTATGAAATTTGCAATGTTCTTCATGGCAGAATATATGAATATGATCGTTGGTTCTGCTGTAACTGTAACACTATTCTTAGGTGGTTGGCATTTCTTCGGTTTGGAAAATATTGGTGGAGAAGGATCTTTACTGGCTGGACTTATGTCGTTTGCAATCTTCTTTGTCAAAACAGGTATTTTCTTGTTTGTGTTTATATGGGTAAGATGGACACTTCCAAGATTCCGTTATGATCAACTCATGAATTTTGGGTGGAAGTTCCTACTACCAGTTGCTCTCACCTCAATAGTTGTTACTGGTACATTATGGATAGTAACAAATCAAAGTCTACTCTGGATTGCAATAGGCAACGTTGTTGCAGCATTTATAGTTATTTCAATCGTTGCAGGTATATTTATGGTGGATAATAATAAGAAAGTTACTGTTGATAATTCAGTTGGAACACCACTGTCCGGTTTGGATGCAATAGAATAGGAGATTGTTGATGAGTGTAGAACATATACTTTTTTTCATTTTTGGTGGAGTGTCTCTAATAGGGGCAGTTTCTGTCATAACATTTCGACATCCTATCTATAGTGCCCTTGCTCTGATAGTTACTTTTTTCTCACAAGCTGGTCTTTTTGTGTTATTAGGGGCACACTTTGTTGCCGCTGTCCAAGTCATTGTTTATGCAGGGGCAATCATGGTTTTGTTCCTATTTGTCATAATGTTGTTGAACCTTGGTACACTCTCTTTGAAGGGTGCATTATCCGGAAAACTAAAGGGTTTTGCTATTATCTTAGGAATCCTTTTGGCAATAGAAGGTGTATATATTGCAGTTACAACCCTTGACAACACAGACACGGCATTAGCTTCGAGTCAAGTTGCAGCAGACACCACTTACTCAATTAGCGAATTAGGAGAGTTGCTTTTTACGGATTATCTACTCCCTTTTGAAGTTACATCAATTATCTTGTTAGCAGCCCTAATCGGTGTGATAGTCTTGGTGAAACGTGGAAACCAAACCGAAAATTAATATACATCTTGTGTTCCATCTACAATATAGGTAAAGTAAAAGTTTATGCTGTCAATTGAATATTATCTCATTTTAAGTGCTCTTCTTTTTACAATAGGTGTTATTGGTGTCTTAATACGTAGAAACGCTATTATCATCTTTATGTGTATAGAGCTTATGTTGAATGCTGCGAATCTTGCTTTTGTTGCAATTAGTAAAAATCTTGGGCAAGCCGAGGGACAATTATTTGTGTTTTTTGTTATGGCTGTTGCTGCCGCTGAAGTCGCAATTGGGTTAGCAATAATTGTAAGTGTCTTTAAACATCGTGAAACGATTAATGTGGATGAAATTAATTCGCTGAAAGGATAGGTAAATTGATTTCAGTAATCGGTACATAATGAAAATAATTAACTACCAGATTACTGAATATCAGACCAACTGAAGGATATAAAATGGCTTTGAATCTAATTGTAATTCTGTTAATTTCTCCTTTTGTAGGATTTCTCATAAACGGACTATTCGGCAAATGGTTAAAGGGAAATGAAAAACTCAGCGGATCAATCGGTGCACTCGCAGTTCTCGTATCCTTAATCTGTTCTATTATTGCATTCGGTAGCATTAATAGTAACCCTGATAATACTTTGGAAGGCGATGCAGGTGTTCTCTATACTTGGATTTCTGGTGAATCGTTCACTTTCAATATAGGTTTTCATGTTGATGCATTAACATCAATCATGTTGTTAGTCATCACAGGTGTTGGATTCCTTATTCATGTATATTCCATCGGGTATATGCACGGAGATGAAGGATACACACGTTATTTTGCCTATCTAAATCTGTTTGTGTTTGCAATGTTAATCCTTGTCCTTGGCAATAACTATCTCTTGATGTTTGTCGGATGGGAAGGGGTTGGACTTTGCTCATATTTGCTTATAGGTTTTTGGTATGAGAAAAAGACTGCTACAGATGCAGGTAAGAAAGCATTTATTGTAAATAGAATCGGTGATTTCGGTTTCCTTCTCGGTATGTTCACACTATTTGCAGCCTTTGGAACCCTTGACTTTGGGAGTATTTTTACTGAAGCAGAAGCAGGAAATTACCAGCAAGTATTCGGTGTCAGCACACTCGTAGTTGCAACTTTACTCCTTTTTGTCGGTGCAATTGGAAAATCTGCACAAATTCCTTTATATGTTTGGCTTCCAGATGCTATGGAAGGTCCTACCCCTGTCAGTGCATTAATACACGCTGCAACAATGGTTACTGCTGGTGTATATATGATAGCACGTTCAGCAGTACTATATGAGTTAGCACATACTGGAATGGTTGTCGCATGGATCGGGGTCTTAACAGCATTCTTCGCAGCTACAATTGCCCTAAAGCAGAACGATATTAAACGGATTCTTGCATATTCCACTGTCAGTCAACTCGGTTATATGTTTGTTGGGGTTGGGGTTGGGGCGTATGCTTCAGGTGTTTTCCATCTTGTAACGCATGCATTCTTTAAGGGACTAATGTTCCTAACCGCTGGTAGCGTTATGCACGCAATGTCAAACGAATTAGACATGCGAAAGATGGGTGGACTTAAGAGTAAAATGCCTATTACACATGCAACTTTCTTGGTCGGTGCATTAGCTATAGCTGGGTTCCCATTCTTGAGTGGGTTTTGGAGTAAGGATGAGATATTACACAGTGCTTGGGGAAGTTCACCATTTATTTATATCATCGGTCTAATCACAGCATTCCTTACAGCATTTTATATGTTCCGTCTGATATTTGTTACCTTCTATGGCAATTCACGGGTTGAATCAGAAACCGCTTCACATTTACATGAATCACCTTCTGTAATGTGGTTACCATTAGTTATTCTTGCCGTACCATCCGCATTTATCGGATTACTGTTAGGTATTGGTGGACATCACAGTTGGTTCCACGAATTCACTAAGAAAGTTTTCCCTGAAGCACACGGAGAGGTAGCAGGAAATGTCGTACTGTTTATGGTAATTTCATCTATAGTAGGTTTAGCTGGTATAGCATTTGCATGGATACGGTATAAGAATCGTGTACCCGCAGAAGAATCTTCTAATTCTGTAGAAAGACTTGTAGAAAATAAATACTATATTGATGAGATATATAATACATTCATCGTACAACCAATTAAGAGTGGATCTCATTTCTTATTATGGAAACTGTTTGATACAGGAATTATTGATGGAATCGTCAATGCTGTAGCCGCTATTGTCAGATGGCTTGGGGGAACATTAAGACGACTTCAAACTGGTGTCGTGCAAGCTTATATTGTTTCGATGGTAATTGGCATAGTCATTTTCTTAGCATTTTACCTTTTTGTTGTTGGTTGAGGTCATAGATAATATTTGAAACTTTAGTTGAAATGCTGTGAGAATAATAGAATGAAGAAAAACACATTTCGACCAAGAAGCATTGTTGACAAAGAAGTAGCTGGGATACGTGGTGTTGCAAGGATGGCTGATAAAGCACGAGCAACACACCAAGATTGTATAGGTAAATATAAGTATGGTGTTGATTCTCAGCAGGATACACGAATTCTATCATTCTTAGGTATCACACCAGATACATTTAAAGAAGCAGCTGTTAGGTTAAATAATGATGTTAGACTGGGAGCATGGGTACTAGACAATTGCAATAAAACAGATAAACAAATAGCCACATTTAATCAACAGTTGATTGAATGGTGGAGAAGTAAGTCATCTCGAAATTATTTTTCTAAACGAAGACGTGAAATAGCAAGAGAAGATTCAGATCATTCTTTCTGGGATTGGTTCTGGCTTTGGTGGTTGATATTTTTTGATTGATATTAGATGTATGATGTTGTGGAAAATAGAGTCCACATTCTGTTTGTTTCTATAGGTATTTGTTCTTGGGTGTAGAGGTTACCCACACATTAAAGGAGTTTGTTTTTGTTACTCTCAATAATTATTTTCCTACCACTACTTGGCGTAATAGCAATTGCATTGCTTAGAGGTATGGGACCGTCTGCGGTTAAAGGTATCGCGCTATTCATTAGTTTATTGACATTCCTTATCTCCATCGGACTATACACAGGATTTGATGCAAATATTGAAGGATTCCAAACTAACGAGCTACTACGTCAAAAAACAACATGGATTGCCGATTTAGGTATTAGTTATCATATCGGGATTGATGGTATTTCTTTGTGGTTGGTTCTACTAACAACATTCCTAACACCAATATGTATTATTGCAGCTTGGAATTCCATTGAAAAAGGTCTAAGTGGATTTATGATGTCCCTCCTGGCTTTGGAAACTGGTATGTTGGGAGTCTTCTGCTCCTTAGATCTTTTCCTCTTTTTCGTTTTTTGGGAATCAATGTTAATCCCAATGTATTTCCTCATAGGTATATGGGGAGGAGAGCGACGGATTTATGCCACTATCAAGTTTGTCCTCTATACTATGGCTGGCAGTGCACTCATGCTGGTTGGAATATTAGCGTTATACTTCCAAAACGATAGTAGTTTTGATTTTGTAGCACTGACGCAAAATGGTCCTTTTGACCATTCTCACTTGCTATTCCTTGCATTCTTCATAGCATTTGCCATTAAAGTTCCCCTCTTTCCATTCCATACGTGGTTGCCTGATGCACACGTGGAAGCACCAACTGTTGGAAGTGTAATCCTTGCTGGTGTACTACTGAAAATGGGTACTTATGGAATTGTACGTTTCTGTCTCCCACTATTTCCTGAAGCAGCAGCGAATGCAACTACTTGGATTATACCGTTGGCAGTAATTGGTATTATCTATGGGGCATTAGTTGCAATGGTACAACCCGATCTGAAAAAACTGGTGGCATATTCAAGTGTTAGTCACCTCGGTTTTGTTGTGTTAGGCTTATTCTCACAAAGCCATATAGGAATACAAGGCAGTGTCCTACAGATGATTAATCATGGATTAAGTACTGGAGCACTTTTCCTACTGGTTGGGATGATTTATGAACGAAGACATAGTCGAATGATTGTCGATTTTGGAGGATTAGCAAAACGTATGCCTATATTTGCTACATTTTTCTTGATCGTTACCCTATCATCTATCGGTTTACCTGGTCTAAATGGTTTTGTTGGTGAATACATGATTCTCTTGGGTAGTTTTATTAACGCGGTTAATGGGACATTCTCAATATGGTATGTTGTTTTTGCAACCACCGGTGTGATTCTCGCAGCTGTCTACATGCTATGGATGTTTCAAAGAGTTATGTTCGGCAAACTGGATTCTACTAACGAATCTCTACCAGATTTGAACCCTCGAGAAATTGTACTACTTATTCCCATCATTGCATTGATCTTTTGGATTGGTGTTTACCCAAATTCCTTCTTAAAACCTATGAAAATGTCTGTAGATGAAGTTGTCAAAAAAGTAGACACAACACAAAACACACCAGCTGTGGGTCAATTGGAATATATAGATAATACTGTTGAACCATTACAGAACAATGAAACTGATAAACCTATGTTGATTAATGAGGAGGAACAGAGTAAGTAGTGAATTTAAGATTTGTACCCTGTATTATAATTATTGTTATTCTCGGACTTTTCCTGACGATTACACCAGATGTGTTCGCTGCCGGCGAAGAAGGACAAGGACATTATCAAGTTGATGGTAAAGAATTACCTCTTTGGAGTATGATCCCATTTGTTGGTATTCTACTATCTATTGCTCTTTTACCACTTATATTGGATTCTCATTTTCTCGTACATCACGGCGGAAAGATGTCGTTGGTATGGGGATTACTCTTTGCTATACCTTACCTTATTGCCTATGGTGGAAAAGCTTTTCACGATATATTATACATCTACCTGATAGACTATATCCCCTTTATTGTCCTTTTATGGGGTCTGTTTACTGTAGCAGGTGGTATTCTGGTGCGTGGTACTCTGCGGGGAACACCTTTAGTTAACACACTATTGCTCTTGATTGGAACTGTCATTGCATCTTGGATAGGAACTACAGGTGCATCAATGCTCCTGATTCGGCCACTAATTCGTGCTAACACGTATCGAAAAAGCAAGGTTCATCTGGTCGTATTTTTCATCTTTTTAGTAAGTAATATCGGAGGATCTTTAACACCCTTAGGAGACCCACCCCTCTTTTTAGGTTTCTTACACGGTGTACCTTTCTTCTGGACAACATCCGCATTATTCCCTCATATGGTATTTATAAGTGTGATCTTAATTGTACTCTTCTTCATTATAGACACAGTTATGTTCAAACGTGAAGGTGGAGTTGTACCAGACGATGGGGCAAAAGAACCAATTCGTATTGATGGTCTCTTCAATCTAATTTTCCTTTTTGGTATCATCGCAGCTGTATTGATGAGTGGAACATACAAATGGGGAGATGTCAATATTGCAGGTGTTCATGTATATTGGCAGAATATTGCACGTGATGTACTGATTGTATTGATGGGACTTTTATCCCTTAAGTTCACACCATTTAGTGGTGAATTAAGGAAAGCAAACGAGTTTTCATGGGAACCTATTGAAGAAGTTGCCAAAGTCTTTGCAGGAATCTTCATTACTATTATTCCCGCTTTGACGATCCTCGGTGTTGGAGAACAAGGAGCACTTAGCGGATTGATCGTAGCAATTGAGAAACCTTGGCACTATTTTTGGATCACTGGTGGACTCTCAAGTTTCTTGGACAATGCACCAACCTATTTGACTTTCTATAACACTGCCCTTGGTAAATTACATTTAGTTGAAGCTCAAGTGCCAGAAATATTGAATACACCTATGGCTGAATTAGCAGCTGCAGAACATCAAACATTTGTTAGATTACTCACTGCTATCTCTGTTGGCGCTGTTTTTATGGGTGCGAACACCTATATTGGAAACGCTCCTAATTTCATGGTTAAAGCAATAGCTGAACAGAGTGGGATTAGTATGCCAAGTTTCTTTGGTTATATGTTATGGTCAGTAGTAATCTTAGTTCCGCTATTTGTTATAGTTACTTTTGTCTTCCTTCTTTAGGAGAATAAATCTTTTGGACGAATTATATATGGGACTATACCCTGCATACTATTGCGATATTGATCTTATTTCAACGGAGGTCTTGAATGCCAACAATTAACTGGTCATTGTTGAGGCCAGAACTTGTTATTGTTTCTACACTATTCATTGTTCTAATCTTTGACATGATTGACTCGCTATCAAAGAAAGTACTTGGATGGATTACTATTGTTGGAGCAGCTATTGCACTGTGGGTGTCAATAGACATGATCTTAGCCAATAAGGTAGGAACACAATTCAACGGTATGTTTGAGATTGACCCATATTCCCTATTTTTCAATGTTATATTCTTGGTTTCGACAATACTCGTTACTTTAATCTCACTTAGTTATTTGGGAAGAGATAACAAAAAACAGGGACCATATTACCTTCTAATTCTGCTTGCAACTCTTGGTATGATGTTAATGGCAGGAGGGAATGAATTAATCATTGTTTTCCTCGGCTTAGAGTTGATGTCCTTATCCCTATATGTTTTAGCAGGATATTTCCGAGAAAGTCCAGCATCAAGTGAAGCAGGAATGAAATATCTATTACTTGGCGCATTTGCAAGTGCCTTTTTTCTTTACGGAATTGCACTTATCTATGGTGCTACTGGAACAACAAGCATTCCTGATATTGCAACCAAACTAACAGAGAATAGTTCATCACCCCTTCTTCTATCAGGGATGTTTCTTCTCATCGTTGGTTTTGGATTCAAAGTAGCAATTGTTCCATTTCATCAATGGGCACCAGATGTATACGAGGGGGCACCAACCACTATCGCTGCTTTTATCTCTGCAGGACCAAAAGCAGCAGGTTTCGCAGCTTTCATTCGAATCTTTATGGAAGCATTACCAGATATGGAACCACATTGGAATGGTGTAATTATACTGTTGGCAATGATTACCATGACAGGTGGAAATATCATAGCAATCGCACAAACAAACATAAAACGTATGCTTGCATACTCAAGTATCGCGCATGCTGGATATATTCTTATAGGTTTAGCTGCGGCCAGTAATGATGGTACTGCAAGTGCAATGTTATACCTATTAATTTATTGCGTTATGAATATCGCTGCCTTTGGTGCAGTGATTTTGGCAAAGAATGCTGATGGTGAAAGCCTCCTGATTTCAGATTACGCTGGACTCGGTTTTCGAAAACCATTACTCGGATTATTCCTGACGCTTATGTTATTATCTCTTGCAGGATTCCCACCAACTGCAGGATTCGTAGGGAAATTCTATATCTTCAAATCCGCTGTCCAATCTGGACATGTTTGGCTTGTTATCATTGGTGCGATAAATACAGCAATCTCAGCATTCTATTACTTACGAGTTGTCGTAACTATGTACATGAGTGAACCAGACGAAGAATTAGAAATCAATCCATATCCATCAACTTTGGTATTGGGTTTGGTCATTGCTTCAATCGGTGTTCTCCTAATTGGGATACTACCAACACTCCTTCTAAGTCCTGCTCAGAATGCAATTATGTAGTTTCACGCCATATCTATAATACATCGATCACTTAGTAAACACCTCAATATTGATTATTTATAATCAATATTGAGGTGTTTTTGTTTATACAGATAATCTACTTATCTGAAAAATGGAACTTTATCCGTCTCTAATTGTAGTAACATTCAGATACACTTTATCGGTGCGATGTATGACTGAGTCTGAATTTCTAAAATTATTCAAAAAACACTATAAACAAGTATATCGACATGCTTTTTATCTATTGAAGAACAATGAAGATGCCGAAGACATGACCCAAGAGACATTCATAAAAGCATGGCAACTGAAAAATGAATTACGACCCTCTACTGTTCATTCTTGGTTACTAAAATGTGTTCAAAATCTCTGTTTTAATGAATTGAAGAGACAAAAATATCAAGTATACACTTCAGATGAATTTACTAATGTTGTTGATAACCTGCATCACTCTGAATCCGTACAACACGTGCAGTCTCCTGAAAAGAGTGTTTGTAATGAGGAGACCAAAAGGTTAGTTCATCAAGCAATTGGCAAATTGCCACCAAGACTGCGACTCATTGTTGTGATGCGGGAATTAGACGGTATGAGTTATAGTGAAATATCAGAAGTAATGGGAATACCAGAAGGAACTGTGAAGTCGAAATTATATCGAGCCAGAAAGAAGTTAAGGTCAATACTTAGCAATATGTTGGAGAAGTAAAATGAACAAAGAAGTATCATGTTCACAATGTGAAGAATTATTAGATGAATACATTGATGATGAATTAGACGCAAAAACACATTCACTAATTTCAAACCATATACTTGATTGTCAAGACTGTCAATACGCATATAAATTAGCACAGATAGTTGATGAAGTGATATGTGATCTGCCTTCTCCTGAACCCTCTACTAAATTATACAATCAAGTTAAATCCTATATTGACGGCACTACAGATGATAGCAAATGGGAACAACTAACAATGTTTGACATAACAGCAATACACCAATCACAATCCCAAACATCAATGAATGATGATGAAGTACATAAAACTGAGTCACCTGAATCTAATTGGATACAAATCACTTTACAAGACCTACCTGATCTTCATAGAGAATTCGTTAACCTGAATCAATAGTAATCAGAAAATAATGAGAAGATAATCATAAGGAGAATTAACAATGAAACTTACTACAAATAGAGATGACTTGATTACTGGGTTATTGAAATTAGAGGATATACTTAATACAAAAGACCCTTTATCCGTTCAATCACAGTTAAGAATAAAAACAACTGATAATGGAATTGAATTGACTGCTACAGATTCAGAAACCACCATTCAGACTACAGTAGCCTGTGAAGTTATAGAAGATGGTGAGGTTATATTATTAGGCAAATACATGACTGAAATAACCCAGAACATCCAGAATAATGATCAAATTGAAATATCATTAAATAATGATAATGAAACAATTAAAATTTCATGCTCGGATGGCTTGTATAAACTTAAGAAATCCGATTTTAGTAATATACCAGTTATACCTACACTACATAGGTCAAAATTTACGATCATAGATCAGTCTTTACATTCCCTGATTAACAAGACTCAATATGTTGTGGATGATGAATCAAGACGTAGAGGTATAGATGGGTTATACTTTAAAATGGAAAAAGATAAATCTGAAATTGTTGCAACAAATGGATCGGTTGTTTTATCATTGGCAAAATTCAATATAAAAAAACAAGCTAATGAATCCAGTAGTTCTCCATTTATTCTATCTTTAAAATCATCTAAAAATATCATGAAACATATTTCAGATACTTCTGAACTATCCATTTGCATTGAAGACACTAATGATATGAATGGTCAGAAAAGTAGTCAATCCTATATTCAGGTTAATGATGAAAGTACTATAATAAGATCGAGAGTATTAGATGCAGGTGGTTTTCCTGAATATCCAGTAATTTTCGCAAGAGATATTATTGGAGGAATTAAAATTAATCGCACAAGATTGATAAAAGGTTTACAACGAGTATCTGTTTTATCAAATCCTAAGCTTCATAGAGTGAAACTTTCAATCCATACAGATAAACTGTGTATTTCATGTCAAACTGACAGTTTAGGTGAAGCATTAGAAGAGATAGATATCGAACATATAGATAATGTAACTACAATCGACATTTATCTAAATGCTAAACACTTAATAGAGGGATTATTACACATGAACGATGATAAAGTGGCAATGGAATATAGCAGTGAGTTACTACCGATTTTTTTCAAATCTACACCTGTACAGAACCATATTTTCGTTTTGTGTCCAATGAAATTAATGGATTAAAGATTATGAGAAATCCAATTCTAACAAAATACATATCATTTAGGTCAATGTGATTGTCTATTACTACTATATCTTAATTTATATTGATTTCTAAAGCAGTGTAACAAATAAGACTTGTCACTAAAATACTCATTTCATTCATACCTCAATATTGGCAATTTTGTCTAGTCGATATTGAGGTATTTTATGTTATTTCTTACAATTAAAAAGTATATAATCATAAATAGATGCAACCATTCTTAAACTCATTTGTATTGTATTATCCATGGCGCGTGGAGTTACGAAATGAACGAAGAAGAATTCCTTGAGTTAGTCAGTAAACATCAAGATCAAGTATATAGGCATACGTTATACCTACTAAAAAACATTGAAGACGCTAAGGATATGACACAAGAAACTTTCATGAAGGCATGGCAACACCGCTCAAAATTGAGACAAGATACGGTTCGATATTGGTTACTAAAATGTGCACGAAATCTATGTTTCAATAAAATCAAAAGGCGAAAGTTTCAAGTACATTTATCAGATGAAGATGACGGTGATTCGTTGGAAATATTACTACAGGAACATTCTCTACAAAAAAATCCAACTCCAGAAGAGAATACAATTAATCAGGAAACAAGACAATTAATCCATCAAGCAATCGCTGAATTACCACCGGATATTCGCTCGATAGTAATCATGCGGGAATTAGAAGGAATGGGATACAAAGAAATCGGAAAAGTAGTAAGACAGTCTGAGAATACTGTTAAATCCACTGTCTTTCGTGCACGAAAAAAATTACGTGAGATACTGAACCGTCTAATGGAGATATAATCAATGGCGCATCAACCAAACCTAAATACTTGTTCTGACATCCAATCATACATTGAAGAATTTGTTATGGGTGAATTAGATTCTAAGACAGAATCAACTATTCGATCACATCTATCCATATGTGACACCTGCAAGCATGAGTTTCGTATGGCACAGACGATTGATACTGTTTTAGATGGTTTGGAAAAACCGATTACACCACCAGAGGTATTAAGAGATGTCACTGCTTATATTCGGGCAAATCAGAATAGTCATGGTTGGTTACAGCGAGTTCTAAATATATCACCGTTTTTAACATATTTTCGATCACACTTATTACCCATTACGACAACCATTCTAATTATTGGATTAATGGGATTTGGTATATACAAATACAATCAAAATGTTGTTCTGGAACAAGTGAAAGAAGAGTTCTATTATGCAATGAATAAAGTTCATATTGCAGTACACAAGACAAGTATGGAGGTAAATGAAAGTTTCACATCTCTCAACATTGATGATGTTCCACAACGGGCACTAAAACCAACAATAGAAATATCAACATCAATACAGAACAGTCTTGATATACTACACATTTTAACGGGTTCAGATAAAAAACCAATTAACAAATAGATACTGCAAAGGAAAAATAAAATGAAACGTTTAACACTCACTACTCTATTTATCACCATCTGCTTGTTTGCCAGTACAATTGCACAGACGAATGTGGTACGTGGTAAAATTGATATGCAATTACCAAATAGTCCAACTCCAATTGTTGAAGTTAACTTAGACCAATCATTTTTCGTTCTCTTTATCAATTTTACTTTAAATCTTCCTGAATATGGTGAATATGCAGAAATGATTGATGGGGTTTTCGTTCATAGTTATGATAAACAGTCATTAGAATTGGACAATATGAAAAGCAATTTCCAAGAAACATTGAAAACCGAAAATTGGGAGCAGATCGTCAAGGTAAAAGATGAACTTTACGTCAGTATACTCTTTGCTGAAACACCTGGTGTACTAAACGGTATTTTTGTGTCTTTCACTGACAAACAGAACACTACCTTTGTGAATATTTTTGGTGAAATTGATTTCCAAAAACTTGGGATCCTCTTCGGAAAAATTATGGAAACAAAACCTGATTTCATGAAGAACATCAAAATAGATGGTAATTTCGGAATTAATAGTGATAAGGACAAAGATTGAAAAGCATTTCTTCCACAGGTAAGCAAGGAAATTATTTATACACATTACATTTACAGGAGAAAAGACCATGAAACTGCAAAGAACTCTTTCACTATTATTTACAGTATTATGTTTACTAATTTGGACTCTACCGATTCAGAATTCATTTGCCCAAGAAAACAAAGATAAAAACATCAAAAAAGGACTAATTCCATTTGACTATATGGATGAACTTGAAGCACAAGTTGAGGTTAATCTAACTGATAAACTCATTAGTCTGGTTACTAAATCCGTGAATTCAAAACCAGAAGTGGTAGAATTAATTAAAATGATTGAAGGCATCTATTTACGTACCTATGGGGAGTACGGTGTCGCTGAATCAGGAATGATTAAATATTATAGAGATAAACTAAAGGCAGATAAATGGGAAACTCTTGTAAAAATCAATGACAGAGAAAACAAAAGAGATCAAGCCGAAATAGTTGAAATCAGTTTGTTATATGATGAAGATGTTGCTTATGGTATCTTTGTAATCTTTGCTACTAAAAACCCTGATGAGGTGACTCTTATCAATATCATTGGTCAAATTGCACCAGATAGAATTACAGAACTACTGGGAAATCTAAGTAGTTTTGGAATGGCAGATATTGATTTTGAAGGGTCATTAAAGAAAGGAAACCTTAAGACACAGGTAGATCTATCTCCTAAATGGCATAAGATTCAAAGAGAGTTACTTGGGGTCAAAGCCGAAAAACCACCAATTATCGATGGTCAACTTGGAGATAAGTGCTGGAAAACTGCACCAATAGCAGATAAATTCACAAATGCTACTACGAAAGAATTAGTTAGAGAACAAACTGAAACAAAACTGGTCTACACTGATAAATCAATTTATCTGGCTTGGCATCTTAAAGATTCCAAACCAGATAATATAATCGCACGACAAACAAATGATCAAATACCCTTTAAGGATGAGGATACAGTTTGTTTTACTATTGACCCATTCCATACACACAAATCATCACAACGAACTATGTTTATGGTAAACCCAAATGGAAATAAATATCTTCAGTTTGGCACTCCAAGAAAAAATGATGATGAAAGAGTTAATCAATGGAAGGTAGTCTCAAAAATAGTCGAAGATGGTTGGGTTGTAGAGATGGAAATTCCATGGAGAATTCTTGATTATCCAGAAAGCTCTGAACCAATCAATATGGGAATCAACTTTGAAAGAAAACACAAAAGAACTGGGGAACATTCATGGTGGTCAAATATCGGCGATGAACAGAATTACCAACAAGATGGTAACTGGAAACAAATTATACCACCAACCAAATTCTCACTCATGCAGGGGATGTTAGATGCATTAGAAAAAGACAAACACAGTGTCCCTCTTGTTCTCGCTAAAGATAAGAATGTATCAAAAACAAACAGAGATTACCTCCGTTTTGTTAATACCAGTGGATTAAATCCTGTAGATGGGATTCTACTCGGTGGTGGTTTTGAAATTGGTTCACGTTGGAATTCTGATCCATTCTTCTTTGATCGTTCAGGTGAAACTATACGCCGTAATGTAAATAATGGTACAATCCCTATTGATATGAATGATGATTTCAGTATGAGATCCCAATTAGGAATTAAACCTTTCTTATTTGGTAGTATGAGTTTTGCTACTAAAGCAGATGCTCCTAATTATCGGCTTGGGGGTGGAGTCAAATTAGGTAAGAATGCAAATTTAACATATACTACTCAAATTCATAGGTTAACATCTGCAAGGGATAGAGATCTACTGGTAACCGGAAGCGAGCAATTCTTGAGAGCATTCATTGATACAGACTTTCAAGATTATTATACCAGACAAGGAGGAGTGATGGCTCTTCAATGGCAAAATCCTACATTGAAGCATACGTTTGGACTAACACTCCTCTTAGAAGAACATGCAAGCATTTTCAGAAAAACCGATTCTTACTTTAGAATCGGCAGTGAAAGTTATAACTTAGATAGAAGTGACAGAGCAAATGCTCTCATATATGATGGCAATATGCATAGTCTCTGCTTAAAATACGATTTTGATACACGGGAAGATACTAAAGTTAGATACGACTTGAGAAACCGAGCGAACAATAACGAATGGTATAACACAATTCTTATTGAACACTCTAATTCTGAAATCGGTTCTACGTATGATTTTACACGTTTTATTATACATCTTCGGAATTACCATCCTATAGGTGAAAATCGGATTGATACTCGACTGAAAATAGGAATTGCAGCTACAGAATCTTCATTGCCTTACCAACGTCAATTTGTTCTTGGCGGTATCGGAACATTAAGAGGATATTCACTCTATGAATTTGTAGGAAATCACGGATTCCTTTTAAATCTGGAATATCTACATAACCTATCAGACGGATTCTTCATTGTGCCTTTTGTAGACATTGGACAAGCGTGGGAGAATTTGGAAGACATAAAAAATGTTCATCCAATGGTTAACCTCGGGATCGGTTTCCAATGGGGTATTTTTAGGTTAAATTTCGCTAGACCCATTGAAAAAGATCGTGGATATCAAGCCAGCTTTAAATGGTCCCGCACATTCTAATCTAAAATATTATATCTATAGAGAATCTAAATACTTGTCCCAATGGGTAACGTGAGATGATATAAGAACACAATAACAGGTGAAGTAATAAAATTGACACCGTATGCCATACGTGCATTCGGTGTCAATTTATTACATGAGGAGCGACCTTCTGGTCGCGACATTATTTATTAATACATATAGTTTTTGGATGGACAGAATACTAATTCCTCAAACATGCTAAAATGTTTTCAAATATCGAAAGGAGAACACAAGATGAAGCCAACAATTATGATTCTCGGCAGTAGACACTTAGCGAATCCTGGCATGGACGCATACAATTTTAAAATGGACGATGTGCTTGCACCAAAACGCCAGAGTGAAATTGAACGACTTGTGACACTACTTAAACCGTTCCAACCGACAAAAGTAGCCCTTGAAGTAGATGAAAGATTTATGCCTGAAATTAATGCAAACTACCAAGGTTATCTAAAAGACACCTACGAACTCAAACGTGGAGAAGGTGACCAGATTGGGTTTAGATTAGCTAAGCAGATGGGACATCAGAAATTGTACGGTGTTGATTATTGGCCAAGCATAACCCGTTTTTTCCAGAAGATTTTGACTCGGATTTAACCGATACTGATAAATTCGCAAAGGAACACAATCAAGAACACTTGTTATCAACTGTAGAAGACTATTATTCTGATGCTGATGTGGAATTCCACGAGGAGGAAGATGGCAGAGTCTGGATTGTACCTACAAAATACGAATCTCTTATTGACATGTACATTCGAGGCAAACAACCTGAAGGGAGGTGTGCCGAACATCAGCTATACCTACGAAGCACGCGGATTGGTTTAGGCGACAAATACCCCGGAGCGAATTGGCTGTCACATTATTGGTACGATAGGAATCTCAAAATTTTTGTGAATCTAACGCGGATTACCGATTCATCTGAAGATCGCATCCTGTTGATTATCGGTGCTGGTCATGTCTATCTTGTGCAGCATTTTCTTGAGGCATCGGGAGATTATAATCTTGAAAGTCCATTAAAATACCTAAAAACAGAAGACAGTAATTGATAAAGAATTCACACAACAAATTGCAACACTCCAATTAAAAATGAATAAACACAATGAATTTAGGTGTTCAGTGTCATAATTAAATTTATCTACTTACTCTATTTTTTTAAACCATCATCTACTAAATCCCTCTCTTAAGGTTAATCTAATAGGAACTCTATATATGCAAGACAAAACAACTATATACACAGAGCTAACAGATGAAGAACTCATACGACTTACACAAGACAGGGATGAGTCAGCATTAACAGAACTGATGTCACGTTTTAGTCCGCATATATGGAAAGGGATTATCGCAAATTCAAGATCACGTTGTGATGCTGAAGAGATACTAATGGATGTTTGGAGGTCTGTTTGGGAAAACATCAAGGGATTACAAAATCCTGGGAGTCTTGCGGCATGGCTCGGTGTCATTGCCTACAATGCCTGTAAGAGGTATTATAATTCTCGTAAATATTCAAATCATGTAATACTGTGTTCTGATGTATTTATATTAGAAAGAATTAATCAAGACTCCATTACACATTTCAACAAAACAGAACTTCACCAAACAATATCTGAAGCACTGCATCAACTACCAGATAAATTACTGCGTATTGCAGAATTATATTATTTGGAAATGTGGAGTATTACTGAAATACACGTTGAACTTGGATTAGCAATTGGAACAATCAAGACAAGATTAAGACAAGCACGTGAACTGCTTCGGAAAGAGTTCGGTGTGGAACCTAAAATAGGGGGAACTATGATACAAAAGCAAGATGAAACAACTCAGACACAAACAAGAACAAGGTTGATTGGTGTCGGAGCTGCAGGCAGTAATGCAGTCCAACGGATGGTAGATGTAGGTATGACAGATGTTGAATCCTACGTTGTAAATACAGATCAACAAGCACTTGAAAAGTGTAAATATGGAATCCATATTCAAATAGGTCAAAAAACCACTGAAGGACTTGGTTGTAAAGCAAATCCAGAGATTGGTAAATTAGCTGCTGAAGAAAATATTCAGACTTTGCAAAAGATTGTTGAGAATACAGAAATGGTCTTCATTATTGCAGGGATGGGAGGTGGAACAGGCACTGGCGTAGCCCCAGTGATAGCATCACTTTCACAAGAGCAAGGTGCAATCACAGTTGGGGTTGTCACCTACCCATTTGATTTTGAAGGTGAACGGTATCACCAACGAGCACAAAAAGGACTTGAAGATTTACGCAAATATACAGATGCAGTTGTTGTAATCCAAAATCAAAGTCTCCTCAAGATCGGGGCTCGTCAAATGAATATACGTGAAGCATTCAGTCTCAGTGATAAGGCAATACTACAAGGTGTAGAATGTTTCTCCAGTCTTTACTCTAACCTTATGAAGTAATACCATTTTGAAAATAAAGTTTTATTAATACAGTACAAACTTCAAATTTGTGGTGTATTTCAGGACATTCAAACCATCGGTTTTGTAATAGTTTTGTCACCATAGGTGTTAATCTACTCATTAGACTATTCTGACGGACTTGGGAAAAATCGTGGTGGTGTAATCTGGGTGTAAACGGATTCCGAAAAACTCAATCATTTTTTCGTTTTATTTTTCCCCATACAGTCGTAAGTTTGTCTGTCGGTTCAACGGAGTATCTCCGGCTTGCCCATTCAAATAAGTACAAACCTCCATTGGAGTATGTATTCAATATTCGTTCAGTTCGTCCACTATCAAGGTGTATTGCGAAATTGGTATACGCGGGATCATGTCTGAATAATGTGTAAACGAGGTATGATCCATCTGATGACCAGGTTAAATGACTGATACCAAGACCCTTTTCCAATTCTTCTATATAATGCAAATTGCGATGTCCTACAACTGAGACAATCCCAATATTATAAGGTTTAGTTTTGGTAAGAAAAGCTATACGTTTTGAATTTGGAGTGGATACTGGAAAGTTACCATCTTTTGCGATTAATGTTATCTGTTTTGTCAAAATATTATATTGAAATACACTTGTGTCTGTGTTGTAAACAATTTCATTTCTATGGGTTAACCAGTCCACATGATAGGCATTTTGTTGTTGTATTAGTTTGGCTTCTGGATTTTTCTTTTCTATCTCATGACTCGGAATGAGATAAACACCCGGTCTTTTTTCAAATGAATGGTTCGTGAATACCACGTCTTTGTTTGGTGAAATCGCAGCATCAATGATCTCTCGGTACTGTCCTTGTGTCAGTCTTTTTGGGGCTGTATTCGGATTCTTTCTATCAAGGAGATAAACATCGTGAAAAGATGCAAATTCGTGAGTATTGTCAGTTATTTCGACAACTGTTACAATGTAGCGACCATCTTTCTGTATGGAGAACCTCCTAACAATATGTGGTAGTTTAAAAATTAATCGTCCACTCCGTGCATCATTTATGTTGCCAATCCATAATTCATTGTGATTCAGGGGATGTCTATAAATAATTTCCCCTGTGATTGCCGCAAGTAATGGCAATGGCAAAGAAAATACAAGATAGATAGAAAGTACTATGGAAATCTTTTTACAACCTAATTTCATTTTTATTTCTCCTGAATTGCCTCATTTCAATTGGAAATTTTCCCAAGTCAACAATATCTCCTTCTGCTCTATGTGGCGGCATTCCAAAACTAAAACATGCCTTCATAATTGATTTCTCGATTCTTTGTAGATTACTTGCTTCATAGTTATGTTGTTCAGATATTGCATTTAACGCCATCCTACTATACACCCCCTCAATTGATTCAATAAATGGTATATTGGTGGTTTGTTATAAAGGCACTTGCAAGAAATAATATTATAGCAAGAATTAGAATGGTGCCTAACAAAATTTAAACCCGATTACTTCTTTCGATGGGAATTCTGAACTGAAGAAATTCTTGCAGACAAGATATTATCATTTTCACGGAATCCATGTAATCTGTGGATCTGATAGAATGGAAACAAGCAAAAGCTAAATTGGGTTATATCGAACATCCGTTATTTTGCAAAATTCTTTAGTTCTATCATAGTACTGTTTTAAACTTTTTTGAAATTTATGCACGTAATCCGTCGAATTATTCGTCATGTTACATTAAAGGCATGAATTCTTCAGTCAGGAGGATGTCTCGTGAATTCAGAAAACGATGATAAATTGATTAGAAAGTTCTTATCAGGGGATGATTCTGCATTTAAAATATTGGTTGAGAGATATCAAGACAGTATTCATACCCTAGCTTGGCGAAAAATACAAGATTACCACTATGCTGAAGAAATTATGCAAGACACTTTCCTGAAGGCATATAATAAACTACCGTCATTAAAAAATCATACTCAATTTGCTGGATGGATTCATGTAATTGCAGATAGACTATGTACCGATTGGGTACGAAAGTATAAGCCAGAAATACAATCCTTAGATGTCACAGATAATGATGAAATTGAATTATCTTCCTTTAAACACCACATGACTGAACAACGTGAAATAGAGAGGAACGAATATTGTCAGAAGCTTGTAAATAAACTTTTAGAAAAATTGCCAGAAAAGGAACGTAATGTACTAATCCTCTATTACCTTGATGATATGTCAACTAAAGAGATTAGTGAAACTATAGGGGTCTCGGTAAATACAATTACAAGCCGTCTTCAACGCGCACGAAAACGTTTACAATCAGATAATGAAATCATCAATCAAGAATTCTTAGATTATTTTCCATTATCAGAAAAACTAAAGGAGAATATTATGAGTCAATTGGATCAAATTCAAAGCAAATTCGATTCATACATGGAACAAGTAAAAACGAATCCTACATCCAGAGATGACCTTCTAACAGAAACATTCAATGAGATTGAGGATACACTTAAGGGAGATATTACTCCTGAAGTTGTGCATTTATTAGTTGATGACATATATCCTCGTATGGGTAAGCAGGGAATTGAAAAACAAATCTCACTTCTAAATAACTTTTTGAATGATGCCTCTGATAATAAAGAACGTTTTTGGGCACATCAAGAATTAGCCTCAAGTCTGGCAATTCTTGGGAGACACCGGGAATCAGTTGAAGAACAATTACAACTATATCATTGGGCATGTAAAAACGAAATTCCCGATAAGGATATATTACATATTTTCTGTTCTAATCTTGAGAATCCTGGGGCTTGGTCAGCAGTAGATCGAAATGATGAGTGGATTCAACTATATCATGAGGCGTCGGAACGTTTAAAAAAACCTGAAGTAAGTTATTTTAACAAATGCGAATTTCTACAGATCGGTGCAGAAGTGCTAAGAGGAAATGGCAAATTGGATGATGCATTAATTGAACTCGAAAAGTTAGAAAAAACCAATGCTAAACAGGATTGGAGACACTATTTCCGATTTTGGTTAATTGTGAAAACAAATCGATTGCTAATCTATCACAGACGAAATAATATGGAACGTTTTGAGGAAATCATCACTGAACTCAAAGACTATATGGAAGTGGAGTATAAGAAATATAATGCAGGTCAACCGGTTAGTATAGGTGACCTTATCTGGCTTTCTCATGACATAGGTTGTTCTCTAGTGTGGATAAATAAGTACAGTATAGCAAGAAGTTTTCTACAGGTCGCATGTGATTTAGGGGGAGAGAATCACTATGGACACTTCATGCTCGCTGTAAGTATATGGGCAACAGATAAAGACCGTGAAAAAACTCTGCACCACTTGAAGATTGCTGAGAACGACTACGCTATTACCTCTTATAATTTTCGTGATAGTTACTACTCATCTTTTGTTAATACAGATGAATTTTCAGATGTAAAAGACGATCCTGAATTCTTGAAAGTTTTTGGACAGTAGACTGTGTGCTTCCCAATTCATATTTCACACCATATTGGTAGGTTCGGTTTCTAACCGAACCATTTCGAAAATATCAGTATAGTGCGTTGGGTTGATGAACGAATCTATTCGCATCAATTTAAGGGAAAATTGTCATTCTCAAGTTAGTTGGAACGGTTTCCTGGGCAATGCCTTACGGTATGAATACCGTAAAGCATTCCCCACTTCTACAGGGTTATTTAGTTTCGATAATTTTAGACACAATGTTCACACTCGTGAATAATGTCTGTAGGTCGGGTAGAACGAAGTGAAACCCGATATGTATTGTTCATATTGGTTAAT
>JAGFCA010000054.1 GCA_022394755.1 Candidatus Poribacteria bacterium
AATGTTACACTTTTCCTACAAAGTGTAGGATTGTATCTTGTTATTACACTGCCTTTCCTATTAGTCCCTGTCTGGGTTTGTAGCGAATTAAACCTCTAATTCTAAAATTTGAAAAAAGTAACAATTTTGTGGTTTTCCTTGATTAGCGATGATTCTGTTTTTACTCTTAAATATTCTCATAACATAATTTTTATCGGCAGATTCACTCCTGAAAAATCAGATTATTGGATTAGATTATAATACACTTTATATTACTACTATGTATTATAATAATTCTCTATATGTTATTGTAACGTGAGTTTTTTATGTCAATGTACATTTGCCTATATGATATTAGTTGCTTTGTCATTTATTTTCTTCAATTTATTTTTATATATTATGCATGTTATCTGAAACGCTGTTAGTCGCCTGCTATTTGTCCCTTATGTCAGAATCTCGGATTACACGGAGAAGAAGGCTTTGGATAGTGATGGTTTGCTTTTTTGAATCGCGGATGATATAGGATTACGCTGAGAATCGGTCTTGCAACATTTATTGTTTGATCCCGGAATCTGAATAGGATTTCACACATTTCGTCCCTCAAATTAGGAATCAAGAATCAGGAATCAGAATCAACGGTATGAACCCCATTTAGGAGTTCCCCGGGTATGAATGCAGTTTGGTATCCTCGAGTATGAACACCTGATGGCATTAACTCAGGGTTCCCCGATACTCATACTATCAAGTTCATGTAAATTTAGGATTTTTGTCAGGTAATAGATCACTCAATAATTAAAAGGGGAGGAAGGAGAATTACAAAAAGAAATTGGTTTGGAGAGATTGTATTTCTAATAGTTTAATGTAGGTGTCACAGTTACATAGAGAAAATGGCTGTGACACCTGTAAAATTAAGTAATGAGAATCTATTTTACTATAACAAGTCGTCGCGTTTGTTGATATGTAGGTGTGGTCAACTGATAAAAGTATATGCCACTTGACACTTGTTCACCAAGTACATTTCGTCCATCCCAATATGCAGCACGATCACGACTATTATAGAATCCTGGGGATTGTATTCCAAGCGGAAGAGACCGAATCAACTTTCCGGTTGTATCATAAATTTTTACCGAAACTGAACTCTCTTCTGACAGTTGATATGGAATCCAAGTCTCAGGATTAAATGGATTCGGGTAATTCTGTAAGAGTTGGTTGTTTATAGGTTTACCGATTCCATCAATATTAACCGATAACATAGCGTTAACCAAATCTTGAGGTGATACTTTTAAACGAAGAGTTCGTGATTCAATATTTCCATCAGGAGCAACGACTTGTATTTCAATTACATCTGCAACCTTCACGACACTGTTTCTTGTTAGATCAGCAGTAGCAGCAGCGAAATAATCTCCATTAACAATTGTGGAAATCGTCTTGTTCGTTCTAATGTTCCGCACAATTACTTTGTATCCGTCATAAGTAGATTTTCCATCTAACTTACCACTTACGACAAATGCCCAAGCTTCTTTTGGGGTCTCCAAGGATATGGTGGGTGCCGCAGCAGTTTCAGTTGGATTCATCCAGCGCGATCCGATGAAAGCAAAGTTGCGTTCCTGTGGAACATTCACGATATAGCCTTGTGAGCCTTCAATTGGAAATCCGTCATTAGGTGAATCAGGTGTCCAACCGATGAACTGTTGGCTTTTTGCGTCAAGTGCTATCACCATTGTTGCCCCGGCAATCCCCGCAAGTGATTTTGCAGTCATTGGTTTTGGAGGAGCTAAAGGTACAGAAAGCATGTTTAAGCCTTTAGCCAGTGTGATAGTGTAGCTGTTGGAATAACTTTCTGCTTTCATTCGTGAGGTAAGTTTCGCTATAAACCCATGCCTACGTCCATCGGGTGAATCATAGTGTCCGACGACAGAACCGTCTTGATTTATATTGAAACCTTCTGTACTAACGCTGCCCGGAAACTCCAATTCATGTAGTCCATATAGGTATGATCCAACATAGGACCGTGGAAGATCACCGACCGCTTTGGCTCGTGCAATCACGAACACGCCACTTCCTTCTGCATCGTTTATCCCGTGTAAGAAAAAGTATTCCAGATTGGTAGGATCCAGATAGTCCAAAAGAATAAACCTACCAGTCGGTGTACGTGCAAATGCATGATATATTCCATCAGAATCTATGTAGCTGCCTATGATAGAACCTGCAGCATTTACAAAATCTGCAAAAGTAGCAGTAGCTTCAGGAACTTCAACAATTTCGTCACCAGAGAATCCACGGCGAACACCATCATTTCCAATAAAATTACCTGTCAGTGCGCCAGTTGAATCACTAAAACCGTATATAAACGTTTCTTTTGCACCTGGAAAATCGTATTGTCGTAACTCGCCATTTTCTAATATGACCCCATGATAGAGACCTTCTTTATCCATATAGTGTCCAGCGGCCACTCCATTATTTCCCAAAGCATAGAAAAAAGTACTTTGTGAATCAGGGAAATCGTATGTTGTAAAAACGCCATCAATAAGCGTAAAGCCGATGGTTTTTTCACCATCAATACTGCGTGTATTTCCAGCGTAACCCTCAAAGTCACTACTAGCAGTCACCTCTAAAAAATCCACGCCCGGAACATCAATACTCTCATAGACATAGTTGAATTCGGGTGCTGGAAGATAAGCTATATCTCTAAATTTTTCAGCAGTTTCCTCAGTTGGTTTTGCGATAAAACCGTGTCTACGTCCATCTGCAGTGTCATAGTATCCGACGACCGAACCGTCCTGATTTATATTGTATCCTTCTGTACTTACGCTGCCCGGAAACTCCAGTTCAGATAATCCTTGCTGTGATGTACCTACATAGGAACGGGGACGGTCTCCGATCGCTTTAGCTCGAGTAACGATAATCCTTGTATCGGTGATTCCGTGGACAAAAGAGTATTCCAGATTACTTGGATCCAAATAGGTATGAAAGACAAACGTGCCATTTGAAGTCCGTACATAAGGATGATATAGACCGTCAGCATCTATGTAACTTCCTGTAACAGACCCCGATGCATTAACAAAGTCGGCATAGGTTGCAGTTGCTTCTGGCACCTCAATTATTATGTCCCCAGAGAATCCTCGACGAACGCCAGCAGCGTCTGTAAAATTACCCGTCAGGACACCCAACGAATCACTATAACCGTATATTTCTGTTTCAATGGAATTCGGAAAATCGTATTGCCTTAACACATCATTTTCTAAGATGACACCGTGATGAAGCCCATCGGTATCCTCGAAGTATCCGGCAGCTATACCATTGTTGCCGAATGCATAAAAATATGTGTTCTTTGAACCTGGGAAATCATAGGTAGTAAAAACGCCATCAATCAATGTAAAGCCGACGATTTTTTCACCATCATCACTCCGCGTGTTACCTGCGTAATCTTCAAAGTCGCTACTCGCAGTTAATTCTAAAAAGTCCACACCCGGAACATCAATACTTTCATAAGTGAAGATGAATTCCGGTGATGGAGGAGATGAGGTATTATTGGTTTGTGCTTCGGTATTTGTTATAATAAAGAAATTAACGCACATGAACAGTACAATTGTATATAAATAAATATTTCTAATCTGAATATGCATAATAAAAACCTTACTTAGAGGAACTTAATCTCCTACAAATCTTTGTTTGATAAATAAAATCGGTAAGTAGAGAACTCTTTAGTTATCATGAAGTTTACTAAAAACTCCTTAAACTAACGGGTTGTCTGAAGTATATTATAACACTAATTGTTCAAATTTACGACTTTTTCTTCTGTGTATTAACCAAATAAAGCAGAGCGAATGTTACCAAATACCGAGTAAAGAACACAGGTGGTAATCCCTAAGCCCTTTATCCATAGATAATAAATAACCACACTTGTGTCTATCCATAATAAATAAGACAATAATTCTATAATAATATTATGGTTATGTTGGATTCCATCTGTTATTAATGTTTCAAACCATGTTAACTATAGCGAACTTGAACAGAATTAACAGTAAGTATTTATATTGTTATTGATTTTAAACATAATTTCGATAAGTGTCGTGGAATATCCTTCATAAACACAATATCATTTCCAGATTGCCTCAATCGTCAAATTTATATAGCCGTATCTTCTGCGCTTATGAAGCGTGATCACCAGGTCTTATATTGTGGATCTATCAATCAACACAGAATGCGCGTATGGTATTCACAGGATTAAACTTCATGTAGTTTCAGTCCAAGGCAATTTAAATAAATTGGCAGCATAGGTGTATATTTGGTGTGGTCTGTATATCTTTGGATTGTTTTGAGATGTTTGGATTACAGACTACACAGATAGCATAGACTTCTTGGATAAGAGGATTTGGTTGGATAATATTCTTGTCAGAATAGCAGATCTTGTGGAGAATGTAGGACGTGAAAGCACTATCCTATGGGTATGAAAATATCGGTGCATACGTTTCGTATTTATGAGATATGTAGTACTAAGGGTTTATATTAAACTCGCGTAATTAATGAACTTTGCAGCTATTAATGAATTTCTAAAACACTCCTTACCTTATATTTATACTATGTGTCACAATTACACTGATAGCATAACTGTGACACATATAATGATACTATTTTACTATAACAAGTCGTCGCGTTTGTTGAAATGTCGGTGTCGTCAATTGATAAAAGTATATGCCACTTGACACTTGTTCACCAAGTACATTTCGTCCATCCCAATACGCAGCACGATCACGACTATTATAGAATCCTGGGGATTGTATTCCAAACGGAAGAGATCGAATCAACTTCCCTGTTGTGTCATAGATTCTAACCGAAACTGAACTCTCTTCAGCCAGTTGATATGGAATCCAAGTCTCAGGATTAAATGGATTCGGGTAATTCTGTAAGAGTTGGTTGTTTATAGGCTTACCGATTCCATCAATATTAACCGATAACAAAGCGTTAACCAAATCTTGAGGTGATACTTTTAAACGAAGAGTTCGTGATTCAATATTTCCATCAGGAGCAATGACCTGTACTTCAATTTCATCTCCAACATTAACGACACTTTTTCTTGTTAGATCAGCAGTAGCAGCAGCGAAATAATCTCCTTCAACATTTGTAGTAATAGTATTGTCCGTTCTTAGGTTTCGTACAATTACTTTGTATCCGTCATAAGTAGATTTTCCATCTAACTTACCACTTACGACAAAAGCCCAAGTTTCTTGTGAAAATTGTAGCGGATTTACAGCAGGTGATGCTGCGTCTTCTGAAGGAGTTGTCCAACGTGAACCAGTAAAAGCGAAATTCCGTGGTTTTGGTACATTGACAATATATCCTTGTCCACCCTCAACTGGAAATCCATCATTAGGAGCATTAGGTGTCCAACCGATAAAGCTTTGACTTTTTGCATCAAGGGCAATCACCATTGTTGATCCAGTAATACCTGCGAGTGACTTTGCAGTCATTGGGGTTGGTGGTGCTAATGGTACAGACAACATATTGAGACCCTGTGTTAACTTGATATTGAATATGTTTCCATAAAAGTCACTTACTTCCTCAGTAGCAGGTTTCGCTATAAATCCGTGTGTACGACCATCTGCGGATTTGTAATTTCCTACGATTGAGCCGTCTTGATTAATATTATAACCTTCTGTGGTTACACTGCCTGGTACTTGTAATTCTACTCTACCACGATTTGTTCCGAATGTCGCTCCGAAATAAGTTCGTGGTATATCGTCGATTCTCTTGGAGCGCAGGACGTATACACCGGCATCATTGATACCGTGAAAAAACAGGAATTCTAAATTTTCTGCCTCAGGTTCAACAACTGATCTCAATCCACCATCCGGATCCCGTACAAAGCCATGAAATATACCGTTAGTGTCAACATAAGTTCCGTATAGACGACCTTCTGCGTTTATAAAATCCGAATAGGTTTCTAATGCTCCAGGGAACCCAAGTATTTCATCTCCGGTAAATCCGCGACGAATACCAGATTCATCAACATAATTCCCGGTCATAGCACCTGTAGAATCACTAATACCCCATATCTCAGTCTCAACTGAACCGGGAAAATCATAGGGTTCCAACTCACCATCTCGCAAAACAACCCCATGGTGTAGACCGTTGCTATCTTCATAATAACCTGCGGCATCACCATTATTACCTAATGCATAGAAGAATGTATTAATTGCCCCAGGAAAATCATAAGTAGTAAAAATACCATCAATAAGAGTGAAAGCAACTGTTTTTTCACCATCAGGACTAAGAGTATTGCCAGCGTAATCCTCAAAATCGCTACTTGCAGTCAATTGTAAGAAATCAATACCTGGGACATCAATATTCTGATATGTAAACTTGAAGGTAGAGGGTGGTGGGGGTGGGGTTTCTGTTGGTTTAGCGACAAATCCATATATCTGTCCATCTGCTGTTTCATAGTGACCTACAATTGAACCATCCTGATTAATATTATACCCCTCTGTGCTTACACTACCTGGAACTTGTAATTCTTTTCTGCCACGATTGGTTCCGATATAGGTACGTGTTACATCGCCAATTTTCTTAGAACGCAGGACGTATACACCGGCATCATTGATACCGTGAAAAAACAGGAATTCTAAATTTGCTGCATCTGGTAGTTCAAGTGATCTCAACCCACTATCCCCTTCCCGGGCAAACGCATGAAATATACCGTTAGTGTCAACATAAGTCCCGATAAGACGACCTTCTGTGTTTACAAAATCTATATAGGTTTCTGGTGCCCCAGGATACTCAATTATTACATCTCCGATAAATCCACGACGAATACCAGACTCATCAACATAATTCCCATTGAATTCACCTGTAGAATCATTAATACCCCATATTTCAGTCTCAACTGAGCCGGGGTAATCATAGGGTTCCAACTCACCATCTTGCAAAACAACCCCTCGGTGTAGACCGTTGCTATCTTCATAATAACCTGCGGCATCACCATTATTACCTAATGCATAGAAGAATGTATTAATTGCACCAGGAAAATCATAGGTCTTAAATACACCATCAATGATAGTAAAACCTACCAACTTGTTTCCATCGGAATTCATTGTTGTACCGGCGTAGTCTCCAAAATCACTACTTGAACTTAATTGTAAGAAATCTACTCCAGAAACGCGTATACTTTCAAAAGAATATTTTGATTCTGATATGGTAGGAATTGGTTCTATACTAACTTCCGCATCTGCCGTAATTGGTAAATAAAAACTTTGACACACAAACAAAATTATAGAGATATATAAAAAGTTAGTTGATAAACGTATATTCATAATAGATACTCCTTACTTCTTAATCTATAATTTCTTCTGAGTTTAATTCGAATCGACAAAATGAACTGAAGGTATTAGATTGAAGTATTGTTCTTTCTTGGTTTACATGGAATCAGGTGTCACAGTTACAAAGAAACAATAACTGTGACACCTGTTAAATCTGAGAGTAAATCTCTATTTTACTATAACGAGTCGTCGTGTTTGTTGATATGTTGGTGTCGTCAATTGATAAAAATAGATGCCGCTTGACACTTGTTCACCAAATACATTTCGTCCATCCCAATACGCGGCACGATCACGACTATTATAGAATCCTGGGGATTGTATTCCAATCGGAAGAGACCGAATCAACTTTCCTGTTGTGTCATAGATTTTTACCGAAACTGAACTCTCTTCTGACAGTTGATATGGAATCCAAGTTTCAGGATTAAACGGATTCGGGTAATTCTGTAAGAGTTGGTTGTTTATGGGTTTACCGATTTCATCAATATTAACCGATAACATAGCGTTAACCAAATCTTCAGGTGATACTTTCAAACGAAGAGTTCGTGATTCAATATTTCCATCTGGAGCAATGACCTGTACTTCAATTACATCTCCAACATTAACGACACTTTTTCTTGTTAGATCAGCAGTAGCAGCAGCGAAATAATCTCCTTCAACATTTGCGGAAATCGTATTGTTCGTTCTTATGTTCCGCACAATTACTTTGTATCCGTCATAAGTAGATTTTCCATCTAACTTACCACTTACGACAAAAGCCCAAGTTTCTTGTGAAAACTGTAGCGGATTTACAGCAGGTGATGCTGCGTCTTCTGAATGAGTTGTCCAACGTGAACCAGTAAAAGCGAAATTCCGTGGTTTTGGTACATTGACAATATATCCTTGTCCACCCTCAACTTGAAATCCATCATTAGGAGCGTTTGGTGTCCATCCAATAAAACTTTGGCTTTTAGCCTCAAGTGCAATCACCATAGTTGATCCAGTAATACCCGCAAGTGACTTTGCAGTCATGGGTGTTGGTGGTGCTAATGGTACAGACAACATGTTTAACCCTTTAGAAAGTGTCATATTGAAAGTATTGTCAAAAAAGTCACTCAGTGCTTTTGTCACAGGTCGAGCAATGAATCCGTGTGTACGACCATCATCGGATTTATAGTTCCCTACAATTGAACCGTCCTGATTGATATTATAACCTTCTGTGCTTACACTTCCCGGATAGTTTAATTCAACAAGACCATGCTGAAATGAACCAACATAGGTACGTGGTATATCATTATATTTCTGTGCCCTGCCAACCAGAGTACCTACATCATTTATTCCGTGGAGAAAAAAGTATTCATAATCAGATGCATTCTGCAGATCAATGGATAAGAATCTTCCATTTGCAGTAAGTGTAAATGGATGGAATGTACCATCTGGGTCTACATAACTGCCTACCATACGACCTTCTGTGTTAATAAAGTCAGCATAAGTTTCAGGTGCATTTGGGAATTCAACAATTCTTTCTCCGGAAAATCCGCGCCGAATACCAGATTCATCTATAAAGTTCCCTGTTAATGCTCCTGTGGCATCACTATAGCCATATATGAAGGTTTGAACAGCACCCGGAAAATCAAATTGACTTAACTCACCATTTATTAAAATTACCCCATGGAATAGTCCATCGCTATCTTCATAGTGTCCAGCTGCATCACCATTATTTCCCAATGCATAGAAAAAAGTGTTTTTTGATCCGGGAAAATCATAGGTCGAAAATACTCCGTCGATAAGCGTAAACCCTACAGTTTTTTGACCATCAGCACTGTGGGTATTTCCTGCGTAATCCTCAAAATCACTACTTGCCGTTAACTCCAAGAAATCTACACCAGGGATGTTGATGCTTTCAAAAGTATAGTTAAATTCAGTTTGTGGTACAAGAGGTTCAACAGGCACAGGAACATCTGTTTCAGAGATGAGACGGGCGATGAAACCGTGTGTGCGTCCATCGTCTGAAACATAGTTTCCTACAATAGAACCGTCTTGATTGATATTATATCCTTCTGTACTTAGACTACCAGGTACTTTGAAGTCTTTTAATCCTTCTCTAAATGTCCCAACAAAAGTAATTGGTGCCTCGCCCTTCGGTTTTGCTCTGGCAACCATAGTACCTGCATCGTTGATACCGTGGACAAAAAAGTAATCCAATAGAGCGGCTCTGGGCAGGTCAATTGATACATACCTACCTGCCGGTGTTCGAATATATGGGTGGTAAATCCCATCTTGATCTACATAGCTGCCAACCATGCCACCACTGGCATTCACAAAATCAGCGAAGGTTTCTTTTGCTCCTGGATATTCAATTATTTCATCCGCGGAAAACCCTCTTCGTATACCAGATTCATCAATAAAATTACCAGTTAATGCCCCAGTAGAATCACTAATTCCGTATAGAAATGTTTCAACAGCCCCTTGGAAGTCATATTGACTTAATTCTCCATTTTTTAATACAACTCCGTGGAACAATCCTTCGCTATCTTGATAATGTCCAGCTGCATCCCCATTATTGCCGAGTGCATAGAAATATGTATTCTGTGATCCGGGAAAATCGTAGGTGGTAAATACACCATCAATGAGAGTAAACCCGACAGTTTTTTGACCATCATCACTATGTGTATTTCCAGCGTAATCTTCAAAGTCACTACTTGCGGTTACTTCTAAGAAATCTACACCTTCCACCTCAATAGTTTCAAACATATAATTGGAACTGACTGATAGTAAACCAGATTCAGAATTTTCTTGTGCTATTAAGTTCGCTTGGAAAAAAGCAGATATGACAAATAAGAGGGTTAATATATAAAAGAAGTAAATGGTTCTAAATTTTAATTGCATCATAGAGAATCCTCCGCAAATTAATTGACAATTCAGCAAACTTCAGTAAACTTGAATATTCTCTATAGAATTCTTGAAGTCTGTTTTATAAATTTTCTTAATATGGTATTCGTAATATGGTATTCTTAATCAAAGTATATAAATAAATAGATATTAAAGCAAGTTAAAACCCGTCAATTTCGTTCTTTGATAAAGCAACTACATACATTGATATAAAGATATCAGTTAATTGCTATTTGTAATAATTTTCAATGAACTTTCTGTAAACAGTAAACCAATTTTATTTAGATAATTGAAATTTCATTGTAGTAAAATTATTCATCCCAAGGTAACGGAACCCCGAGGCGTTCACTGGCAGAACGTGCAGAACTCTGTTCCATTTCACCGTATCGAATTCCTTCACTTCGGTGTTGTTCTACTCTTTCTTGTTCAATAGCACCAGGTAGCAATGCTCTATCTGTTCCTGGCATTGGTTGATAGGTCTCGCGGACATCTCTAACTAATCGATCTACTTCTGAATGGAAGATGTCGGTAGGAACAATTGATTCAATATCAATAGCGAGAACCATACCACCATGTCGTGCTCCGCTCCATTTTGCAGTATCTTCAGATGCAGGTTCTGTAAACCCAGTCAATGCTCCACCGAGTAGACAAGCGACCGCTGTGTAACCAATACTCTTAAAGAAAGCAGCTGGGATCATTGACAAGAGTTCATCAAATTCTTCACCGCGCTGATAATCAGCCATAATACATGTTGCTGCGTCGAGTACAACAGGAGGTTCATCACCAGCAGGAATAGCAAAACATATAGGTGGGTTTCCATAATAACCGAGTTGTGGTTTTGTCTCACTGTTTCCAGCATTCCCATGGTTTTGATATCCTTGTACCGAGAAACCGATGCACCCAGCTTCGTTACATATACGAGCATAATGTCCAGCAGAACCATAATGTCCAATATACCGTACAAGTCCCATTCCGATACCGAGTTCTTTTGCTTTTTTAATAGCCATTTCAGTTGCACGAACCATAGGAAGGTATCCAAGTGTTCCATTCCCATCAAGTACAACAGAAGTAGGTGTTTCATTAATAACTGTAATATTGGGGTTGGGGTTAAGACTTCCATTTTCAAAGCCACCACAATACCCACTTAGTGTACGGGTACCATGACTACGAACACCTCGTAAATCGGAATTAACCAGTAATCTACTGATTATTGCAGCATGCTCGTGAGATATACCGGCTTTTTCGAAGCAAGTAGTAGAAAAGTTGAGAAGCCGTTCTTCATCCACACGTATAAATTCTTCTGGTGGTCTATTCATAATTATTTCCTATTTTCAATTTTTATAAAATGAAACATATAAACAGGTTTGGTAAGTATATTATTTAAACCATTTTTATATGGTATGTTCACATTAGCAGATCTTTGTCCGTTATTCAAATAGAATATGAATAAGATTAGAAAATGATCAAGTTGAAAAATGATGCATTAAATGAGTCAATTAAATATAAACATTTCATCTGTACCAAATCAAGAATCAGAATCCTTGGATTGGAAGCCTTCGCGTCTAACCCGCTTCAGCGAATCAACGTTATGAATATCATTTAGACATTCCCCGGGAAACCGAAACGAAATATCACGAATACCAGCAATCTATGGATTTCCACAAACCTGGTGCGGTGAATCAGGAATCAATGGTATTAATGCCTTAGTGCATTCCCCTGGTATTCACAGGGTGTTCTCCCGGAAATCGTACATACCAGCCTGGGATAAAACAATTTTCTCCTAAATTGACGCTAATAGTTATTCACTAAGTGAAGTTGTTTCCCTTTTCCGGATAACCATAGTATAATTATGTTCAACTTGTGCTGTTGTCGTATTATCAGGAGAGACTAAGATTCTCTTAAAAACATGTGTCTTGTCCATGTGTGTTGGTGGGAGTTTCTTCATAGTCTTAGCATCCCACACCCGCGTTTTCTCTTTCCAATCTCCGGTAGCGATAATTTTTTTCCCATCTTGTGAAAATTCTACATTTCGAACACCACCTTGCCCTTTAAATAATGTCCTTATTTGCCTTCCTGTCTTTGCCTGCCACAAATACACCGACCCTTTTTCATGGGTATAACAATCTAAACTTGATACGATTGTCTTGCCATCAGGAGAATAAGCAATAGAACTAATACTATACTCTCGATCTTGAATTACGTTAATAATTTTATCAACCAAACCGAAATGATTTAGTGAACCTTTACGTTTGCCAGTTAGGGTATTTACCAATAAAATCTTATCAAAAGGTCTTGCCACAGCGATAGTTTCGCCATCGGGAGAATATGCTATTTTACCAATCAATACGTTTTTACTCACAGTGAAGGATTTTCTTATTTTTCCTGTTTGTACATCCCATAATCGCACCATTTTATCTCTACTTGCAGTTGCAATTATAGTTCCATCAGGGGAATACGCTGCAGAATGTATTTCCATATATCCAGTAAGTATAACTTTAGTTTTGCCGGTAGTAGAATCCCATAATCGGATGGTATTATCTGAACTGGCAGTAGCGAATGTCTTTCCATCAGGTGCGAAAACGATAGATTTGACTTTTCTATTATGTCCAGTAAGAGTGGATTTAAGCTTCTCTGTCCGGGTATCCCACAATTGTATTTCACCTTTTGTGTTACCACATACGATGGTGTTTCCATCTGGAGAGTATGTCAATGACATTATCGCTTCAATTTTTGAAGTGAGTGTAGTTTTGTGAGTACCAGTGATAGTATCCCACAACCGAATCGTACCATCGCCACTTGCAGTCGCAATTGTCTTGCCATCTGGGGAATATGCAATCGAAAAAACATATTTTGTATGTCCAACAAATGTGAATTTTTGTATACGGGTTTCTGTATCCCACAAGTATGCTACGTTATCGTCTCCAGAAGATGTAAAAGTTGTTCCATCTGGAGAAAATACAACGAATGTACCCAATTTCGATTTCATCCTACTTGTGTATATGTTTTCACCCGTCTGCGCGTTCCATAAGCGAACCGAGTTACAATAATGTGCTCCACCGGTTACAATAGTTTCTCCATCTGGAGAATACGCGATTGAATTAATAGGCAATCTAAATCCAGATAGAATTGCTTTATCTTCACCAGTATTGGTATCCCAGACCTTCACTACATAACGGTTATATTTATTTGATGTCAACCTACTCCCCCAACTTAAACTCGCAATTGTTTGGTTATCAGGGGAAAATGCAAACAAAGCTGTATGTGTATGTGGTCTTTCTAACAGATCCAACTCTTCTCCAGTATTCGGTTCATGGAGCCAAATACCGAGAGAAGTAGAAACTGCCAGTTTTCTTCCATCAGGTGAAAAACGGATTTCACCGAGAGTCCCTTTACCGATACGAGCTACCGCTCCCTTAGGTAAACAGATTTGTGCATTATTTTGTGCACTTGTTGAGAGACAACAGATTAAAACAAAAATTAACGTGAATATCAAAAACAGTGAAGTTTTCATGGTTTGAATCTCCTTTCAACTGGTTTTGGAAAATTGTAGACAAAAGTTGGTTGTCCAATGTCAGAGTGTTAAGCTTTCAATTGACTCTGACTAATTATGATGAAAGAGTGTATGATTTTCTTCAGTTAATCCTTGAATCCAACCCCTAACACTCCGTTAGACCTTATATATCGTCCAAACCAGATAGAAATAAAATTCTGTATTATAATCTAAGGGTCAATCTGCTGATAGAACTGTTTTTCTCCATCTTTAATAGTGAAAATAACTGCACTTTTTGTAGGTTGCCGATTTTCATTATAGTTAGCGATACTTGTCGCACCGACATAATTTTCAGTGGCAGCGAGTTGGTCGCGTATATCTTCAGCATCAAGACTTCCTGCCCGTAATGCAGCCTCATAAAGTAATTTAACAGCATCATAACTTACTGCAACGCCACCAGTTGGTGTAGATTCATATATTGATTTGTATATATCAACGAATGCTCGTGCATTTGGTTCATTTGTTTCCGGAGAAAAGTGTCCACTGAAGTAGCTGCCTTCAATCTGAGCATTCTCATCTTCAAAGAGTAATACACTGTCCCAAGAATCTGCCCCGAGGAAAACAACAGGTTCACCTTGTGCATTTAATATCGGAACTTCACGAGCTTGTTGTGTGATATAGGCAATATCTTGAACAAAGCCTGCTGTAAAAATTGCATCTGGTTTCAATTCAGCGATCTGGGTTAATGTATCTGAGAAATCTTCTGTACCACCTTCAAAGAAAACTTGGGAGACAACCTCTCCACCGAGACTCTTAAAATTGGATAAGAAGAAGTTTGATATACCCTCTGTATAAAGATCTCCACTTCGTGTGATAATAGCAGCTGTTGTAAGTCCCAATTCCATATTAGCAAAATTTGCCATTATAGCTCCTTGAAAACTATCAGTGAAGGAAGCCATAAAGACAAAATCACCGGCTTGTGTTACGTTTGGATTGGTTGCAGTAGTTGTAACCATAGGTATTCGGTGTTTTTGTGCAATAGGTCCAACAATAGCTGCGTGTGAGGAACGGTTTGGACCAATTAATGCAATTACCTTTTCTTCGACAATCAAAGATTCTGCAAGTTTTACAGAAACATCAAGATCAGCCTCTGTATTGATATGTCCAATCAATTCAACAGGCATTCCGAATAGACCACCTTGTTCATTGATCTCTGTCACAGCTAACTCCGCACCGTTTGGATAGGTAACCCGTTGTCCGGCAACAACAAAACCGATTTTTACAGTTAGAGTATCCTTTGGTGCCAGAACTTCTTTCACATTATTACAGCTTAATATTGTTAATACTAATAAACATAAACAGAATGTAATCACTAAATTCTTCATAAGATTTTTCCTTAGATAGATATTCCTTTAGTAAGTATATGACTGAATTTAAAAATACAATACATGAAATATTAGGTAAAATGTAGATGAGTATATTGAAACTATTTACTACATAAGTTTGAAAAATTAGAATCTTGTACTTATAGGCGTTTAGAAAACACTACTGCTGAGTATTATGATATCATCTTATTCTCAAGTGAAGTAAATTTCATATTATCAGACTCACGTTAAAATGACTAAAATCCCTTTTCTAAGTATTTGTTATCTGTTACAATAGTAGGTAAGATTGTAATTTTAATATGTAACCGTATTACACATTAAATAGATACATTATACAGTATTAACAACAATTATCATTGTAACCTCTTAAATATGCAAATTTAGTTTTTTGTATAGGAACATTATGCAGAGCTTAATAACAGTGATTGGTCGTGGTCATTCTGGGACCCGTGCTATATCACATACGCTATATGCCAGTGGCGTGTATATGGGGAGTCAATTAAACCCTTCAGGTGATAAGATTCCACCTCATGACATGTATGATGCCTGTCGGATATTGGCTAAATATGTTAAATGGAATGGTGACTTATCATGGAATTTCGATCAGATATTGACAATGCCGCTTGACCCCAAGTTTGAAGATCTCCTCAATGCCTATTTATCTGATGTGTTGAATAATACATCAGATAATAGGGGTTGGAAGATTCCAGAAACAACACTGATATATCCTTGGATTATACAGATGTTTCCAGATATCCGATATATACATTGGATCCGAGATCCCAGAGATTGTATTCTGGGTAGTCATAAAACAGATAATTTAATGGATTTTGGTATAGAATATGCGTTGACAGATGATATTTACAAAAGGCGTGCAATTTCCTGGTATTATCAATATGAATTGATGAAAGCAACACCTAAACCTAAACACTTTATACAGGTACGTTTTGAAGATTTCATATTAAAACAGGAAGAAACCCTTAAACGACTTGAGGATTTTTTAGGTTTTTCATTGGGACGTATCATTGTGAGACCAGAAACCGTGTATAGATGGAAGCGAACAGATGAACCTTGTCCACTTCCGTTCGATTTTTTACGTGAAGCGATTATTGAAAATGATTATACATTAGATATATCTTCTTGACACAACAACCAAAGAGGAATTATTATGCCAAAAAATGGAAAATACCAAGTTGGACTGGTGGGTACAGGTGGAATAGCTCGTGCTCATGGTGGTGGATGTGAAGTTGCTCCGAGTGCCGAGCTGGCAGCCGTTCATGATGTATCTGAAGCTGCATTAAAAGGATTTGGCGAACAATTCAATGTGGGTGAAGAGCATCGATATCTTTCATTATATGATATGTTACAATCTGAAGATTTAGATATTGCTGTAATTTGTACATGGGGAGCATTTCACGCTGAAGTTGGAATTCAAATTGCAGAATCTAAACAGGTTAAAGCGATTCTGTGTGAAAAACCGTTTACATCTACGGCAGCGGAGGCAGAAGCATTTGTTGGTGCTGCCCAGGATAATGGCGTTCTGGTTGCTGAAGCATTTAAATTTCGACACCATCCTATGCACCAAAAGGCAAAGGAGTTGGTAGAAACAGGTGCTATTGGTGAGTTGAAGACCATTCGTAGCACATTCTGCACTGGTGGTGGTGGTGGTGGACCTGAATCACGTCAACCAAATGCGAATTGGCGTTTTAACAAGGCAAAAGGTGGTGGGAGTATATACGATTTGGCATGTTACAATATACACCATGCTCGGTTTATGTTTGATGCAGAACCCGTTAGAGTTTCCGGTACGTCGCAAGCAGGATTAGAAGTTGATGATGCTTCTTATCTGTTGTTAGTGTTTCCAGATGAACGTACGGCACAGATCTCAACAGGATTCAACTGTGCAGGTGGCCAATATGCTGAGATGGCTGGCTTGGGTGGAATGCTTCGAATTGATGCTGCCTGGAATAATGGTGGTTCACCTGTCAATATAGTGTTACAGAATAGAGATGGTCGTCAAGTAATTGATATTGATCCGTGTAATCAGTTTGCTGCACAACTTGAACATATGTGTGAATGTTTGGAAACTGGAAAGCCACATCGCATTTCACCGGAAAGCTGTGTGAATCAGATGCGTGTTATTGACGCTGCTTTCGAAGCAATGGCGACTGGAACAACAGTCGAATTAGGATAATAGAGATAAGGAAAAATGGGTGAGATTTTTCTACCCATTTTTCCTTTGCAAATAGTCAACCTTCTAAACAGAATATAGGCTTTTCAATGCAAAATTTTTCAAACACAAAAGTACTTACTTTTGACTTGTTCGGAACCATTCTGGATTTAGGTGGGAGTCTTACACCGTTTATAAGCGAGTCGTTGAGGAAACAAAATGTGGGGACTGTAACATCGGAAGAATTTTGGGAACAGTGGCGGTATAGACAAAGGATAGAACAGTATCAAGATACGTTAATGATGATAGGACATAGCGGATATCTTGAGACAGTTCGACGTGCATTACATTATACACTTAGACGTAATGGAATAGATGCATCACCTGAGACAGTAGAAGAGTTTATGAGGGGTTGGCAGCAGTTGTCCCCATTTCCGGAGGTGTTATCGGCACTAAAGAGTTTAACAACTAAATATCAGTTGGTTGTTCTTTCAAATGGAGATCCAGAATTCTTGGATTATCTTGTGAAATATAGGGTTGAATGGGTGTTTGATGGTGTGATCTCTGTTACTTCATTTGGTTCATTTAAACCACATCCAGGTGTATATCGTGGGGCTGCAGGCAAGTTGAAAGTAGAGGTGAATGAATGTATGATGGTCTCAGCGAATTCGTTTGATATTATGGGAGCACGTGCGTGTGGTTTTCGTGGTGCGTATGTGAATCGCTATAAGCTGCCTTATGAAGATACACCGTTTAAACCAGATCTAACAGTCTGTGATTTTAATGAGTTAGTAGATGCTGTTATAAATACCACTCCGAATTTAGGATAAATTACAATGTTGGTATTTTCCAAACTAAAATCGTTCCATCCCTGCTTCCACTAACCAATTTACTCCCATCCTGTGTAAATGCAAGTCCCTTAATTGAGTCGTTATGACCTGTCAACGTATGTATGTGGTTTCTTGTAGCCACATCCCAAAGTCGAATTGTATTATCCTCGCTACCACTTGCAAGAGTTTTTCCATCTGGACTAAATACAACACTATAGATGCTACCAGTATGACCTTTTAGTATATAGATTTGACTCCCTGATGCAACATCCCATAATATAATAGCATCCATATCGTCATTCCACACCTTTTCACATCCACTTGCAAGTAAATTCCCATCTGGACTGAATGCTAAACAATTTATATCCCCCATATTACCGGATAGTGTCTTCTTGTATTTCCCACTCTTTAAATCCCATAGGTATATTGCTTTATTACCAAAATTATCTTCACCATTATATTCAGCAAGACCACCGCTTGCGATAATTGTGCCATCGGAATTAATTGTTACACTATGGATGGGTTTATTATGACCTTCCAGTTTTTGTATAAGTTTTCTGGTACGAACATCCCATTTGCTAATGTTTTGATAGTTACTGCTTATAAGTGTTTTCCCATCTGGACTAAAAGCAATAGAACGCACAACACCGATTCTGTCTTGTGTTAGTGTGTGAAGGTATACACCTGACACAGCATCCCATAAACGAATAGTAGTATCGAGACTTCCACTGGCAAGAACAGTATTATCAGAATTAAATCTCACTGTATCTACATAATGGTCATGCCCAGTGAGTGTGTGTAGTTTGTTACCTGTAGATGCATTCCAGATCTCAACCACTTTAAAACTTGCACTTGCAATAGTGTTATCATTTGAAGCCAAAGCAATACTTCTAATTCCGGAGGTAAAGCCTGTAATAGTGTGTTTTAGCATTCCTGTTTCAATTTCCCATACACCTAAAACATTTCCAAAATCTGTAGTTACCAGATGTTTTTGATTTGCACTGAGTGATATATGTATAGTCTTATTATCTATTGAGAATGTCTGTGTAATGTTTCCGGTATTCATGTCCCATATTCGGACGACCTTATCCTGACTACTACTCACAAGAGTGTTACCGTCAATACTTGATCCCAGTGCTATTACCTTTCCTATTTCATCTGAAAGGATATCTATAGGTGTAAGTGATATTGCATCCCAAGCTTGTATTCTCTTAAATCCTCCCATACTTATTAACTTATTCTTCTCTGTAAATAGTAGATGATAAATACTTCCTATACCAGGTTTAAAAGAATGGATTAAATTTCCAGCGTCAGTGTTCCATAGCCGCACAGCGTTATCTGGTAGACCTTCCCCAGTTGCGAGTATTTTTCCATCTGGGTTAAAAGCAAGACTAAAAACTTCTCCGGAGAAATCAGTGAATGTATGTATTGGTTTACCGCTTGAGACATTCCATAAACGGACGGTTCCCTCAAACAATCTTTCACCGCCATCAATACCTATATTGGCACTTGCGACTGTTTTACCGTCTGGACTAAATGCTATACTAATAATCTTGTGTGGATGTCCCTTTAGAATATTTTTCTCAATTCCAGTTATTACATCCCAGAGTCGGACAGTTTTATCAGAACTACCGCTGGCAAGTATTTCACCATTTGGACTAAAGGAAATACAGTTAACACTTCCAGTGTGTCCTGTTAATAATCTAACCACTTTATAGTTTGTCGTTTCATACATCCAAATACCGATTGAAGTAGCAACAGCGATGTGTTTTCCGTCAGGAGAATATTTAAGATCGTTAATAATTCCCTTTCCTAATCGTAAAATTGCATCCTCAGGTAAACTTAATTCTGTCGTTTCATTGGCGAGAATTGGATGTGTGCTACATATAAGAACTAAGCACAACAAATTAAAAATGATAAGAGTATTTTCTTTCATAGCTAATTCCTTCTGATTATATACAGTAACATCTACTGTATATTCGGTTTTGTGCTGAATTTGAGTGAATCAGTTGGATCTGCGATTTCCATGCGATAATCCCAATACCCATTGTAATCAGCAGAAAGAATTGTTATTGAATTCCATCCTTTCTGTAATGGTAATTGGAAATGTACCCACCATGAATATAAGTTCTTGTTAGGGATACCAGCACCATCTACTTCTTTGCCATTTACATATATCTTACCTAAATTACCACCCCATTTAATCTGTGCAAATACTACTTGGTTCTCTGGACTCTTAATATAAGACCTGCCATACCCATAGGTAAATTCATCTTCTCCAAATAACTTCCTAAGTTGAACATTATCAGATTCTGATTGGTGTTCTATCCATGATATTTCTCCCATCCTTCCTTGATATAGATCCTGTAAATTGTAATCTGGTAATGTAATTGAAAGAAAGTTGTTGGGTATATCATTGGAATTAGAAGGTATAGATGTCAATCCTAAATCGAAGGGTCCAAGTAACATCCAATTTTTTATAATCTTCATGTGTTCCCTATCAATTGGATGAACTAACTTTGTTCCGCTTGATAACAATTCTCCTCCATATTGCATTGAATACCTATAGATTGGGAAAGGTGTGATGTCATCTGATTTCACAGATAGGTTGACAATTGCTTGTGTTGATTGACCGGGTTTAACTTGAATTGATAGTGTATTAGGCGTGATCTGCCAAGAATCATTTGAATCAAAGGCAATCTCAGTTAGTAATATTTTTTCGAGCGAATTCTGCATGTCTATTACAATACTACCACTATTGATCTTTTTCGTTCTGTCGAAATTGAAGTTATGCTTGAAGGTAAGTTGTTTTGATACTTTCGCCTTAAATTCTGGTATCGATATATCTGCAGGATGGATGTTTCCCGGTTCAATAATTGCGATATTTATATCTTTATTATCAACAGTTACGAGGCTGTAGTGATCAAAAGAACCAATTTCTCTCACTTCCTTTGGTGTAAATCCACCGCCGGTAGCCCCCAGAACAAAATACCTCCTATCATTACGTGTATGAAGCGTTAGATTGTGATAATGTCCAGCAAAAACCGTGTATTCTCTTTCGCCAAGTGCAGTATCGATGAGTTCCCAACCGGAATCCTTTTGAAGCCATAATGGTCTATGTAACAATACAAAAGTATGACGTACATTTGCGTGTTGTGTAAGTTGTGATTTCACATACTCAATCTGTTCTTCTCCAAACCAGTTCGTCCATTCATCATCAACAGCATGCCACTCTTCAGTGTTTAACATAAGAAACAGACAATCTTTGTATGTAAAAGCTGAATAGGTGCGTCCGATGTTCCTTTTCCAATAATCATACATTACACGGTTCGTAATATCATGATTTCCTGGTAATGGAAAAAAAGGAATGACTAAATCGGATTGATGTTCCCAGAATTCCTTCCACTCCTCATCAAGTCTTTCGACACTTGTTGTGTCTCCTTGAATTAAATCACCTACCATTATAGCAAAATCGGGTTTTAATATATTAATTTCATCTATTGCTCTATCAAAAATGTGCCATTTATCGAGACCGCCACCAGTTTTATCACCAATGATTGCAAAAGTGAATTTGTCTGGATCATTTGAAAATGGTTGTTCAATTATGGGTGTTCCTTCAGGTAATATTGGTGCTTGAGCCAATACCCCTGTTGAGAGGATGAAACCTATGAATAGTAAGACCGCATATATAGAGTAATTAACCGATATTCTTTGTTTGTCATTTTCTGTGATTGAGATGATCATAAACCTTCTATCTCCTAAGACTATAAATGAGTATTCTATGTCAGAAATCAGAGTAATTTAATTATGATGTTGTGTTGTCCGATATTATTATAACGTGAGTGTGATAACTCAGATTTTGTATTCGAATCAACGGTATGCATGTCATTTAGACTTAAACATACTATTGTGAGATTATAGCATTAATATAGTGAAAGGTAGTTAAATATCTACGGCTTGTGCCATTTTACAAATCATATTTTTTTAGGAAGTTTGGATTCTGTGATTTAACATTTCGCTCTACAGGACTCATAAGATGTGTGTAAATGCTTTTCTATAAACATTCTGCCCTACGGGACTAAAGAACGTACTAACTTGTCAAAGATATTCACACAATCCTTTATTGATGTTAATTGATTTGTTCCTTATTACTGTCAAGCAGAATGAGTTATTTTTATTCTCTGGAATTTCAATGAGAGAATATATATTTCCGGGTTAAATTAAGACCTTGACTCAATATTTATTGTGTAGAAACTATTGTCAATATAATCTTAAAGTGATATTATGAATTTCTAACAGAACAGGATAATTCTGTTAATGTAGGAGATAAGAGTTTAGAGATTTTACGCCAACTATTTATGGAAGTGAATTATCATGAATAATTTCCTATTCTGTATACCTAATCATTAGACTCTACGTTAGAAAGAATATAAAATCGGTTTGGAAAATATAATCAGTAAATTATGAGGATAGTAAACTGGAGGAAAATTTATGCGAGATACAACACTTTCTTCTCAGGAGACTCCGACAGGTTCTATTAATATTGAAGAATTACCAGTAGATATAGTAGAAGACCAGGAGTTGGTGTATCATCAACTTTGTAGTGCCGATAGTTTTGATGACCTTGAAGGTAAACCTTTCCACATTAACGGTACGCACCTCGCTGTTTTCAAGTATGATGAAAAATATTATGCGGTTGACAACAGATGTCCTCATATGGGATATCCTATGTCCCAAGGGAGTATTAGGGATGGAGTACTAATTTGCCATTGGCATCATTGGGAATTTGATTTAAAGTCAGGTGGGTGTTTTTTGGCATCTGGAGATGACCTAAAGGCGTTTCCTGTTGAGTTGCGTGATGATGGCTATTTGTACGTAGGATTAGCAAAAGGTGAACGGGAAGCAGCAAGACGTCGTGTGATAGATCAAGGTAAACGAGCTCTTGAACGTGGACTTAAAGACAGAAGTACTTTTTTCATAGCTAAAGCGGTCACTGCTCTCAGAGATGCTGGGGCAACTCCCAACGAAATTATTCATCAAGGACTACATTACGGAACACATAAGAGCAGCGATGGTTGGTCATCAGGAGTTACCATTCTGACACTTGCAGCGAATTTATGGGATGATGTTGATCCAAAAGACCATAACCTATTTCTTGTTCACGGTTTATCTCAGATTAGTCGTCGTTCTTCAGGAAGTGCACGTCCATATCGTGCTCCATTTCCACGGATGGAAGATGCACATGATCTTGAGACATTACTAAGATGGTTTCGATACTTTATTGAAAAAAGACATTCAGGTGCAGCGGAACGAATTCTATTAACTTTAAAAGATCGTGATTATGATAAATCTGTGATAGCCGACTTCATATATACAGCTGCAACAGATTTTTATTTTACTGGTGATGGCCATGCAATTGATTTTGCAAATAAGATGTTTGAAGCATTAGATTACGTTGAATGGGAGGGTGCATACGAGATTTTGCGTCCAATCGTAGTTGATTTAGTTGGACGAACTCGCCACGAAGAGACATCCCGTTGGGCAGATGCAGTACCAGTCTTAGAACCGGTATTTGAAAGATTAGATAGCATCTGGGATGATAACCAAACGAATGAATGTGATCTGGATATTTCAGGCTTCACACAAACGCTTCTTGGAGATGAGTTTGAACCAACAGTAAAAGTGGTTGAAGAAAAACTTCGTGCAGGTGTAGATCCGAGAGATATATGTCGTGCAATGACTTATGCTTCTGCGATTCGTACGGCTCGTTTCCATTTAAAGAATGAAGGTGATTGGCATGATGTTGCTAACATCTACTCCTATGCACACGGACTATATCAGGCATTTGGATATGCACCAAGTGCGAACCTACTCAGAGGTATTTTCCATGGTGTTGTCTTTCTTGCATACTTACGATGGTTAAATATGCCAGCTGCTCGAATACCGAAACCCGGACAAAGACTTGATGAAACTTACGATTCAGAGAAACAGATGTTAGATAGACTTCAAGAGTTTGCGGACTTTCAAAAAGTTTTTGAGGCAGAAATCTTGGTGAACCAATATCTTGAAGAGGGATATGACATTAGATCCTTGAAGCATACATTATCCCATATCTTATTAAGGGAAGATGCCGAACTACATATGTTTCAGGTTTTGGAAGTTGCTTTTCGTCATTATGATTTGACGGAGGATGCAGAAGAGAAGCGGATGCACATGTTGGCTGCAACCAGATATATTACAGCACAGAAATTAATGAAAAATATCTTGTGGTCTACTGAAAATGCAGAACGTTTGGCACGGGGTGAGTTGCTTAATGAACGGGATGATGATTAAAGGTATATGTTAATTAGAATGGAACTGTGTCAATAACCCGGATCTAATCCATTTCTGATATTTAAAGGCACTTGTTATATCTCTTTAATATAGGATAAACATCCAGTTTGTGCGATATTTCAAGAAATTTAAACCACCTATACAAGAGAAGATCATTTTAGAAATAGTACGATATTCTATCAAAATGCGGGTTCGGTTTCATCCGAATCCGCATTTACTGTATAACATAATAACCTAAAATGTTAGAAGTAAAGCAATTACTGTATCCGGCGTTTAATTTTACGAAATGTTGCTGAGTCTGTTCGTAATCCATTCTTTGGAGGTAAACTCTTAATTTGGTTTCTTACATTCATAATTCTTTCACTATGTATTGGATGTGTTGAAATCAATGCTTCTAAGGTTGATGGTTCGCTTGCCTGTTTATTACGCATAGACTCAAAGAATTTGGCAGCACCTTCGGGATTAAATCCTGCATCATAGATATTTTGCACTCCATACATATCTGACTCACGTTCATTATCCCGACTATACTTGAAGAGATAACCTGCTGCTATGATGTCAACGATTAACTTCGTCAATTCATCAGAATCCTCATCCAAAATGAGTTGTTTTAGGATTTCAACGCCATAGATTTGTGTAAGTCTTTTCATAGAATGCTGCCCAACAATATGCCCTATTTCGTGTCCAAGTACAGCAGCTAATTCTGATTCAGTTTTTGCTAATCTAATTAGATCAAGATGTATATAAATGTATCCACCCGGAACAGCATAGGCATTGACCCCTTTTTTATCTACAACTTTAAATGTATACTGTATATCTTTTCGTTTACAGTGCCTTACAAGTGAGTGTCCCAAAGAATTTATGTAGTTGTTAATTATAGGATCTCGATAGATCCGTGTTTTTTTATCATGTTCTGCTACATACGCTTTACCAAATTGAGTTTCTTCTTCATCAGTAAAGATATTTAGATCACTAATTGATTCCAAAATAGCATTTCCACCACTTTCTAAAGTATTTAAACTCACACATCCAGATAGAAAGAGGAGAAGAATTGTCAACAATCCATAAGAAATACTATATGAGAAATGTGATCTATTAAGCGTATGTTTTAACATAAAATTTAACGATTGCCATTAGCTTAAGGACAGTTTCTAATTATAGTCCTCATCAGGAATGGTTAATACATCGTGTTGTACTTCGTGGACTCTGTCTGGATAGGTTTCACCTCGAATCCACATTATGGGTTGTCCTTTGTAAGATCCATCATGCTTTGCCCATTTTGCTTGTGCACTCAAGTAATGAGAAACGTAGCTGCGACGAAATCGTAGACTATGGTTATCTGTACTCTTATGAAGGAGATGACTATGAAACCAAATTACTCCACCCGGTGGAACTTCAACAGCAATACCATCTTCATCACTAACGTCACGTGCTAATTTAAACTCCCGTTGTTGGGAACCTTCGAGATCATTGTGTTCATGAATATCATGCTTATGACTACCGGGTACAACATACAAACAACCGTTATCTATATCGGCAGCATCAATTGCTGTCCATGTCCCAACAGTCGTTTCTGTATCAAATCTATTTCTAAAATAGAACTTATCTTGATGCCACGGAAATCCTAATCCGATTTTTGGTGCTTTCCAAATGAACAGATTGTTAATTCCAAGTATATCTGGACCAAAAATATCTACAATTGGATCAGTTAATCGAGGATCTCTTACCCGATTGAGAAATTCGGGACAGAAACAACTTGGATGATGTATTTTGTGCATTGCATAAATACCCTGTTCTTCTATTTTACCATCTCTTACCAAAGCGTTTTGGTCTACATGTGCTGATGGGAAGGGTCGTTTTCCATCGACTACATCTTCAGCAACTTGACGGAGCAAATCGTTTTCGTCCTTGTTGAAAACATCGAATCGGACAAGATAACCGTTCTCATTCCAAAATGAAAGTTCATCAGAAGTCATCCGATATTTACGTTGTTGTGTTGTCGTAGAATTCATAATATTCCTATATTCTATAGTCTAATTGTCTTGTGCCGTTTACCTAATGGGATAAGATCCATTATTCAGATGGTTCTGGGATCGGTAATACATCACGATATACTGGATCCATTCGGTCTGGATATATTTCTCCACGTATCCACATAGCAGGACGAATAAACTTGGGATTTTCTTTCGGTATACGTTCGGCTTTAGCACTAATATAATGTGCGACATTTGCACGTCTGAAACGAAGACTATGATTATCAGTGCTCTTATGGAGGATTTGGTTGTTGAACCAGACTACCCCACCAGGAGGAACTTCAACTGCAACCCCATCTTCATCCTTCACTCCTTGTGCCAGTTTAAATTCTGCCTGTTGTGAACCTTCAATATCTGCATGTTCATAGATGCCATGTTTGTGGCTACCGGGTATAACATAAAGACAGCCGTTGTCTTTATCAGCTGCATCAATTGCAGTCCATGTTCCAACAGTCATTTTAGTCTTGTATTGATGGTTAAAATACCATTTATCCTGATGCCATGGAAATCCTAAGCCAATCTTTGGTGCTTTCCAGATATACAGATTGTTGAGACCGAGAAGATCTGGACCCAGGAGATCAACAATCGGATCAGTGAGTCGGAGATCTCGAACCCGTTCAAGGAATTCTGGATTATAACAACTGACATGATGTATCTTATGCATCGCATGGATACCAGTTTCTTCAACTTTTCCATCTCTTACTAATGCATTTTCATTGATATTTGCTGATGGAAAAGGACGTTTCCCTTCAGCAATTTCATCTGCGATCCGTCGTAAGACATCGTTTTCTTTTCTTGTAAATACATCATACCGTATGATAAACCCATTTTCATCCCAAAAGGATTTTTCGTCAGAGGTTAATGCATATTCTCTTTTATCAGTAGACATAGTATTTTGCCTTTCTATTCTTCAGTCAACGGTAGGACATCATGATAGACGGGTTCCATTTTTTCTGAGTATGAATCACCTCGAACCCACATCACGGCACGTTTATTTTTAACATTTTCCACCCGCTCGGAATGTGCACAAATATAATGTGCAACATTACATCTACGGAAACGTTGGCTATGATTATCCGTGCTTTTATGTAGAATCTGATTATTGAAAAATATTACACTTCCTGCTGGAACTTGTACAGGGATACCGTCATCGTCTTTGGCACCGATAGCATATTTAAATTCATTCTGTTGTGACCCATCAAGGTTAACATGTTCATGAACACCTTGCTTATGGCTTCCTGGGATAACATATAGACACCCATTTTCCAAGTCGGAATCGTCAATGGCAGTCCATGTTCCGACAGTCTTGGTTGTGATATACTGATTATTAAAATACCATTTATCTTGATGCCAAGGAAATCCTAATCCGATTTTAGGTGGTTTCCAGATATATAGATTGTTTAGTCCGAGGATATCTGGTCCGATTAGGTCAACAATTGGGTCAGTAAGGCGGGTGTCACGAGTACGGTTTAGGAATTCAGGTGAGTGTTTATTAATATGATGGATACAGTGCATTGCGTGTATTCCAGATGCTTCTGCTTTACCATCAATTACTAATGCATTCTGGTGGATTCCTTTTGTAGGAAAAGGTCGTTTGCCATCAACGATATCATCAGCAATTTGAGCTAAATCTTGGTTTTCCTTTTTTGTGAAGACATCGTAACGGATGAAAAATCCGTTATTCTCCCAAGAGGTCTTTTCGTCTTGGGTTAATCTGTGTTTTCTTTCATCACATAGGGTTTCTTGATCCACAATTCACCTTAATGAAATGTTGTCCTATAACTCAATGAACACATTGATATTCATTTCATTAATCGGATTCTATGATTGGTATGATATCATGCTGTACTTCATCACCCATTGCTGGATATGTTTTGCCTCGAATCCACATAGGAGGTCGTTTCTTGTTTACTGCTTCAGGTCGAGTCCATTCAGCTTTTGCATTGATATAGTGTGCTACATTAGCCCGACGGAATCGTTCACTGTGATTATCGGTGCTTTTATGAAGCACTTGACTATTAAACCATATCACGGAACCCGCGGGAACTTCAATAGGAATACCATCCTCATCCCTTGCTCCCTCTGCACGTCTGAATTCCCCTTGTTGAGATCCTTCTAATTCATTATGTTCTCTCACGCCTTGTTTATGACTTCCAGGGATGACATATAGACATCCGTTTTCTTCATCAGCATCATCAATAGCTGTCCAAGTGGCAACTGTTGTACCTGTCTTGTATTGATGGTTAAAATACCATTTATCTTGATGCCATGGGAACCCTAATCCAATTTTAGGTGGTTTCCAAATATATAGATTATTGAGTCCGAGCAGATCTGGTCCAAGTATATCAGCTGCGGGATCTATGAGTCGAGGATCGCGCGTTCTGTCAAGAAATTCTCTACAATTACAACTTACGTATTGGATATTGTGTATTGCATAGATGCCTTCTGCATCAGCCTTACCATCTCGAACTAAAGCATTTTCAAAGATGTGATATTCTGGGAAACTTCGCTTTCTATCAACAATATCATCAGCGATCTGTGCTAAGACATCGTTTTCCTCTTTTGTAAAGACATTATATCTGAGGAAGTAGCCGTTTTCCTCCCATAAAGACCGTTCATCATCGGTTAAACTATATTTCTGTGTTTCTATACCCATTCATGATCCTTATTCCTTTTATAAAATATGTCTCTTTTCTGTGGAAGTGATCTTATTGTTTCCAGTCTTATTAATTTTTTTACGGTTGTGTATGAAGGTCGCAATAGGTGTGAGTACAAGAAAAAGGAGTGAATTATGGAATAATTGATTACCCCACAATTTACTCCATTTTTGGATATCTGTTGATGTCAAGTCTACCTAATATAGTTTTCAATTACATGGTAAAACTACCGACAAAGACATTATTGAGTGACTCACCTTGCTGCCAATTTACTGTGAGATATGAGTCTTTGTATTGATAGACTACAGATTTTCCTACGATAGGATTTTCTAATGCAATCAATGGTTTATACCAGATTTGATGGGGTTGTGTGCAGTGTGTACAAGGATACCGATTAGCAGTTAGTTTAAGAACTTTACCAACTTCTACATTGTATTTTGTATCCTTCTTTGTGAAGTTAATGGGGACAGTTTGACTTGTTACAATAGTTCCAAGTTCTTTTGTCCGTTTGGTTGCTAACATGTCTTTGAGTGCTGCTTGTTGTTCCGGCGTCGTTTTAGTATCTATGTATAACACACTCTTACGTGTTTCAAAATCAACGGCTAAATTCTCATTTGCGCTGACAACAGCAACGACAGTTAACCCATCAAGTGATACCCCGTTCCAGTTACCTTGCTGGATATTCCATACCATAGTTGCTTCTTTTCCACCCTCTACATATTCCGCACCGAAATGGCATGCGCCGACATACACACTTGCTGATCGTGCTTCAATATATTCACCCTGAATATCCGTGATTTCTGTTGCAATAGCAAAAGTTGCGATTGCCATCAAGATTAAAGTTGATAGAACAAATATCCTTTTCATTTGTATATCTCCTCCATTTCAGACTCTTATTCCATGAATTAGTATCATCATATAACCTATTGTGCCAATTATACCTGAGGATTAGGTAAAAATCAAGTGTTCTGGTAATATGGGTGTCAAGGATGTAAAGTTTCTGCCATAGATTCGTTATCAAATTCTGGATTATATGGTTTCCACATATTTTACATATTGGATCAATTGATTGTAGAAGTTTCTCATTGTTGTACTTTATATATTGTTAGTTTGATCTGTCAATCCTATATTTAGTTGGTTATGAAAACACACTTATCGGGTTGGTGGAATGCAGTTGTTATTTATATTTCATAATTCTACTATTGCCTTTCATAGGGAAATAAATCCAACAGGATAATTATTAGAATTGCACTATTCACTTTAACACCAATTCTTACAGAATGAATCACAAACTGATGAAATCTCAGTCTATGATTTAACTTCGCAGATCTATTGGTTTATGGGAATGGGAATTTGATCTGGTTCTTGTGTTTCATCTGGTTCCATAGGTTGTGAGGGATCAATTTGAGGTGGAATTTCCGTGTCGTCTACATCAGTATCAGAAATCTCTTCTGCGTCGACTGGTGAAGTTTCTTGAGGATCAGAAATTATAATATCTTCATCAAGTGGATCAGACACATCATCCTCCATTTTACCATCCTCCATTATAACATTATCCATGGTTACAGACATTTCATCACATCCTAAGTAAATTGTATAACAACAAAATAGTATTAACATTAAGACCCATTGATTTAATTTCATATTGATTCCTGCTTAGAAGATAAGTTGAGCAAAACAGTGGTTTTACCCAACTTATGAGATAAAGTTAATCTTAACAACAAATTCATAGCTTAAAACTTACTATAACTATGTATAACGTGAGTTGATAAATCTGCTTTTATAAATCAATGCGGTTAGGAAACTACACCTACCGGGTCTGTTGAAGTAATAATCTTGGAACTATGATGTTCATTTTTATATTATCAAATTCACGTTATGTATAAGTAATCCTACTTCAATATCAACATTTTTTTTGTTTCTGTGAATTCTCCAGCAGTAAGTGTATAGAAATACAGTCCGCTTGCGACGGATTCACCCCATTCATTTTCACCGTTCCAGTATGCAGCTCTATTACGATTCTGATATAGACCAGATGCCTGATACCCCATTGAGATCGTTCTAACCAATGTCCCATCTGAAGAATAGATTGAAATTTGTACTTCAGCTGGCTCGGATAATTGATATGGTATCCATGTCTCTGGATTGAATGGATTAGGATAGTTTGGGAGTAGTTGATTTTTAAACGGAACTTGAGACAGATCTTCCCAGTAAAGTGACAATGTATCAATTTCAGGAGTCAGTGTAGGGGCACCGTTCGCCTTTCGTGAGTCGTTTGTTCCTTTATATTTACCTGTTACAGTTATTGTTATAGAATTTTTTTCAACACAATGCTTTCGCAGCCAAGCCACTACTTTAATTGTGTTTGAATCTACCCAAGACCATCTATCCAAACCTGCTGCATCCCCCAAATGAGCTTTCCCCGATACACGTATAGTACTTTGGATGACTCTTGAGGTTAGATCTATAGTTCTTGACTTTTCTTGTTTGCTTCTGCAGTTCCAAAAACTATAATCACTATGTATCGTAACCCTTCTTGGTGAAAATTCTTTTATCCACGGCACAACCGTCAATTTATATAACCTGCTTAGTACCTTGCTTCCAGAATGATTATATACATCGACTACAAAGTCAGCAGATCCTTCACTGCCGGTATGCATAGTAGTGGTAGCCCTCCCATTATTGTCAGTGGTTCTGTTGAGTGAAGAGAATGAAATCTCAGTGTCATTAGAATCTCTAAATTCAACCTTAACGCCTTGTACAGGTTTATTGCTTGAAGATTTTACAAAAACTGAGAGTGTCCTTGATTCACCAGAGGTAATTGAATTTGATAGACCAGATAGACTAAAAGAATGTGGGTCTGCTCGTGGTGGAGGGGGTGGATTGGGGTCATCCAAACTATATGTGCGCGCCACTACCCACATTCTACCCCGCAGAGCCCAACCATCTTCAATCTTTCCCCACAGTTTTACACTCTTAGAATCTTCTTTCTCGTAACCTAAAAAGGTTGCTGTTCCTGTTGAACTGAATAATTCTCTTGATGATGCAACAACAAAATCAAAATCATCTTCAAAATTCCAAGTACGTTCCCACGACCTTACATTACCACCAAATTTATCTGTGCCACTAATGAATTCACCTTTCATCTGTGACCAATAACCCAGATAATGGCTCGTTGGTCGACTTTTTGGTACAATTAAGGTAAATGGGTTAGCATATGATTCTATAACTGTACTTAGAAAAGAACCTTTAAGTGTTCCCGAATTCTCCCTAAATGACCATTGTGTATCCAACTCAGTTTTGTTTATCCAGCGGAATACTCCCCATGGATCAGCTAACAAATAAACATCGTCTTCCTTATCGTATCCGACAACTACAACATAATGGTAACTCTTATCTCCACTTTTTAAAAGTATAATACATGGTCTGCTTTCTCTGATGAAATAATCCAGATAAAGGAATGGATCATAACCAGACACATCATCATCATATTTCCATACAGGAACACCAGAACTATTCATAGCTTTTACTATTTCGCTTGGATACGTTCACCATACTACATGATGAATACCACCTGTCGCCCATATATGTGCTAAAGTTTTAAATTTTGCATAGTAATGTAAAACCATCTCAACAGAAGTGGGACCACAGTTATTATCGAATTGTTCATGAATAATAAAAGCGTTCCCACCAACGTCTGGAACATTTCTCCCTTGTACCTGATACCTATCACTTATTTCCAAACCATTAATCAAGACCGGTTCAGCATACACAGAAGGTAATAGTAGGAAACAATTTATGATCATGAATGTTAAGAAATAGTCTTTTCTTTTCATTTTATATTCCTTTAAGTCTATTAAGTTTTTACAAGAATATGAATTTGAAATAATATATTAACTCTGAACTAATCTATAAATTATTTCTCAATGCGCAAAAACTATGCCAATATTTTACTCTGTTTATCATCGTTATATTAGCCTTTATTATTAATGAAATAAACTAATAATATATAAGTGAATATAACCTTCTATTATTGTTTCTCATCAACGTGGATTTTGAAATCTTAGTTATATATGATTATAATTAGGAATCAATTTTATTGAAAAACAACAAAAATTGTACGATACAAAAATTGTACATGTACAATTTTTGTGTTTTCTATATTATATTTGCATTAAATATTGTTCTAATGTACTATTGTGTTATCAAGGTTGAGCAGAATTTAAAGGAGTAGAAAATGGCTATCAAAACGGCTCCAATTATACTTAAATCATTGTCAATGCAGGAGGTATACCGATCGGTGGATAAGGTTGCCACCACTAATACAACTGTTCTTATTAGTGGTGAAACTGGTGTTGGGAAAGAGATAATTGCACATAGAATTCATAACCTTAGTCCACGTAAGAAAAGGCCGTTTAATGTTGTCAACTGTGGCGCATTATCCGAGAATGGACTTCTCATGAGTGAACTATTCGGTCATGAGAAGGGGGCATTTACCGATGCCACCAGTCAAAGGACAGGTCTCTTTGAAAATACTAATTCTGGAACTTTATTCCTTGATGAAGTTGGAGAAATGCCAGCTGAAGTGCAAGTCAAACTACTTCGTGTTTTAGAATCCCAAGAGTTTACAAGGCTTGGTGGAAACAAGAAAATAGATGTTGATGTCCGAGTAATCGCTGCGACTAACAAGTGTTTAAAAACTGCAATAATTGATAATGAATTTAGGCAGGATCTCTACTACAGGATTAATCGTTATCCAATAAATATACCTCCCCTCCGTGAACATTGAGAAGATATACCTTGTCTGGTTCATAAATTCATTCAGGATCTTGGACATGAACATGGAAGAGAAATAACATCAATAACACCTGATGCCTTGGAATGCATTAAAAATGCACAACTCCCTGGAAATATACGCGAACTCCGTAATGTTATCAATAGGGCTATAATTAACTCTCAAACCGATGAAATTAAGATTGGTGATTTACCAGCTGACATCATCATGCATCCTCAGTTATCTTTGGTTGCATCCACAGAAGAACTAGGTGAAGATGGAACAATTTCAGATGAATTATTTCGTATACTATCACAAATTTCAGTTACAGAATTTATCTTACTCTTTGGGGAAATACCGAATGCTATATGGCGGGAACTCCCCCAAAGTGTACAACAAACGGTAATTTGCGAAGCTTCATTTCATTTAGTTAAATTATTAGGTGGACATCAGGACGCAATACGCATTAAAGGGAAGGATCGTAATCAAATCTTAAGTGAAGTTGGTCGGATTCGTGTGGAAAAATACGGATCTGCTACAAAGGCTGCACAGTCCTTAGGGATAGATAGAAGAACACTTAAAACATACTTGGTTGATGAAAAGTAATGAAGGGTTAGAATTACAGATTCGTAAGATTCTAACCCTCCAGTTAATTCAGGATAATTTTTTATTCTATTTCCAGTTTATCATTTGAAACTAAATGTACGGTCAATATTTTCTTTTAGCCTTGTAATAATTACGGATTCTAATTCCTCAAGCAACTGTGGATCATCTTGCTGAGTTAGGGAATTGACAAGTTGTGCTAATTCGCTGCGTCCTGCAGTATCACAGGCTTTTAGCGTACCAACAAGATCACTAATTTGTGGTAATACATAGGCTCGGAAACAGGGTGTAGCCACCATAAGTTCTTCCGATAGTCCATCCAATTCTTCAACACTTGTTTTTAATTTTGTTTCGAGTGTAGCCACTTCTTGACTCTGTGATTTCTTTGCATTTAAAACCTTGTCTTCAAGTGCTACTAAATCTCTTACCTTTTTAACCATTGAGTCTGCTCGTTCTTTTGCTTCTTGTGTTTCTTTATCTGTCATAATCACTCCCCATAGAATTAATTCAGATATAATATGTTAGTTGAATTAACTGTGTAATTTAGGAATTATACCATTAGGTTAATAGTTACACATCAAATTACTAAACAACTCTATAATACATTATAAACTAATTATTGACAAGAAGATTTTATTTTCTAAATCCTCAAGGGCAGCTCACGGTAAATGTGTATTTCTTGAAACTACCCAAAGATTAGTTTAATTACCAAAAACGGTATTAGGAAAAATCTATTTTCCTGCTTCAGTTAGTAATCTGTTGAGTGTGCCGCCTAAGATTTCTTGTTTATCTGCTTCGGGTATGAAGGTGCAGTGTGTACGAAAGGCTTCAAGAGAGTGTTGATATGTCATAAAATTGCGAACAACTGGATAATCTGAACCCCAACAGAGACGGCCAGGACCGTAATGTTCATATATTGCTCGAACTATCCAGTGTGTATCAGAGAATGGATAATCCCATGACACTTGAGATACATATGCAAATCCTGACATCTTAATGTGTATATTCGGTATTTCTGCAGAAGTCAATACCTCTTTTAGTTTTGGATATGGATGTTCTTCTCCTGCCTTTGCCCCTGCCATATGGTGAAATAAGAATGGGATAGTAGGGAATTGTGTTGCGAGTTTACGTAGTGGTTCATGATGTTGAGTTCCCAGTGCTATACTTGCAATCAACTTTAATTCAGCAGTTGTTTCGAAGAAACGTTGTCCATCCTCAGAGAAGAACCAATCCCCATTATCTTCACCCCTGAGATAATGTGTGTACCCTTTAAGTTTATATTTCTCAGCAGTAGTTTTTAATCGGTCTGCCGCACCATCAGTATGGTATGTATCTGTCCATGAACAGTCGACATCTGCGAATTGGATTAGTCGATCAGGATAGGTGGTAACACATTCGGCTGCATAGTCGTTATTATCTGGATTCCTCTCTATACGTGCACATATTAAAACAGCCTTATCTACACCGTTTTTATCCATTTCATGTAAGAGTTGCTCTGCCATTCCCCTGCTATTATCATCTGGCACTGGTGGTTGATAGGGCCAACGCGGCCAGGCATGTGTGTGAGAATCAATTATCATAATAAATTCCTTTAGTTTAACTTATTCGTTTCTGTGAATTGTTTATTCTTCAATAGAGATTCCGAGCATTAATGCTCCTAGTTTCTGTTTTTCTTTTTCTTGAAGTTCGTTACTGTTGTCGTCCATGGTAGGTGTTACTGTGCCGACAAATGTTCCATTATACATGACAACGATTCTATCACTGAGAAGGATGAGTTCATCCAGTTCAGACGAGACAAGTATAATCCCTTTTGCACGGTTCCGGGTTTGTATAAGTCTTGAATGGACGAATCTCGCTGCATGAATGTCTAATCCACGGGTAGGATGTGCTGAAACTACCAGAGTTGGATCACCATATAATTCACGAGCAACAACCACTTTTTGTTGATTGCCCCCCGAAAGCGTTTTTATTGGGTCAGATATATCTCCAAATCGAATTTGATATTTATGCAATGCATTCTTTGAATATTGGTTTATGTTTTTCATTTGAAGTAATTCATTACGAGAGAATAACCGATTGCGATGTTTTCCAATAATGAAATTCTCATCAATCCGTGAATTGAGACTGATCCCATGACGGTGTCTATCAGCGGGTAAGTGTACGATATTTTTCTGTCGTAATTCTGCAGTGGAACAATTGGTTATTGATTCACCATTTAAAGTAATTGTCCCAGAATCAACAGGTGTTAATCCAGACAGTATTTCAACAAGTTCAGTTTGACCATTTCCTTCAACACCCGCTATTCCTACAATCTCACCTGGAAATACATCTAAGTTAATATTCGATAGAACAGGTTTATTAGAATTAGATATGACAGATACATTTTCCACACGTAGAATAGGTTTATCTCTTATTATATCTTTTCTGTCTAAAGGGGTATGAATAACGGGTTCTCCAAGAATTAACTCTGCCAATTGGTTTACATTCGTCTCATTTTTGTTGTAGGATCCAACCATTTTTCCTCGACGCATAACTGTAACAGAATCAGCGATTGCCATGACTTCCTCAAGTTTATGTGTAATTATGATAATACTATTTCCTTTACTCTTGAGTCCCAGCATGCAATTAAACAAACCTTCTACCTCTTGTGGAGCGAGGACAGCAGTAGGTTCATCCATAATGAGTATTTCTGCCCCATGATAGAATACTTTTAAAATTTCAGTGTGTTGTTGTGCTCCAATAGGTAAGGTTTCAATTGGTGTATGTAAAGGAACATTAAACCCCAGTTGCTCCATAAGTTCAACTATATCTGATTCAGATTTTTTATAATCTAAGAATGTGCCATATTTCTGTTTTTCATTTCCTAAAATGATGTTCTGAAGGGCTGTGAACACAGGGATGAGCGTAAAATGTTGTTGGATCATTCCCAAGCCTAATTGCATCGCCTTTTTCGGAGAGGGAATTGACACTTTTTTTCCATCAACAACAATAGATCCCGAATCTGATTCATAAAGACCGTATAAAATCTTCATCAATGTAGATTTACCAGCACCATTTTCACCGACGATAGCGTGTATTTCACCACGTAGGAGGGTAAAATCCACATCTTGGTTGGCTTGAACTTGTCCAAACCGTTTACTGATGCTGTGCATTTCAACGATCGGTGCTGGATTCATATTCTTATGTTCTATTGGATTAAGTGATAATTATTTAAATGGAGAATGTATAACCTAAGTAGAATTAGGTTTGATGGATGATTATTCTGCACCCCAGTCATGAGTTTTCGTACCACCATCATATTCCACAGCATGTCCGCTATTTATTAATTCATCTGCTATGTTAATGGTAATATCATTGTTGTAGAAGAACAGGTCGGCAATAATTCTACCAGCATACGTGCCAAACTCAGGATTCTGAATATAAAAGCCAAGTTTTCCATTTTCCTTTGTATTATCCAAGATAAGATGCTTAAGGAAGTCTGTTGCTGCAGCGGCACGATCTTTTTCTCTTTGTAATGATGCTTCTGTTCGACCTGCTTTCCGTGGTCTTTTTTCAGGAGTGTCAATACCGGCAATTCGAATATTTGTCAAACTGTATATTCCATCCTGTCGTCTTTCAACACCTGGCCATATTATCAACGGAATATTACTAATATCCGATTTATTATGTAGAAAAGGGTATATCAGTATAGAGACATCCTGAATAGTGTCTCCATCATATACTTGGTCAATACTCTCAATTGTACCATAATAGATTGGTTCTGCATCTTCGTTAAGTAGTATTTTAGATGAATTACAACCAATGAGAGGGTACCAAATAAATAGGATTAAAATGAGAGGTGTTGTTAGATGATGGAATCTTGAGAATTGTATTCGTAAATTATTATATTTCATTTAATCTAATACCTATCGTGGTGAAAAACATCGTTTGTAAAGTTGTATAATATCTTTTTGTGTTGCTTGTTTGGGGTTGTTTGCTGGACTTCCACTGGCGATAGCATCAACTGCCATTTGTTCTACGACATCATCAAAATCATTTTTATCAATTCCAATTTCTCCCAGTCGTGGCATTTGAATATCATTTACCAACCGTTCTACTGCAGTGATTGCTGCATCGGCTTGTTTCATAGGTGATAATCCATCGGTTTTCTCTCCCATCGCTTTTGCGATATCAGCAAAACGTCTTGGTGCCCCCGAAATACTAAATTCCATCACATCCAATAGAAGGACAGCATTTGAGAGTCCATGGTGTATATGAAAATATGCCCCAATGGGTCGCGACATACCGTGTACTAATGCAACAGATGAATTACTGAAAGCCATTCCTGCAATTGATGCTCCGAGCATCATTTCTCTCCGGGCAGTGATATTCTCCCCATCTGCCCAAGCTTGTCGAAGCGCCCCTGAAATTAATTGGATAGCTTTCAACGCTAAAGTGTCTGTGATTGACTGTCCGCGTTTAGAGATATATGCTTCAATAGCGTGGGTTAATGCGTCAACACCAACGGCAGCTGTTAGATGGGGTGGTGTTGTTATGGATAGTAATGGATCAACAATTGCAACTGAAGGGAGTAAACAAGCACTACTCAGCATCATTTTCACATTGCGTTCAGTGTCAGTGATAACTGTTACTTTTGTTACTTCACTGCCGGTGCCTGCAGTCGTTGGTATAGCAATTAATGGAGCACCGTTATTAGGAATTTTATCGACACCCATATATTCAGCAAAATCACCATCATTGGACAGTTTCATTGCAATGCCTTTGGCGCAGTCAATGGAACTCCCACCACCGATACTGACAATAATGTCTGCATCTTCAGATAGATATTGCTTTAATCCATCATTGACATTTTGTAGTGTTGGATCTGGTGTGACATTGGAGAATATTGAAGCGTTAATATTGGATTTGATTAAGTTCTTGACGATCTGATTAACATATCCGAGTTCAACAATTCCTGGATCAGTTACGATAAGAGCTTTTGATGCACCAAGTCGTTTGGCTTGTTCACCGACTTTTTCAAAAGACCCGGGACCATTGATTATTGTAGAAGGGATAGAAAATGTGGTAGGCAATATCTTTTCCTGATAGGAGTTAACAAATAGTCACCATTGTAGAGGAATGATGTGAAAATACCTATTACCAAACTCACTTTTGATACTATAGTAGTGAAGAATTCTGATGTTAATTTAGCACTTATTATAAAGAATAATATGGAATAGGACAATATAATATCTTCTATGAGAAGGAGTATATCATATGATAAATTAAGATACAACACAGTTAATTGAATTAGTGTCGGAAATGTCTAACTCCTGTGAGTACCATTGCAATTCCGTATTTATCGGCAGTTTCAATCACAGATTCATCATTGACAGACCCACCCGGTTGGATAATTGCCCGAATCCCTGCATCCCCAGCAATCTCGACACCATCAGGGAATGGGAAGAATGCATCAGAAGCTAAGACTGACCCATCTGCTTTTTCGCCAGCCTTACGGACAGCAATTATAGCAGCATCTACACGACTCATTTGTCCTGCACCAATTCCAACAGTCTTTGTGTCCTGTGCAAGCAAAATACAGTTTGACTTCACATGTTTACATGCTTTCCATGCAAAGAGCAAGGATTCAATCTCTTGAGCGGTAGGTTCACGTATAGTTGCCACTTTCAAATCGCTCTTATCAATGTTGTGTGCATCCTGATCTTGTATAAGAACACCACCATTGATATGACGCATTTGCATCATCGGTTCAGCATCAGATAAGGAACCTGTTTCAAGGATACGACGACTCTCAACACGTGATAAAGCATTTAATGCCTTTTCTGTATAACTTGGTGCAATGATCGCCTCAATTTTAACACCAGACTTTGCGGCATCTCTAATAGTGTTTGCTGTTTGGATTGTAACCTTACGATTTAAACCGACAATGGAACCGAATGCAGATGTCCTATCACAATCAAGTGCATTATTAAAAGCGTCTTGAAGATTCTCTGCAGATGCAAGACCACAAGGATTATTATGTTTGATAATCGAACAGGTGGGTGTAGTGAAATCTTTTACGATTTCTAACGCTGCATCTAAATCAAGGATATTATTATAGGATAACGCTGGACCGTTGAGTTGTTTTGCCCACGCAGCACAAGGTGAAGGTTTTGTTTCTGTTCTATAGAATGCTGCATCCTGATGAGGGTTTTCTCCATATCTAAGTGTGTCCGCTTTTTCATAATGTAGTGTTAAGAAATTGTCAATATCTTCATTTGAATCTAAATTTGTCAAGTAGTTTGAAATGGCACTATCATAATGTGCTGTATGTAAGAATGCAGATTTTGCCAACTCGAATCGAGTTTCATCAGAGATACATCCATCATTGTTACTCAATTCTGAAATTATATCAGTGTATTGATTTGGATCTGTCAACACAGCAACATGGTGGTAATTCTTTGCAGCTGCCCGTATCATAGTCGGACCCCCAATATCAATATTCTCAATTGCATCCTCAAGAGTTACATCAGGTTTAGCGATGGTGTCCTCAAAAGGGTATAGGTTACATATAACTATATTAATAGGGTTAATGTGGTTTTCTAAAGATTGCTTCACATGTTCTGAATTGTTCCATTGTGCAAGTAATCCGCCATGTATTTTTGGATGTAGAGTTTTTACTCTTCCGTCTAACATTTCTGGGAAACCTGTATAATCAGAAACATCAACGATCTGTATATTAGCATCACGTAGATGCCTTGCTGTTCCTCCAGTAGACAGAATTTCAACACCAAAATTAACTAAGGTTTTTGCCAAATCCAATATGCCTGTCTTGTCGTATGTACTGATAAGTGCACGTTCAATTTTTTTCATAAAAGCAGTATTCCAATAACTTGAAGGGTGAAAATATATGATCTTTGAACAATGTATAAAGTTAGGTAATGTATCTGGGGAATCCAAAACCGTCATTTGCCACGTGGCTTCTTGCGGGAATTTGAGCACGAGTCGGGATAATTAGATCCATTTCTGAAGTGTTTTCAATGACTGTTCCATCACCAATACGTACCTCGTCGCCGATCATAATCTGTCCTGGGTGGTCTGCTGCGCCACGTATTGTTCCAATCACAACAGATGATCCGATACGACATTTTTGATCAATTTCAACAAAACCGTAGATCTCAGTATTTGTACCAATCGTTGTGTAGTCTGCAATTTGCACAGGACCGAGTAGACTGGTATCTGTACCAATTTCAACAAAATCTCCGATGACAGGATGTCGTTGTTTAACCTTCACACTTAATCCGCCAAGTGTACATGGATAAATCACACAACCTGAGCCGATGATACCTGTTTGTCCGGTGGTAACACCACGGTGTGGGTGTTCTAATAAATTTGCATCCCCGATTTTTGTTTCAGGATGTAGGTCTGCTTGATAATATCTACCACCGAGTTCAGCAATTGCACGTGGCAATAGTGGAACAGGAACTCGATGTAAGTCTGAGTTATCTTCAGGTGAATCACTACGTGTCAATGCATGTGCAACATCATGGTAGAATAGGACACGCCATCCTGGGTATGTACTAACAACAAGCTGTAGTTGATATTCTAATACTGAAGCGAGGTTTAAATTTGCCAAAAAATCTTTGTATGGATCGAATGTACGTTCTTTAATGGCAATATCGATTTGTGATCGAAAATCAATAGCAGCGATTTTCTCTCGTGAGATACCATTATGTAGTAGGTAAGCATCCCAAACAGCAGGATCTTTCAGAGAAGAAAATCTATTCCATAAGGCACGACTTTTTAGACGCGGTAGTTCCCATAAGAGTGAAAATACAGTCTCAAGAGCAGTTTCAAGATCTGTTTCATCAGTTACTGCGATAAATGACTGTGCAACCATAGCATATAACTGGTCAACAACCTCTTCAATCGCTTCTGATAGACCATGTTTCTGATTTTGGAGATGGGGGATGTTATGTGACCCGGGTGCGACACATTCTAAGAGATTACCGAGAATCGTTTCAAGAATATCTCTATTGACAAACCCACGACCAGAACGTTGTGATAACCCTTCACGACTTATACTATCTATACGTAAAGCATTTAATTCTGATTTACTATAGATTGGTAATATTCGTGATAAAGTTTGTTTTAATAAGGGTTTCTTCCGTTCTTCGTAGGATGCGTCGAAGAGTGTAGTTTCAGACATAGTAGCGGATCAGTAGAGATGAATTTAACTTTTCTCAACTGTTCGTCTCCATTATATTATTGGGAATCTTGTGTAGTGAAAACCTGTTGTGCAGCAGCGACACCAGCTCCATAGGCAATATCATAACCTATTTCTGCCATACCTCTTTCAAAAGAAGAAATAGCAACGATGACATCGTTCTCATCCATCCAACCCAGATGAGCAATTCGAACGATTTTACCACTGAGTTCACCTTGTCCACCGGCATAAGTAATACCATATTCTTCCCGCATCATTTTGACAAACGCCTTCCCATCAATTTCTTTCGGAAGACGGATTGATGTTAATGTATTTGCGGGAGATGAAGCAAACAGTGGTAATCCAATAGCTTTAATTGCACTGCGTGTTGCCAATGCCATTTGTTGATGCCGTGCAATGTTGTTCTGGATACCCTCTTCATAGATTCTATTTAGAGCACATTGCAGAGCATTAAGTAGCGTAATCGCTGGAGTATATGGCACGGATCCTTCTAAACCGCTCTTATGTGCTTTACGGAAATCAAAGTAATATTTGGGAAGATTGGACTGCTCCACAGCATCCCATGCACGACTATTGAGACCAACAAAGGCTAAACCCGGTGGTGTCATCAAACCTTTTTGAGAACAGGAAACAACAACATCCACTCCCCATTTATCCATCTGTAGGTCATCTGCCCCCAAAGCACTTACGGCATCAACAACAAGAAGGGTTGAGGTGGATTGAGTGATATGTGCCAGTGATTGTATATCGTGTAATGCCCCTGTCGAAGTCTCACATAAAGTGGAATATACCGCCTTTATACTGGGATTAGACTTTAACTGATGATCCACTTTTTCAGGATCAACAGAATTACCCCATTCTACATCAATTGGAATTATGTTAACACCGTATGCGGTGCATATTTCACTCCAACGTTCACCGAATTTTCCACTTCTGATGACTAATACAGTATCCCCTTGAGATAAGAGATTCGAGACAGCACCATCCATTGCTCCCGTGCCTGACGATGTGAGAAACAGTACATCGTTTTCTGTTTGAAATACGTGCTTTAATTTCTCTAATACGTCCTTAATTAAAGCTACAGCATCTTCACTACGATGGTAGTCAATTGGTTGTGCCATAGCCAGCAAGGCTTCGGATGGAATTGGGGTTGGTCCAGGAGTAAACAGATATTTTTTTTTCATGATAATACTAAGCAGTTCCGGCTACTCCAGGACTTTTACCTTCAACGTTCAGAACTACCCATTCCCGGCTCAGGAGTTGTAGGACAGACACAATAGCGTCTCTTTGTCCAGCACTATCCATTGGCACTTCTATAGTCAATGTAGCGTATTCTTCTTTTTGCACATCACCATCGTTGCTAAACTTCATTGGCGTAATTTGAATCTTTTTTAATTTTGCGTCCATTTGTATATATCCTCCAAAAAAACACTTTTAACTATATAAACGATTACAGTTTATTGATCTTCCATGAAGATCTTTAAATCCATACATTCTCCATTATTTCTTGCAGATCCCCATCCCGCTAATACAGGTGCTAAGGAATATAACCCATCGTGATAATCACTTTGTAATAGATCTGGCTTCCCAGATTGGATTGCCCGAATGAATATCTTATCCTGTTCTAACCAGGGATTGAATTCCTCAGCATGAAAAAACATCTCTCCGTTTACTTCAATTCGATCATACTGGTAGATTGTTAGACATCCACCTTCATAATATACAGTAAACCACGGTTCGTTCTTTGGGTTTGAACCGGCAGAAACGAAGTTAAGATTCATTGTTGCCCCGTTTTCAAAACGGTAGTTGAAAATACAGGATAACGGTGTAGAGTAGGATGAACGTTCACAATAAAATGCTTGTGAGTGAGAGATATTTAAACCTGTCATAAACCGACTATAGTCGGTTGCATGTACACCCCAATCCAAAGCACGTCCACCAGATTTTTCCATGTCCGCCCACCATGTTTTTGTTTCGCTGCCTGCGACAGGTGGTAAACCACCAAAACTTTGAAATCTTACATGTATGATTTCTTTATCTGAAAGGAAATCACGTGCTTTTTGGAAAATGGGACGATACCGTTCTCTGAATCCTACAGTACTAATTACCCCTGCCTTTTGTATGGCATTGTCTATTCTATTGGCAACTGACATAGTCAACGCCTGGGGTTTTTCACTGAATATATGGATACCTTTTTCTGCTGCAATAACCTCAATATCGGTTCGGACATACGCTGGTACGATAGAGTATAATACGTCAATATCCTCAGATTCAATCATTGCATGGGCACCACCATTATCTGCGTGGTATTTCTGAGGAATATTAAACTGATTTGCTGTTTCTGTCAATTTCTCTTTATTACTATCACACGCTGCTATGATATTAACGTTATCAATCTGTAAAAGGTTCGGAATTCGTGTAGTTTTTGCAAAATTACCACACCCATAGAATGCAACGCGTATGATGGAGTTAGTTGACACGGAATGGTCTCCGTTCTGGTAAGAATAGTATAGATTGTAAGATTATCATTAAATTGTAGTAACTACTATTCGGTCTGATTTGTTTCACGCCAAGGGGGAATAGTCCAAGTATTAAACCAATCCCATTTCCAGTTAATTTCTTTTTCCGGCATTTTTACTTCATACTCGATCCCTGCAGTGAATGGAAGGATTCGAGTTTTATTCCCAACAATTTCTCGAATTGATTCGATAAAGGCATTCTCGTCAGTCACATTCGGTGGCCAATGTCCTACCGGTATTGGGTCTGATTTTCTATCAGTTCTATAGTGTGTTGGAATCATGAACCGTGGTTCAATTAAATCTACCAATTCTACTAATCTATGTGATACACCATCACCGAGACCGAGTTTCATGTGTACAAGAATATCAACATTACCACGAAGATTTTCTAATGCAGGGTAGGGTTCGTGTAAGTCTCCAGTATGAAGGATTGAAATATCTTGGATGAGATGCGATATGAGATATCCGTTGGTAGGCAGGTTAGGAGATTGGTTTTCTCCACTTTCTATCGTATCAATGGAGATGTTACCAATTTTTAATGTCTCAGTGCCATTAAATGAGCGTGATAATCCTTGAGCTGCATCCAAAAGATTAGGGTATAAGATTTCTACCTTATCTGGAGGGACATGTTTGGTTATCGGCAGGTCGCGTTCAAACGCTGCGTCACCATATTTTTCTTTAATGGGTTGTGCTGGAGTGATACACCCTGCATTTACAAAGAGTTTCTTAAAGCGACTACCTTTACAAAGCTTTCGTAAAGTTTCTGGGTGGCAATGATCGAAATGCTCATGTGAAATAAAGATGTAATCGTAGATAGGTTCAATTTCTGCTAAGTTCTGATTAAACAGATATGGGTCAAAGGTGATGTTGATGTCATTGAACCGAACATCGAACGCCCCGCAACCCCACCATCTTAGATATATATTGTCCATCTCTCATTCATCTTTCTGACAAAATTGTTTTCAAAATGAATTATTTAATAAAATAAAGTGAAAGTATAGAAATCAGCTTTTATACATACTAAATGTATCTTATTTGATTAGCCACATTTTTCTCATTGAATGGGTATTACCGGCTTCAAATTGATAAAAATAGATTCCGCTGGCAACCTCTTCTCCATTTATATTTTTACCATCCCAATATAGTGTTTTATCACCTGGCGTTTGTTTACCCAGATTAAATTGCCTGATTAATTCTCCAGTAGATGAAAAGATTGAGATGTTTACCCCCATTGATTCAGTTAATTTGTATGGAATCCATGTTTCTGGGTTGAATGGGTTTGGATAATTTTGAAATACCTCAGCAATCTTGATTTTACCCCAAGTGACAGATTGTTTCCCTTTCGCTTCAACATCAACATTGAGTTGTGATGCTTCACCTTCTGTAATTATAATTAGTGAAATATTGTCTATACCATACATCTCTCTATAGGTATCTATAATTCCAGATGGCCATTTAACTATAATTGAGTCAATCCTATTAGCCTTTGCAAGACCAAATTCCATTTCTAAACTATCACTACCGAGGAAACCAGTACCACAAACTAATTCTTGTGTTTGAATGTGATCCGCAATTTTTACTTCTACCCGTGCTCCTATTCCATCACGATTACTTTCAGTACCACGTAGTCTTATTTTTATTCGGTTATTGTCTGGATTGACATTGTTCTTGAGTAGAGTATTACCGGTATTATTTACAATATAAAAATCCACATCCCCGTCATTATCGAAATCTCCCGCGGTAGCACCGCGCGCCACTGCATTAACCTCAAGATTATAGTCTTCTGCCTTATCAACAAACCGTCCTTGATGATTTTCATATAACCTGTTTATATTTGTCTTTTGAGACTTATCCACATCCCCGTTGACCACATACAAATCACTGTCACCATCCAAGTCTATATCAACAAAACTGGCATACCACCCTACACCTTCATTTGCTACTCCGACCTCTTCAGCGACATTTGAGAATGTACCGTCACCATTGTTCCGCCAAAGGAGATCTTCATCGTAATTTGTTACAAAAAGGTCGAGATCTTTATCGTTATCGTAGTCTCCGACACAAAGTCCCATTGCCCCAGTAGGTTTTCCTCTAATCTGAGTTACAATTCCAGATTGATTGGATACATCTTCAAATGATCCATTCCCCTTATTACGATAGAGTTTATCAGGACCGTGGTCGTTAGCAACGAAAAGATCTGTCCATGTATCATTATCGTAATCAAAAAAGATTGCCCCCCATGCAATTCCATTATCTGCGACCCCAGCATCTTCAGCAACCTCTTCAAATGTACCGTCCCCAAGGTTTCGATATAAACGATTTATTCTGGGTGCGGGGTCAAATACTAATAGGGATCGTGGTCGTCCCCAGTTTGCAACATAAATATCTAACCACCCATCATGGTCATAATCAGCAACAGCAATGCTTGTCCCGTGTAGGTCATCAGCAACCCCTGCTTCTACGCTAACATCAGTAAACGTACCATCCCCATTGTTAGCAAAAAGAAAGTTTGGACCATCACATGTTACATATAAATCACGCCAACCGTCATTGTCATAGTCAAACCAAACACATCCTCTTGCCTTAGGTGTATTTGCTATACCTGCTTTTTCAGCAATATCCTGAAAAGTGCCATCGCCGTTATTATGATAAAGTGCATTTGGAAGACCACCATCACCTATAACAAAAATATCCATCCAACAGGAATCGTTATCATAGTCTACAGCGGCAGTTCCGGGACCTAACCAAGTCCCGGAATCTGGATCAACTGTAGAATCGCGTTGTGTAACCCCTGCGTCAGTACTAACATCAACAAATTGTGCATTAGATAGCTGAGAGATGGATATAAGAGTGATTAGAAGAATCAAGCTTAAACGCATGGTTTATACAGTCCTTAGAATTGTTTCTTGACATCTCCCCAAGTAGTAGTTGCTTTGCCACCCGGTTCAACAGGAAAAGGATTCATGTTATCGTTGAAATATTCGTATTCAACTTCAAGGGACCCTGCTCCTGCGGCGACTCCGGCGTAAATACCGAGTTGTAGTGGTGGGTTCAATTTAAAATTACCTTGCCCAATATCAACCCAATCCTTATCAGTCTCTGTTTTATGCCAAGCAGTATATGTATCCCCATCTTTTTTCAGACGAAGTGCAAGAAGTGCTTCACCAAAATCGCCAAATTCATCTTTCCATTGTACATCTGGTGGTCCCATTCCAGCTTCTCTGGTCTGATATTGTATTTGTCCTTTAGGACCAGCATCCCGAGACCAGAATTTGATGGCTACCCAATTGTTATCTCCAGGACTTTTTACCAGTAGACCGTTTACAGCAGAATTGGTATCCCATTTGGCAAGAAATTGGGTTTCGACATCGAACATGTCTGTATCGGTTTCTTGATATAGAAAATGAGATGCATCTCCTGCCCATAGATTACGATCTGGTTCACTATCAATGTATAGGAATCCTTCACGGGTTTTACCAACATCCCATTTGGGGGGTTCATTTGTCCATTTCCAATTATTGTTTTTCAATTTCGCGCCGTCAAATGGATCACCAAATGAATCAGCTGCGTTTACATCCAATACGGAAATTGACAATGATGTGAATACACAGACAATTATACATGAAAGAACTAACTTCCAATTATTCAGTAGTTGATTTTGTACTATAGCTTTTAATGAAAATGTTTTCATATTTACCTCCATTTAAAATTCTATGTTGTAATTTGCTGAATGTCAAGACGAATTGAGATGTGTGAATAAAATTACACCTTTTTTATGTGAAGTTACGAAATCGTAACATTTTTCTTAAATATTCCATTTTACTAATTTTGACTACGGATTGAATATTTATCTGACTTCGTATGTGTTGTGTTTAATAGACATTCGAGAAAATGCTATAAATTTTGGTCGAATTTGTCCATTTTTCGTACATAAAAGTTACAGAAAGTTACGAAATCGTAACTTTTTACGGTTTTTCATCTTCAGGTAATTGGCGATAATCCTTGTCTTAGACTGTATTCTCGGACGAATTTGTAAAATGACATATTTTTGAGAAAAAAGTTATTTAACATTTTTCGTTAGTTTTCTTTGGTTATGATATTGTTTGATTATTGAAATTATGTTTATAGCATTGATATTTAAATACATGAATCATAACTTTTTCCTAACTTTAATTGATGGTGCGATTTTAAGATATGATGTAGGGTGCTCTGTTTTTCTTCATTCTTTTTTATATGTATTGAGTGTTTGATGAATGTGAATGTAGTTTGTACTAATTTTCAACAATTTGTATTAACCTATTCGTTGATACATTTTCGAGTTGTTGTAATTTCCCACCTAACCAATGTATCTCAATTGAATTAATAGTTTCAGCAGAACCAAACCAAAGTGTAATGTGTTTTCATTTCCAGATGCGTAACTACCACCTGATGTAACCTCTTTCAAGTATATTCTTTCATTTGTTTTTATATGTATTTTTGTACCAAATGCATTACTGTTACATTTTGTACCCTTTAATAGTATTTTCAACCATTGATTTTCAGTTTTTGAGTCGTTTCGAAGCAATACAGGTGTTCCACCGGAACAGGAAATCAGGATATCAACATCTCCATCATTATCATAATCCCCATTGGCAGAACCTCGAGCAACTATAGGACGATTAAAGAAGCCATCAATTGAGCTTGATATATCTTGAAATATCCCTTTTCCGTTGTTAATAAATAGTTGACATGTCTGTTTGTATGATAGAGAGGGAGTAATTTGAGCGACGTTATCCCATACATGTCCGTTTGCCACGAATAGATCCAAAAACCCATTGTTGTTAATATCTAAAAACTGTGTGCCGAATCCAAGTTTTGAAAAACTGGGTTCAGCAAGTCCTGCTTCGAAAGTTGTCATCGTATAGATTCCATCACCATCATTATGAAACAAACTATTGACTTCTAAAGAAAAGTTTGTGATAAATAGGTCCAGAGCTCCGTCGTTATCATAATCTCCATGGGCAATTCCCATACTTGCTGTTGCGCGCCCTTCAGAATTAAAGGCGATACCTGCAGCCAGAGCCACATCGGTAAATGTTCCATCTTGGTTATTTCGATATAAAAAATCCTCTACTGCATCATTTGCTACAAAAATATCAGGATAACCATCATTGTTGTAATCCGTAAATAATACACCTAATCCTTTTCCGTTGTTCTTTACTCCTGCACGTGCCGTTACATCTGTGAATGTACCATCACCATTGTTCTTGTATAGTGTGTCTGGGGCACCGGGGTATTCATGTGGACCACAGTAGATATGTTCGGCTTCCAGCGTACATGGATGTGCCGTTTGAGTATTATAATCAAGGTAATTTGTTACATATAAATCAAGCAATCCATCAAGATTATAATCACCAAAAGATGCACTCACACTCCAATGTGCATTTGCTACACCTGCTTGCTTAGTTACATCTGTAAATGTTCCATTGCTATTATTCCGATAGAGTTGATTCATGCCAAAGTTAGTAAGGTAAATATCTTGGTCTCCATCGTTATCGTAATCCGCAGATATACATCCCATACCAAAACCCAGATTCTTGTCCATTCCTGACTTGAGGGTGACATCAGAAAAAGTACCATTTCCATTATTACGATAGAGTCTGTTGAGTTCATTTAAATTTATACGGGGAGTATTGTTATTGGCACACGATGTTCCGCTATTTACAAGATAAATATCAAGGAATCCATCATTGTCATAATCGAAGAATAAACACCCAGATCCCATAGTTTCTGGAAGGAATTTTTCTTTCGACATTCCATTCATATGTTTGAAGTCAATACCTGCAGTATCAGTCTGGTCAGAATAAGTGATTTCTGCCTGTTTGGCGAGTATAGAGGGATGGAATAATAAAACAGCAAAAATTAGATTGAGAAGAATATGTAATTTCTTCCTCATATTTTAAAGTATAGTTATTTATGGGATATCAGTTTGTTGGTTACCAATTAATTTTGTAAGAATATCTAACTGTTGTCGTGCATACGGAACAATGCTGTTGTCTGGATATGTCGTTAGAATGTTGGTATATGTTTCTGCAGCATTTGAAAAGTCATTCTTTTCTTCGAAAATACTTGCAATTTGTGTTAAGGCTTCTACAGCTAATGAAGCTTTTTGTGAGACGACTTGTCGATATGAATGTAATGCATCACCATAATTACTTTGTGAACGATGTATTGTGCCAAGTAACATCCAAAGATCATCAACAATCAAAGCTTTTGGATGTAATGCAATTGTGTCTTCACATTGTGTAATAGCCGCATCTATGTTTCCAGATAGATAAAGTTGGAGTGCATTTGCATAGTCCGTCAATGGAAGTGTGAGAAAATCCTTGTTATCTTGAATCAAAACTATTTTATCCAGAGCGTCATTAGTTAGATGATCGTACTTTGAGACTTGAATTACTTTTTGGTATTCTTTGATGGCAGTATCAAATTCATTACCATAGAAGTATGAATCAGCAATGAGTTTCCGAGCATGTGCTTTTGATTTATTGTAATTATCTGCTATTGGTGTCAATAATTGTCTGGCAAGTATATGTTTTTTCTGAAGTATATAACATTCCGCTAAGATCAGTTGTATATTTCTATATTTTTCTGTATCTAATTGTTGTGTAAGTAAAGGCAGTACAGTCCCTTGAGCAGCTATTGGATTGTTTTGTCCGTGTAATTGAATGAGTGATAGTATAAGCTGACTTTCTGTTGTGGATGCGTTGTCTTTTTGAAGTCTTAGTAATATCGCTGCAGCGTCATCCCACATCTTTTCTTTTTGATATAGTTTCGCAAGTTTCAACCTGGAACTTGAAATCTGTCTCATGTCTCGAGAATATTTAATATGGGCTTTGTAAAATTCAGTTGCGTAAGGGTTATGATTACGTTCTAAGATCTTAGCGAACCTGGTCATAGTTGTATCCATGGAGGTGCTATAAGTTGGATACAATTTTATGAATATGTCCAATGATGCATCTAATTGTTTTGCATAAAATAGGAGTTCTCCTAATGTGATTGCAGAGCTTATGTTTTTTGGATTCCTGTTATATGCATCTTGAATTTTAGAAATCAACTTATCCTGTAACGGTTTTTGTCTTTCTCCTTCGTAAATGTCAACCATAGCACCCCAAATAGCTTCTCGGTGGCTTATACTCATTCCAACATTTAGTAAGCCATCAATATAGACGTCAGCAGCTTCATCTATTTTTGCCTGAATTTTATAGGCTGCAGCCAATTGTGTATAGAGGTAACCATAACTTCTATTTGATGCAATTGCCTTCCGAAATGAATCAATTGCTTCATCATATAGTTTGTTGGATAAGAAAATTGATCCCATCTGTTGGTCTTTATCAATCTGTCCAGCGACGATCTTTTCCCATTCTATAATAGCTTGTTTTTTGTTTCCAAGTTCAAGGTATAGAGATCCAAGTTTCCGTCTGATAGATGTGTTGGTTGGATTCCTATCAAGGATACTGATATATAAGTCAAGTGCTTTTTGATGGTGTTCCTGCTGTTGGTAAAGAGATGCTAATTCCTCTATGAGTGTTGTGTCAGTAGGATTCAGTTCCATACGTTTTTTAATCAGTTTCTCTGCTTCATCGAAACGTTCATTTTCTGTATACAATCTTACAAGATTACTCACCCCAGATGAGCGATAAATAGAATCGGGGTATGTATCTAAAAAGAACTTATAGCCCTCCATTGCTTTTTCCTGTTTACCTTCAACATAGAAATAATATGCTGATAGATAAGCAGCAATTGAACCAGCAGATGTATTTGGATGTTGTTTTAGGATCTGTTGGCATTGAAGGAGAGCCTCGTTATATTGGTAGCGTTGACTAAATAGGTAAGTTAATTGATGTACTGCTTGTGTAGCATAAGAACCGTTCGGATTCTCATTGATCATCTCCATGAATATACTACGTGCATCTGCATCTTCTCCGATTTTGGCATGACTCTGACCAAGCATGAGACGGATAGAATCATTTTGGTTTTGTGTTAATTCTGTTTTGAGTAATGCCTTAAAAGCATCTATTGCTTCTCTATAACTACGGTCATAGTATAGATTATTAGCATCCTGTATGGCTTTTATAGTCTCAATCCTTGCAGCTTGATTGATGTTATTTTGATTTTGAGCTGAAACAGGATGACAAAGACTGGTAAGACATATCAAGAGGATAAATGTATTTGTTAAAGTAGAAAAATAATTATGAATTCTCAGAAGTGTGTATTTCATTTTCAATCCTTATTCTAATTGCCACCTAATAAAGCAATACCAGAAGTTAACGCCATTCCGTAAATCATACAATCTTCATCTATATCAAACTGAGGGTGATGACACATATTAACTATCCCCTTTTCTTCATTTCCCGCACCAACCATGATAAAACATGCTGGTATTTCTTGTGAATAACATGCAAAATCTTCACCGCCGAGTATGGGTAAGATTGGGAAATTTACATTCTCTTTTCCAACAAACATTTCACCGATCTTAACAGCAGTATCTACACACGGTTCGTGATTGTAGGTTACTGGACATCCCTCTTGGTATTTAAAGGAGTAAGTGGCACCGCTGGAATTAGTGATACCAGTTAGTATATTCTCTATCTGAGTTCTAATTGAGAGTTGGACATCTTTATCAAGCGTACGGACAGTTCCACCAATGACTACATTAGGTGGTATTACATTTTTGGTGTCTCCGCCATGGAACTCAGTAATACTTACAACAGCAGAATCTAATGGGTTTGTGTTTCTTGAAACAATCGATTGTGCTGCATTTACAAACTGCGTACCGAGTATAATTGGGTCAACAGTTAGATGTGGGAATGCTGCATGTCCTCCTCTACCGGTAATCGTAATCTCAAATGTATCAGATTGTGCGAGCATAGGCCCAATACAAGTAGCATACTGACCAACGGGGTATAATGGGAATACATGTAAACCATAGATTTCATCAACACCATCTAATACACCATCTTCAATCATTGCTTCAGCACCGCCAGGAAATGCTTCTTCACAAGGTTGAAAGATGAATCTTACGTTAGCCTTAAGTTCGTTCTTAAAGTGAGATAGTATCCTCGCAGTGCCAATGAGCATTGCAGTATGCGCGTCGTGTCCACATAGGTGTGCTTTCCCATCTATCTTAGATTTAAATGGCACATCAGTCTGTTCCTGTATTGGAAGAGCATCCATATCTGCTCGTAAACCAATCCTTTTGGATGCCCCTGCCACATCAAGATCACCAGTTACACCGGTTCTTCCAATCCCAGTCTTAACCTGTAATCCGAGTTCATTAAGTGCATTGGCAGCAATACCCGCAGTCCGTTCAACATCGAATCTAATTTCTGGGTGTTGATGTATATCACGACGGATCGCTATAATATCATTAAAATGGGAGCGACACTGGTTTAATATTTCATTTTTCATAATAATTTTAAAGAGATTAGTGTATCTTTCTATTGATAGTTGAGTGTTCTGCGTAGAATACTCCTATGTCCATTATCATTTTCAAGAAGGTAAATAACAGTATAAATACCGGGGATAGATTGAAATTCTTGACTATTCAGAACTGGTGTAAATTCTATTTCCTCAATATTGTTGTCAGGAATATCTTTGTGTTCTATTATTGGACCGTGACATCTTTCGCCGATAGGATTAAGAATCTTCCAAGTCAGTTTCATTCTATTAGGTCTTGGCGGATTATTGACATATACAGTGATTTTATCACCTAAGGCAGAACCGTCAATATCCAATGTTCCCAATTTAGATAACATTTTCTCTGTTAAGGTCAACGGTGGAACATATTCAAGATAACCTTTGCCTGGAATTCCACGCCATTTTCCACCTGTTGCCATCGCAATCTGTTTTATTGGGAGATAATCCAGTCCAATCACTTCTACCCGAATCATTTCTTTTTGAAGAGTTTCAATGACTTGATCCAAACTATATGTTGATCTACCATCATAATCTGCATCATGAAAGGCAGCATCACTTGCCAAAATAAAGAAACGTTGTGTGTTTTTACGGAATTTTATGTCTTTTATCCCTGTCATGAGAGCATCTAAACCAGATTCAGATATATCACCACCGTGGTCAACATCGATTTTGAATAACCAGTTTTTGAAGGTTCCAATATCATTTGTTTGACCATATACCTTTGTTTTATCAGTGAATGTAACTAATCCAAATGACACATCATGTCCATTTCTTCGGAAGGCATCGAAAATAAACTCAAAATATGCGCGTATACCGCGAATATTGTCAACCATACTTGCGGTTTCATCAATAATAAATACTATATCTACCTTTTCTGTGGTGGTGGCATCTGATAGATCATCACCAATTTCTTTCATCATTTTTATATAAATACCACCACTTCTATCTGATGAAGAAGTGCTCCCTCCACCCCATGAATTACCCATTCCAGTTGCACGAAGGGCATCACCCCGCCGACTTCCGTAGTGTACTTTCGGTGTTCCCACGCTTAGTGATAGGTCATTTAAATTGTTATTTGTATCTAAGGAAATATGTTGTATATCTCCTTTAATGACTTCATTCGTTGTTGAAGTCTGTGTAGAATGTTCAGTAGAATGTTCAAATGGACCGTGATCTATAGGTTTGAGATTAGAATGGATATTTGTATGATTTGGAAGGATATGATTATTGGATTGAGATTTATTTTTAGAATGTGTGGTTTTTGTGTCTTGTAAGCTATTAAACTGTTGCTTTCGAGGTGCTTCATTAGTTGTGATAACTGAATCATTAAGTGTTTGCCAATCAGCATTTAGGTTGACAGTAGGTTTTGGCACAGAAGGTTTTTCGTTTGTGATTAGGTTGTCTGGGACTATCTGTTCAGGTGGTAGAAGAGGACTAACGGGTTCAGGTGGTTTCACAATTATTGGGCGAGGAATTGTAAATAAATCAACGATATATGTGTCTTCAAATTGATAATCTGCAGTGTCAACATGTATGAACTGTGCATATAACACAAGAATTAAAACATGGATTAGAATTGAATAAAAATAGTATAGGATTCTATTTTTTCTTAGTTTCATCATTCTACTATCAAATAATATGTAAGTTAAGCTTTTATTGTAACAACATCTAATGTATCAGTCAAAAAACACAAGCATAGGGGTTTGTAAATTTTTTGTTACTATTAGGTGTTCATGTCATTGTCTGAATCATGGATTACACGAAATAGCTGATTACGCGGAGAAGAGGGTTTTAGGTGTGGATGGCTTTCGTTTCAGATTCGCTGATTCTAATGGATTACGCGGAGAAGCGGTCTTGCTACATTTATTGTTCTTTCCACGAATCTGAATAGGACTACACACATTTCGCTCCTCCGGAGCTTATATCTTGTGAATGTTTGGCGTTTCTACACACATTTCGCCCTCTGGGTCTACCGTTTATATAATCCAAATATCTTTTTGATTAGATTGTTGTGAGTAAAATGTCGAAAAAACCAGAACACATTGAACTTCAGTTGTCCCCTATCTGAAAATTCCCAAACTATATTAGGTGGAAAAAACACTGTTGTAAAGTGACAAAAAGTTTCCATACCCCAACCATAGACGGCTATTTAGTGCTTTCCCAGTAATTGTAGCTTCGGTTCCCCGGAAAACCGCACCTACGGGTTGGCATAGGTTATTTTTCTCCAAAATTGACGCACATTGATATTACCAACTCACGTTAAGATCCATAAGATAATTACATGTGAAATTCAACTACATCCCCATCATGAATTACATCATTCCGACTAACAGGTTGTCCATCATGCCATTCAGATCCCCATATACGTGCAAATTTAAACTCAGCAAAGTCTTTATGTAATCCCATTGCAGCATCAAGAACAGTTGAACCAATAGTAAGTATAATTGGATCATCACGTTCGATCGGTTTTCCAGGAGCTTTAGGATATACGCGAACAATATCTAATGTATCATATAGGTATTGTAATAATTCATCTTTTCCTTCTCCTGTCTCGGCAGATAAAGGAATAATCTTTATTTGGCCATCATAAAATTCAGTCAGAATTTCTAATCTATCCTGAGCATCTATGGTGTCTACTTGATTGGCAATTATAGTAGGTATTTCCTCACTAACAATTTCCTCTAATTCTTCATCACTCTCTTCAACATTATTACCTCTTTGCTCATTTATTACAGTAAGCAACATATCCAATTCATCTAAGATATTATCATTTGCCAAGCTTACAACGCCTAAACATAGGTCGGCATTTCTTACTAAGGTTAATACCACGGGTGAGATAAAATCAGGCATTATTGATGGTGTATCGATTATTTGGAATTGTATATTTTCATAAGGAAGCATCCCTACTCCAGGAGTAGTTGTCGTATAAGGCGTTGGGGAGACTTCAGCTTTTGCCTTTGTGAAGTTAGAAAGAATAGAAGATTTACCACTATTCGGTGGACCGAGTAGGACTATCTGACCAGCTCCTTGTTTAGGAATGTGTTCACTGAAACCCTTCTTCCCAGAACCCTTTGCTCCCTTTCCAGTTGGACCTTTTTTTATAACAGCAATACGTTTACGTAGATCAGAGACAACCTTTTCCGTACCCTTATGTTTAGGTACGATTCGTAACATCTCTTCAAGAAGCTCTAACCGTTCGTCATCTGTCTTGGCTGATTCATGTTGATGTTTGAGTTTATAGTAGGTTGGAGGTAGGTTTGCCGGCATAATACAACTCCTAATCTTATTTGCATTCACTCGCAATAACTGATAAAATCAGAGGTGTGGGTACAGTAATATGGGATTTACTTTATGTATACAACGTATTGCTATACATAGAAATTGGCTGTGAATTGTATAAAGAAATCTCAATAGTTGACTAAATTAACCTGTTTACATAGTATCAAAAATTCTGTCCTATGTCAAGACGATTCCATAGATTCATCTGTAATAATTATCTCCATAAATACACTATAATTATACTCTTATCATTGAATTATTCTATATATGCATATCCAAATAATGGAGATGAACTTCTCAGTAAAATAACAACTGAATCACTCATTTCACATGTCAATTCACTTCAAGAAAATGTATCATTATTTCCAAATACACGTACCTACCAAACCCGAAATACACATAACAGAGAAGCAACAGAAAATGTCATAAGATATATTAAAAGGATGTTTACACGATCCTCACGATTAAGGGTAGTTGAACAAGAGATAGGCGGGATAAAAAATATCATAGCTGTTCTCCCACCTAAGACAACCTCACTCAGTAAAAAGGTGTTAATTGTATGTGCATATTATGATTCACAGGCGATACGTGAACCTGATTGGAATCCATTAGCTTCAACTGCTCCAGGAGCAAATAAGAACGGAACTGGCATGGCAGCTCTTTTAGAAATCGCAAATATTCTCAGTCAGTATGAATACGATCATGAAATTAGGTTTATTGCATTAGGCGGAGAAGAACTTGGTTTCTTAGGGAGTCGGAATTATGTTCGTGAGATAGTCTTGGGAGACAGTACACAAAATGAAATAGGTTTAGTAAGACGAAATCCAACATCAGAGGATATTGTTGCAGTATTTAATTTAGATATGATAGGGTTCAATTGGAAGAGTGATTTAGTTGAGGTGATATCTAATAGAGAATCAGTTTGGCTAAGTCGTTCATTGGAGATTGCAAACAGGTGGTACGATATAGGATTGAAAATACGACGAACTGTTGATGAATTTGTCGACATCTCATCACATAAAACATTCTGGGATTCTGGATATGCGGCTGTTACATTAATTGAGAGTTCAACACCGTGGAGAGATTCTCAAAATTACAATGCAAACCCATTTTATCATACTTTTCAGGATACTATTGATAAAGTTAATTTTAATCTGGTAACAAAGGTTACCAAACTAATGGTTGTAACTATTGATAGTATTCTCGTATATATGATGCAGTCAGCCAGAGAAATTCCTCAACTCACCTTAAATTTACCGTCAGTAGTGGACCAAAATCCGATGCCAGTTTCAGGAACATTTATATCAGAATTTCCAATTGATATCGTAATTCATCCAAGTGGTGCTACTGTAAAAATGGATAGAGAAAACAGTACATATAGTGCAAATATTCCTCTATCCCCAGGAGATAATACTGTCTATATTGTAGCAAGATATCCATTAGGTGGGGTTTCAGTCAAACGTACAGTAATCCTTAAAGAAGATTTTGTGTGGAAGGATATAATTGTAGCACCGAATCCTGTCCGTTTTGATAAGCCAACTGAATTCCGAGTTGAAGGAAATTTGGAAATTTCAAGTATGAAAGTCAACATATATGATGTGCATGGGAATATTATTAAACGGATAGATGGAATTGGGGATAGGCTTGACAGACGGGTATGGCGAACATGGTGGAATCAGAAAACATCATACGGGTTGGCAGTATCTGGTGGTATCTATATTTGTCACATTATCATAAAAGTGGAAGGTAAAAAGTATACAGATATTAAGAGACTTGCTATTATTCGTTAAGAAATTATTTTGGACGGATTCAGATCGATTGTCCTTTGAAATTAACATAGTATCCAGATGGTCAAATTAATAAAAATATTAGACAAACCAAGAATTATATAGTATTATTATGGGTGGTATTAACCACAATCTTATTAGGAGAAATACGTTTTGCATAGATTATCAGCAAAGAAGCATGCACGAGCAGATGCTAAAAAACGTGTCCGTAACAGACACCGTAAAGTTACACTTAGGACAGCGATAAAGAATACAGAATTAGCTCTTGAGAGTGGTGATGTAGAGAAATCACAGGAATTAACTAAGCAAACATTCAGTCTATTGGATAGAGCTGCAGGTAAAGGTGTGATTAAAAAAGGCACTGCTAATCGTCAAAAATCACGTTTAGCACAAAAACTCAACTCGCTATCTGCATAATTCACACTCAACCATCCCTCATCCTAAGCGTGTTGGTATTAAATTGATGAATGCACGCCAAGTCGCGTTGGAATGCCTCTTAGAACAATCTGTATCCGATGCGTCTATAGCGTCTATCGTTGACAACGCGCTCCAGAAATACACATTAAAAAATAGAGAACATAGATTTGTTAATGCCCTTGTCTATGGTGTTGTCCGTTGGCAGCATCAATTAGATTGGGTATTAGGACAGTTTGTCAACCCTCGCTTTCAATTGGATACAAAACGTCGTATAATCCTTCGACTCGGTGCATTCCAATTACTCCATTTAAACGGTATTCCTGACCGTGCTGCCATCAATGAAACAGTAGACCTTGCGATAGAAGGGAAAAAAACAAAAGGTTTCATCAACGCTGTTTTACGTTCAATACAACGTAATGGTGGAGAGTTATCCTACCCTCAACTTGATACACACCCCATAGACCATATCTCATATTCTTACTCATATCCAAAATGGTTAGTACAGAGATGGATTAAAGACCGTGGAATAAAATGGACATTGGATTTTTGTATAGCAAGTAATCAAATTGCCCCAATCTCTATCCGAACGAATACACTCCTGACCGATCCCCTAAAATTGCAAGAATTGCTAAGTAAGAACGGTTTATCTACCCATCCTTCAAAATATGTTCCCGAAGGAATGGTAATTGAAACCAGTTCAAAAAAATCAGAAATTGATATTTCACATACATCAGAAGAAAAGAATATTAAGAGTGCGATTAATCACGAACATCTTTATGTCCAAGATGAGAGTGGGATGTTAATAAGTCATCTAATGATGTCAGATTCGCCAAAATATGTTGTGGATTTATGTGCAGCACCGGGTGGCAAGACCACACACATGGCTTGTTTGATGCAAGATTCTGGAAAGGTATTAGCAATTGATATATCTGAGAAAAAGCTTTTGAGAATACAAGAAAATTGTACTCGACTTGGAATTAAGAATGTGGAAACGAGAGTATTAGACGCTGTAAAATCTGATCTCAGTTTTATTACTGAAGTAGATGCTGTTCTAATTGATGCTCCCTGTTCAGGATTTGGTACACTCCGAAGGCATCCTGATATTCGATGGAATAAGACCTTTAAACAACTACAATCTCTTACACAACTTCAATATAATTTGTTAAGGAACGCGGCACAACATATAAAACCAAATGGTATTTTAGTATATAGTACATGTACAATTGAAAAAGCAGAAAATGAGAGTGTGGTTCAACGTTTCTTGAAGAATTATCCTATGTTTAAAATTGAACGACCAAGCATGGAGTCAATTAATCTACCTACGGATATCATCACTCCAGAAGGTTATCTTCAAACCCTCCCACAAGTACATGGTATTGATGGTGCATTTGCCGTCAAACTCAGGAAATCAGCATAAAACAATGATTGATTTCAAATTATATGTCATTACTGAGAGAAACCTTTGCTATCCAACACCTTTACTCTCCGTTATATCTGACATCATTCAAGTAGGTGTCAAAGCAATACAACTTCGTGAAAAAGATTTAGATAGTAAAGATTTGTATAAGTTGGCATATCCAATATCAGAATTGTGTAGAGTTAACGATGTAAGCCTATATATCAACACGAATATACAGGTAGCAATTGATATTGGTGCGGTAGGGATACATCTACCAGATATAGACCTAACAATAGAGGAATCTATGAAAGGTTTCAATGCGGATTTACAAGTTGGTTGTTCAATACATGATATAAAATCTGCTAAGAAACGTGAAGTTGAAGGGGCAGATTTTCTTACTTATAGTCCAATCTTCCCAATTCAAAGCAAGCCTGAATCTGGAAGCGGTGTTGGTCTCGAAAGTCTGAGTGATTTGGTAGGAAAGGTTAGTTTACCTGTATTTGCACTTGGTGGAATTACCCATGCTAAAGTACAAGGGTGTTTGGATGTAGGAGCTGCAGGTATAGCAGTAATGTCAGGAATAATGTCCCCAACATCAAGTGTTGATCGTACCTTAAAATATCTGGATGTCTTAGATTAACAAACATGCTTAATGCAGAGTAGGAAGCAATACTATTTCTAAATATATTAGCCAATTAACAGATGTTTCGTATGTCCCAAAATACCACACAAACTGTAAGTTTATGCTACATTAAAGAGAAAAATAAAAGTGAATTCAATTATCAGAAATTGTATAAGAGTATTTTCAATCGGAATATGATCAACAGAAGCAATTCATAAAGATTGGTTGAAATAAATTAGAATGGCAGATACTCGAATAGGACCTCAACTACTTGCTAATGTAAGTATAAGGACTTTGATGATGTTTATGTCTTAACTTATTACAACAAACGTATTGCTTCAATCTGTGGAAAAAGAGGACACCACAAAGTCAACCCATTTTGGATTACCTGATGATATTGGCAATCCAAGCAAAGGTTGTCCCAGAAACCATTTTACGCCTTCAATCTTACCTATATGCTCATATATAATTTGATCCTTTTCAATCTTTGCTTCAAGTGTAATCGGTTTATGAACAGGTACAACACTATTAAAACGGAACCTCCCCTTTGCATCAGTAAAAACAGGAATTCCTGGCTTTTCCAATAAAGGAGAATTATAAGATATTTCAATATTCTTCAGTGGTATCGTAGTTGTATCGCTATTTTTCATTTCGACTTTCCCGTAGACCGTTCCATAAAAAGATGCACGCCATCTCTCTGTTAAGAAATGTCTTACAGAATCCAGTAGTACTTTAAGAAGACATGTGCAAAGGAGTGCTATTATAATACGGAATATACTAAAACCGAATATATGTAAAAAAACATATTGAAAAATAATATAATATATCAGGAATTCGATGATGCCTAAAATAGGAGACCTTCTAATATCAGTGACCGTATGAGATTTGGTGTACATGACATTTCCTCATTCAAGAATAGATTTATTATAATGGAGAGTGTTAAGTAAATAATGGTACATGGATCAGCAAAATCAAATTTGTCAATGATCCAAATCAATCAAAAAAGTATAACACATGCAAAAAGAATATCAAACTTTTTCTTGAATATTTTAGACAGATAGTATTATCCTCATTAGTATAATCATTTGCTATACAGGAATACAATGCACTGCCCAAGATGTCAAGCAACTCAATACATCAAATATGGTATGGTCAATAACGTGCAACGCTATAAATGTAAAAACTGTCAATACCAATGGACACGCACAACACCTCGAGGACATCCGATACAGAACAAGCGACTTGCTGTACTTCTTTATTGCCACGGTATATCTATGAATGCTATCTCAAAGCTGTTTTCAATTTCAGTGACTTCTGTATTGAAATGGATACGGACATTCGCTCAACAACACGCACAAAAGGAACAGGTCTCTAAAGGTCAATGTGTAGACTTAGAATTTGATGAGATGTGGCATTATATTGGCAATAAAAAAATAAACTCTGGATATGGAAAGTGCTTGATAGAAACACCGGATACCTGATTGATTGGGAATGTGGTGCTAGAGATAAAGCGACTCTTGAGAAACTCATTTCTCGTCTTTCTCAC
>JAGFCA010000006.1 GCA_022394755.1 Candidatus Poribacteria bacterium
TACCCGTAATCATACATATCAACAAATATTAGAACCAATCTCATAAATCAGAAATTTGGAAGAATCTTTGATCTTATCATGCATTATATATTGATACAACGGGGGAGGGAAACCCCGCCACTACGAATGAGGAATTTACTTAGAATGCACGATTCGTATTTATGAGATACACTGTATATAATGTCTCATTCAAAGAGTCGGGAATCGGAGATCCCTCCTACAAAGATCAGGAAAGAAGATCATAATGTAAATCAATAGAATATGGTATTATATCTTGAATCAAAACTTGCTTATTGGTATGAAACGTACAATGAATTGCTGGATTTTAAGGATCTATTTTCCAAAGAAGCATAGTGCCATCCTGACTACCACTAACGAGTGTTTTACCGTCAGGGCTGAAGGCAATCTCAGAAACAGGAGCAGTGTGTCCTACAAATGTGTTCTTGAGTTTACCCGTGTTTGGATCCCATAGGTGGATGTCTGTACTTCCACTCACAAGTGTTGTACCATCAGGACTGAAACTTAAACAAAGTACAAAATGTCTATGTTCTGTGAGTGTCATCCTACTTTTACCAGTATTTATATCCCATATTATAATAGTTTCCATACCTCCACTGGCAAGGATTTCACCATCTGGACTATAAGCAACACTCATGACACCTCTATTTTTTCCATCTACAGTATTTGCGTCCAATATCAACTTGGTCTCGCCAGATTTTACATCCCACAGTCGGATCGTATTGTCGTCACACCCAGTCACAAGTGTTTTACCATCAGGGCTAAATGCTACGCCATTGATGCTATGGTCATGTCCTGTAAGTGTTTTTATATATTTTCCATTACTCATATTCCATAGACGAATTGTATTGTCCGCACTTCCACTCGCAAGTATATTTCCATCCGTACTAAGTGCTATACTGTTGACATCCATTATATGTCCAGAGATTATTTTACTGAATTTATCGGTATTATTATCCCACAGATAAATGTCTTCGTTAATTCCACAAGCAAGTTTTTTTCCATCCGATGTGAACGTCAAACTTGATACATAGTTCTTTGATACTCTAAACGTCTTAATGAGTTGTAATGTTGTGGCATCCCAGAAGCGAATGATACCATCATCAGATCCACTTGCAATAAAATTACCATTTGGATTAAATGCGACGCTGCAAGTATAACCTGTATGTCCTGTGATCGTATGTTCTTGTGTACCAGTGTGCATATCCCAAAATCGGATAGTACCATCTCCACTTCCACTACTCGCAAGTGTTTTCCCAACGGGACAAAACGCTAAACCCGATAAATCCCCCATGTGTTCGGTCAGTGTTCGCTCAAGTTCACCTGTTTGTGTTTCCCATATACGTACAGTTTCGTCAACATAACTTGAACTTGCGATTAAATTTCCATTGGGACTAAACACTATGTTTTGAACATCTAACGAATGTCCGGACAGTTTTCGTTTGAGTTTACCAGTATTTGTATCTGATAGGTAGATGTTCCCATCAAAACTGCCAATAGCAATTACCTTTCCATCCGGACTTAATGCGGCACAACCTACACTATCTGTATTTTCTACTTTAAATGTTTTCTCAGATTTACCTGTGATTACATCTGATATACATACTTCATTTCCCCAAGTTACACTGACAATTTTTTCACCGTCCGGACTAAATGAAAAATAACTGATATACTCTGGCAGACCAGGGAGTGAACCCTTATGTTCTCCAGTCATTGTATCCCAGAATCTGACAGTGTCGCCGCTGCCACTTGCAAGTATTTTACCATCTGGACTAAAGGCAAAGGTGTAGGATAATGACACACTCTTCTTTCCATTGAACTTTTTTCGTACACCTGTGCTTTTATCCCACAGAATTATGACTCCATCCTCACTTCCACTTGCGAAAAAGCGTCCATCTGGAGTGAAATCAATATTAGAGACTGCACTCGTATGTTCAGTAAGTAAGGTGATCTCTTGATGTATGGTTGTGTCGTATAACCAGATACCGATACCGCTCGCTACTGCCAGTAATGTTCCATCAGGAGAGTATTTTATTTTCTTTATCTTCCCTTTTCCTAAGCGCCCATTGGTATTATCTGGTAGGTTCCATTGCATAGCATCTTGTATTGAGTTGTTTTCCACTGTTTTTGTTCCTGTTGTTAGACCATTATTATTATTTTTGCTTTGATTCGTACCACTAACCCGATTTTTCAATTCTGGTTTTGATTGGATATCAAGTACAACTGGCGCGTCAACAATTTCAATAGTTGGTTCTGAGTGTGCCTTAAGACTATAAGGCTTTTGAAAATTTGTAATGAATTGTTTGTTTACACCTATCAATAAAAGAACAAAAATAACAGATGCTCCTATAGCTGCAAACGGTAGTAAGGGTTTTCCACCTGATGGGATTGTTTCTTTGGTAGAGTCAATACGTTGCATTATGATTTCGGTTAAATCTGGTCGTAATGGAACACCACCGAGTGTCTCCCTAATGATGTGTTCTTGGTTCTGTAGACGTTTTCGTGCCCGTTGCAATCGACTTTTCACAGTGTTCGGAGATACCCCCAAAAACTTGCTAATCGCTTCGCAGCTCATTTCTCCGAGATAGTGTAGCACCATCACAGTGCGTTCACTCTCTGGTAGTTTTTCCATGAGTTTTTTCACAATTTTACGTCTGTGTTCAATGGCTGTGTCCTCGCGTTGTACACAGACATAATCAGCAAAAGCTGTTTTTTCAAGTGTTTCTTCACTGGTCGCTTCAAGCGATTGTGTAGTCATTTTCTTTTTTCTAAACCACGCTTTACAACGCCGATCAGCAATTACGTAGAGCCATCCGGCAAACTGATTTTTATTTTTCAATGTAGCAAGTTTATTGTGTGCTTGAAGGAATGTGTCTTGTGTGATTTCTTCAGCGATATGGTAATCCCCGATTTTCCGCCACGCAAGTGCATGCACACTTTTTTGGTATTTTTTGACTAATTCATTGAAAGCAGTTTCGTCACCAGATAATACGTTATTAATCAGTTCAACGTCGTCTCTTTCCATCATTGTCCTCCCATAAGCAATTTAGACATACAATAATAGGTGACGCGTTTTTATCTGTTATAGGTTGCAGAATTGTCATAATTGAGTAAAACTTTTAATCTTGCACATATCAGGTAATACAACATTAGATATTTATTTCCCAGATAAACACTGCGCCATCGTCAGTACTACTTGCCACTTTTGTGCCATCTGGACTAAAGGTGACACATTTCACTGGTGCGGTGTGTCCTGTTATGGTTGTAAGTTGTTCTCCTGTAGCAATATCCCACAGACGTATCGTGCTGTCTTCACTTCCACTTGCAAGTGTTTTACCATCAGGACTAATTGCGACACTCCAGACGATGTGCTTATGTCCGATAAGTGATTTAAATTCTCGTTTTGTGTTCATATCCCATATACGAATAGTTTTATCCTTACTTCCGCTGGCAAGTGTTTTGCCATCACGGCTAACTGCTACAGATAAGACCCAATCAACATGTCCATCAAACGTCGTGATGTTTTTACCTGAACCGACATCCCACAGACGGATAGTGTTACCAGCATTTCCACTTACTAACGTTTTACCATCAGGACAAAATGCAATACTAAAGATATTCTCTGAACACTCAGTAAGTGCTTTTAGTTTTTCACCTGTCCTTACATTCCACAAGTATAGGTTACCATCTTCACTTCCACTTGCGAGCATCTTACCATCAACACTAAATGCCACAGTATTGACCCAATGCATAGCTTTACTTGTCCTCTCATGCAATAAATGGGTCTGTCCCGTTGATTCTACATCCCAAAGACAGATTGTCTCGCTTTCGTTGACACCCCCAGCGATAACACATCCATTGGGACTAATTGCAACACTTCTAAGACTACTTGTGGAATGCTCCCCTATATCCACCCAGTACATCTTCTTTTCTTGCCCTGTGGAAATATCCCATAACCTGATAGTGTTATCTTGGTCTGCTGCGAGTGTATTACCATCCCGATTGAATACGACACTATTGACTCCTTCTTGATGTCCTTCAAATGTTAAATAAAGTGCGTAGTCCGCACTTGTTAACTCCATAGTTTTCTCTCCTTAAATTGCTGTGTTATCAAGGAACTATCTCCGAATCGCGACGAACTGCATTTATAACCGGGAATCGGTGGTGCCATTACGACTCAAAAGTGTCCAATTAATAAATATCGGTCTATTTTAGTTTCCAATAGAGTAGACGCGTTTTATGAACGAGTTGGGTGCAAGATTGTCATAATTGAGAGGTCATAGTTGAAAAACACTGACTATAATCTCTTAATGATGTCTATCAGGGTTGATATAACGTAGGTTACTTGTAAGAATTATTGAAACACAATGTCTGCCACTATATACACATTCATGGATGCACTTTTAGGCTGATTCTTTTAAAATGGATAATATGTATATTGATAAAGGACAGAGGTAGAAAGATCCCACAAGAGGACAGTGCCATCATTACTACCACTAACAAGGGTTTACCATCCGGGGTGAATGTAATTCTGGAGACCCACTGATATGTTCTGTAAGTAAGGTGATTTCTTCATGTGTTGTTGTGTCGTATAGCCACATATCGATACGGCTTGCAACTGCAAGTATTGCTCCATCTGTAAAGTATTGTATTTCATTTATCTTCCTTTACAAAGACGTACTTTGGGATTCTCTGGCAGGTTCCATTGTGTTGCATCTTGGGCTAAGGCGTCTTCTACTGTTTGAGATCCTGTTGGTAGACAGTCGTTGTTATTTTTGCCAGGAATAGCGTTGTTCCCAACCCGGTTTTGCAAATTAGGTTCTGATTGGAAATCAAGTACAACTGACGCGTCAACGATTTCAATAGTGGGTTCCGATTTCACATCAGGACTGTAAGATTTCTGAAGATTGGCAATGAGTTGCTTGAGGGTCAATGTTTTACATGATGTTTTCGAATGAATCTGGTCGTAATGGAACACTATGGAGAGTTTCCGAACGATGTGTTCTTCGTTTGCAAACCTTTACGTGCCTATTGTAACCGACTATTAGTCGTATTAGGAATACCTTAAAAGCTTGTTGATCTCTTCACAGTTCATATCTCAGAGATAGTTTAATGACTGTGCCAGTTAACTAATTGTTGTTAGTATGTTCATGTAAATTCGATTTTATGTTATACCATTTTTACTAAGTAATGTCTCATTAAAAGAGTCGTGATTCGGAGATCTGGAATCAAGAAATCAACGGTATGAATGACATTTGTCATTCCCCGGGTATGAATGCCATAAGGCATTCCCAGCCTACAGAAGATAGCTTCCAATAAAATTCAATTCCATAAAAATTATGTAATGACATATTATTTATTTGAAATGGTATAACATTTAGAAATGGTATAATGTTACACACCTTTCGCCCCTCCGGGGCTTTAGTACTATTCGTATAAGGATGTTTTCTACACACCTTTCGCCTCTCCGAGGCTTTTGGAAAGAGAAGGAGTCGTGATTCGGAGATTTTACTAAGTAATGTCTCATTAAAAGAGTCGTGATTCGGAGATCTGGAATCAACGGTATGAATGCCATAAGGCATTCCCCGCCTACAGAAGATAGCTTCCAACAATATTCAATTCCATAAAAATTATGTAATGACATATTATTTATTTGAAATGGTATTATAAACATTCCGTCCCTACTGGACTCCAAATTTTCAGTTAATTAGTCCTATTTAGATGAAAATAGTAAAGTGGATATTTCAATTGAAAATGGTATTAGTTGCGGTGCGATTCTGGTATATCAGCTAAATGTGGATTGAGGTAAAGTGCAGTATTATAATGTTCAATTGCTTGCCTATATCTACCTTCTTCCCGTTTTTCATTTCCCATATCAGCAATTGTATAAGCTTGAATATGTGGTCGTTTTTGCCACACATCAATGGATTCCACTTGTCTTACCTCGTCCAGTAGAAGTTTAAGATAATTAGAGGAAATGGCTCTACTTTTACTCTGTGTGTTTTATTAGATGCAAGTTTTTCAGTTAATGCTTCTGCTATGCCTATAACTTCATCTTTATCGTTTAGCACAGGACCTCCACTATTTCCTGCAGAAAGTTTGTTGTCAAGTATGATGTGTTTTCCAAAATATCGTATACTATAAATTGTTCTCTCAACACTATTTTCTTTTCCGTCAGAGTAACCAACCACACATACTGTGTCCCTTTTCTGAATAGTGTTGCTATCACCAAGAGAAAACGGTTTATCTTGTTCTAAAATTTTTAGTATAACAAGGTCGTTTTTATCGTCAAATGCTACAACTCCTTCAATGGTGTAATATTTTTCTGTCTCAACGAGTCTTGCGGTAATTTTAGTAGCACCTGCTAAAACATGCACACATGTGACAATTTTATCAGATTCGATAAAAAAACCGCTTCCCTTGCTTTTGCACGATATAATTCGTGATCATATTTCAATTCAAATAGCACAGTTGTGACCGGTGGCTCTTTATTAATTTCTTCAAATGATCTATCTCTTTCGTTTTCCACTTGCTATACTCCATTTAAAAAAGTTTATTAAATCGTAAAATTTATTTTACTTGATTTCCCAAATAATAATTGTGCTATCCCAACCTCCACTGGCGAGTGTTTTTCCATCAGGTGAAAATGCTATAGTAAAAACTTCATCCGTATGACCTGTTAGAGTATCAATTAATTTTCCTGTTTTTACATCCCATAAATAGACTTCTCTACCACACCCAGCAAGAGTTTGTCCATCTGGAGAGAAATCAAGTTTATCAGTCCGTCCGGTTGTATGTATTATTCTTATTACTTCATCCGTTGATACATCTAATACATGAATTTCCTCATTGTCATAGCCTATAGCAAGTGTTTTACCATCGTGAGAAAGAGCCAAAGAATAAGGATAATTAGACTCTAAATCTATTTCTTTTTCTATATTCCAGGTATCTAAATTCCAAAATATAATACTACTATTTCTATCTACAAATACCAAACTTTTTCCTTCCATTGAAAATTCTAGAATTCTACTATTAAAAGCTTCTTCGGTGACAGTAGTAATGTGTTCACCAGTTATAGAATCCCATAGACGAATTGAATCATCCCAACTGGAACTTACCAGTTTTTTTCCATCAGGAGTGAAAACTACAGATGCAATCCCATCTTTATGTCCTTTAAGTATAATTTTATTTCGGTCAGTTCTCATATCCCATAGGTAAATTAGATTGTCATAATCTCCTATTGCGAGTGTATCATTATCTCGAGCTACTGCAATAGATGAAACAGATTCTTGAAAGGAGAGTGTTTTCTGTAGTTTTGAATTAGTAAGATTCCATATTTTTAGGTTGTCATCTTCACTTACAAGAATTTGTCCGTTAGGTGTAAATTCTAAGGAACCTACTCCTTGGGAATATCCGCTGATAGCATCAAGGAGGTTTCCGGTTTCAACATTATAAAAATGTATTTCTAAACCTGTACTTGTTGCAAATGTGTGTCCATCAGGTGAGAACATCATATCATAGATATTTTCTTTATCAGTCTTAGTTGAATTAAGTATGTTACCAGATTGGATATCCCATAATTTAATGAATCCGTCACTTGTATAACTTGCGATTCTATTTCCTACAGGCGATAAAACAGCAGAGATTCCATCCAAAGTCTTCAACTGAGTTCCCTCATTAGTATTCCAAAAACGAATAGTTCCATCGTCACTTCCACTTACAAGAGTAGTTCCATCAGGCATAAAGTCCATTGAGTTAATATCTTTAGTATGTCCTGAGAGATATTTAATGAATTTTGCATTCTTCAAATTCCATAATGAAATACGATGAACAGAACTACCTGAACTTGCAAACAGATTCCCATCTGGAGAGATAGCAATAGATGTAACTCCATCAATATGCCCCGGTATAGTAATTGGTGTTTCAGGATCTTTAAAATCCCATATTTTGATTAATTCGTCCTCGCTACCGCTTATTAACTTAGTGCTATCAGGACTAAATGCTAAACAACAAATCTCATCATTATGCCCTTTTAGTATATTTATTTTTTTACCATTATCCACATCCCAAACTGTAATTTCTCCATAACTACCACCCGCAAGATATTTACCGTTTGGACTAAAAACTATAGATTTTACAAAATAATTCTGTTCAGATAGAAAACTAATCTCTTTTCTTGTATCCACATCATATAGCCATATACCTATCGTACTTGCTACAGCAAGTTGTGTACCATCAGGAGAATAATCGAAATGAAATACATATCCTTTTCCAAATCTTTGTAAGGCACCATCAGGAATATATCCGTCTATATCTCTGTAGGAATCAGCAGATGAAGTGAGTAATATTAATACGCACAATAATACAATTTTAAATCTATACATTCCGTTCATTCTACTTTTCCGTATAATTCTTAGACTTCTGATATGTTTAAATTGTAACCTAAAGTGCAAAACACACATAGGTTGTTTTATACATGAATTCAGACGTACAGTTATAGTAAAGGGAAATTATTAGTTAAGGTAAGATCATTCTTGTGGCGGAAGGACATTAACCCAGTGTCCATCATTTCTTCCATCTTCTCTAAATTCGACCTTAGACCACCAAGTGTTAGCACCTGTTCTATGATGTCCTCTATCGAAGTTGATACCCATTGTAATTGGTTTATCTGTCTTGGGATAAGGTACCATAGACCATGGAATTTCCATTTCAACAATCCAACCATCTGCAACAATAGATGCTTCAACATTCCATAGATTTGCGACTTCCTGCATAGGAACACCAAAAGGTGGGTGACTTACAAATTTGATTCCGTTGGGGTTGGACATGAAGAAAATTCTATCAGTAAATTGATGTGTGTGAAGTGGGTCAAAAGTAAATGAAATCCAATCTTCATTGAATGGACGTACTTGGTCCTCTTCAACATTTGCAGTGATTTCTTCAGGAATCTCATCGAATAAGTACCATGCAACATATATTGCTTCATCCGTGTAAACCATCATAATGGTAGTTTGGTCTGTTGCTTGTGCATTTCCAGCGTTTCTATCAAAAAAATCTGTTCCCTGCGGTGCATCTATCCATGCAGCGTCGGTTAACTTTCCATCAATAGTGGGTGGTTCCTGTACTTTAACTGCTTGAAGTTCTTTTGCATTATTTTGACCAATCTGATTGTTGTTTCTATTATTGCCACCACAGACTAAATTCATCATTGCAATCAGGAATGTGATGAAGTAAATTATCTTCATTTTAATCTCCTTTTAAAAATTCAATCAAATACATTTATTTTATTTTAGTATGGATTCCATATAGAACATTTGGATATGATGCTACTGTAGGTCTTTTATAAAGAGATACTGAGACAATAGGAATAAAACAACGATAGGAAGTATAAATTAATTTCGTAGATTACCGAGAAGATGGTTTCTTAGGTACAAGTAAATCAACTGACTTTAGTCATTATTGATTGATATTTATAATTCTATGGTTATTTACTGTATTAATCTGATGATTTTATGAGACAATCAACATAGCAAATTCTGCTGATAGTATACCGAGCATTGAACCAGCAAGGACATCAGTGGGATAGTGAACACCTAAATATACACGGGCAACACCAACCGTTGAAGCCCAGATAAACGTCGTGAAATGCAAGATAGGAATTGGGAAGAAACTTGATATCAGGGTCATAACAAGAAATGCCGAAGCAGTATGACCGGATGGAAAACTAAAGCGATCTGGTGGACGCACCCTAAAAGTAATATCATCTATTTTTTGGAATGGACGATCCCGTTTTAGAGTTTGTTTGATTAGATGATAAAAAATACCTTTTATTGGGAATGCAACAGCGGCAGAGAGTAAGAAAGGTTTTGTAATTGATGTTTCAAATGTTAGTAATACGTACATTGCAACTAACGGATATAGATATCCATTAGCACTCCAAGACAATATACGGAAGTAACGGGTGAGAAATCTTCTATCACCCCAGCCAAAAATATGTTGGAATATGTACGTGTCCAATCGGGTCACATTATTTGTAATTTCTTTTAACATGAACGTGAAATCAACACAAGTGTACGGAATGTGCACTTTATTACATCAAATTAACAATTTATTTGATGTTAGACGATCCTTTTAAAATACCAACATAATTAAGTATGGTAGTAATGTTCTTATCTCTGACACATATAAGTAGTATCTCGTAACCAACAAATTAGAACGTATAAAGATATTATTTTGATACAGAGAGTCTAAATATAAACATACTTCAATATCAAGAAATTAAATAAACACAATATAATATCTATACATTTTTATTCATTAGAAAAGCCTAATAAGTATACAACATCTTTAGTTGAAAAACAAACTAATTCCAATATTTGGGTGTGTGAATAAATTGTAAATATACGCTTCAATTTGTAGCATTAACTGTTAGTTTGTACTATACCACATGACGCAATCTGGAAGATTGTGATACAAATATCGGACGGGAGACCCCGTCCCTACGAAGAGGAAAAGAAGAGTTGAGAATCGGAGTTCCCTCCTACAGACGAGGGATTATATCTGTACCATCGCTTCTTATTAGATAGATACATTGTTATAGAGTAACAAAAACTATACACACCCAATATTTTACTTTGTATGGGTATAGTTAGACATCAGTGTTGGGAATCTACCCATCATAGCTATTGTGTTAAGCAGAAACCGAACTTACCGTTATTGTAAATTTTGAATTAGAATATCACAGCACTTGAAAAATACTATATTACGAAATATAGCTTGATAAATCGCGTAGTGCAATCACAGTGTAATTATTATCAGCAAGGTACGCCATGTATGTTTCAAAAGCTGCGGGTTCTGTATGTACCCACGGATGTTCTATATCTGGAACACCATGAAAAGTGAGTATGGTTATATTACCATCTCTTGCTTGGTCTAATGCCCATGTGAAATCGTCAAAACCCCAATTTGGTCCTGATGCCCCAGTAGTTGGAACTAAGAGTGGGTCATGCAATGTAGGATTATATGCTGGTCCCCTACCACCTTCAGAGTCATAAGGAAATTCAGGTGCAATTCCACGTCGTGCAAAATCAAACCCGTAGTCTCTAACAGTTTTGACTGCATCATCTGAATAATTATAGCCGGGATAACAAAATGTAGTGGTCTGTTCTATGCCAAATTCTTTACATCGTTTATCAATATGCAGTAAGTCTTCTGTCAGTTCATTTTTAGATTGTGTGGCTACATTTCGATGGTGTTGTGTGTGGTTTCCTATTTCAAAACCTGCTTCATGGAGATTCAATACCTCTTCCCATGTCATATATGCATCTTTGTTATCTAAGAAACCCAGTCCTTCTGTAATATAGAAGGTGGCACCGAAACCGTAACTTTTCAACAACGGACCAACGAATGTTGCTTGAGACTTACAACCATCATCAAACGTTAAAACTACAACTTTTTCAGGAATTGTTTTTTCTTTCATAATATTCTTTGGATTAGTATATCCGGTTGGAGAGTAAAATGATTACCATTATACCCCGTAAATGTACTTATATCAAGAAATCGGATAAAGGTTAAAGAAAGAATTGTATAAGATAATTGAATTTTGTTTAGATTGGTATCAGTGAAAATAGTTGAGTATTTCTTGATGAAGACTTCCGTTTGTAGCTAATAGTGAATTTGTCTGTATTGTAATATCATTACCTTGTAAGTCTGTAACCATACCTCCCGCTTCCCGAACTATTACAGTAATTGCAGCTATATCCCAAATGCTAATAGCAGCTTCAATTACAGCCTCAGCCCTTGCCGATGATACCAGATGGTACATATAAAAATCACCAAAACCTCGGCTCCGAGCAGTCTTATTGATTAGGTTGTATATACCTTCGAAAGTCCCTTTTTCAACAAACCATTTGATACCACCATGACAGATCATTGCCTCCTTCAGTCCTGTAAGTTCAGAAACACTAATTGGGTTATCGTTTAGGAATGCGCCATTTCCTTTCTCTGCGTATAAAACTTCATTTAAGAGAGGTGCGTTTGAGACCCCAACAATTAATTCTTCATCTTTCATTAAGGCAATTTGTGTACCGAAAATGGGTATTTTCCGTATGTAGTTCTTGGTAGCATCAATAGGGTCAATTATCCATAAATAGGGTGAATCGCCTTTTTCAACACCAAATTCTTCACCCAAAAAACCGTGGTCAGGAAAAGCATGTTTGATTGTCTCTCTTATAACAATTTCAGCTTCTCTATCAGCATAGGTAACCGGTGTTTCATCTTCTTTTAACTCAACACTAATATCTCCATTATAGTATGGTAGGATAACTTCTTCAGCCTTTTTGGCTGCATCTAATGCAACCGTTATAAATTCACTTTTCATTATCTCTCCTAATTGTGTGATGATATGATTCTAATGACTAACGTAGCGATATTACAGGACAGTATGTGCCGATCTTTTTTCTTTTCCACCATTTTCCATCAGTATTCTTCGTTTGAATATTTGTAAATTCGTAATTGTATAAATTCGCTCGTAAGAATTTTGGTGGTGTGTTCGGAAAAGGGTTTTCCTTAAGTAGCTTTACAACCTCTTGATTACCTTTCAGCAATGTTTCCATAAAATTGAGAACCCATGTCGTGTTTCTAACATTCCCTCTGAGTGCGGCAAACCACATTTGCCAGTCTAATCTTGGTTGGTGTGGAGCAACCCATTTTGGTGGTTCTGATACGTTTCCTGGTTTCCATCGGAACTGATATGGAATCCAGTTTATTTTATCATTGCTCCCTTCAATTATTATCTCAGGACGTGTTTCAGTCATATTGGCAAAAAGACCATAGGTATTAACTAAATGAAAAGGAGTAATCCACTGTAACGGTGAATTCCAAACAAATTCTCTAATCTTTGTATCAGGGAACAGTTGACCTGAAAATCTAAGACAACTAAAAGAGAATATTAGAACTGCTAAAGATACCAAACAGATCTTACTGATAGCTCTTAGAGACCTATTTACGAAGGGTTTAGTTTCAAGGAACTTACCACGAATTACTTTCTTCCAAGTGATGTCGTCTATGAGGAGAAGACATAGTAATATAGTTAGTAGATTGAAAAAACAGTAATTACCTGTGAGTATTATCGATAATTGCAAACCAATGAGAACGAAAGATCCTAAGGTGCGTACTCGCCGTGGTGCAAAAATCAGGAATGGTATGACAAGTTCAACACCAAACATAATAAATGTTGATACCTTATGAAACCACTCAGGCAATTGATGTATATACCACCCAATCCATGTAGGTAATGGTTGTGTTTCATAATGGTAGTTGAGGGCAGTTAGGTTTCGCCAAACTTCGTCACTGACTAATTTTACATAGCCTGAAGCGAACATTAAACGGAATAATAACCATCGTAATAACCAGAGATATAATGTATGGTAGGATGAAGTGAAATCTATTCTATCTTTTATTGCCAAACAAGAAATGAAAATTGCTAAGAAACCAGTTTCAAGCAGTAATACATCCCATTGAAAACTCAGAAAGACTTGTCCAACAGTTACGAATGATAAATATAGCAACCACAATGTTGTTAGGCAGACTGTAGGGATATATCCAACAATTAGCAATAATGAGAATCCCACCCCTACACCACATAGTATATGTAAGAGAAAATCGGAAGAATTCAACCAGAATATTGTAGGAAAAAGATTATAGGACTTAAATCCTAACGCTTGGTGTATATCGGTTAAATATCGTTCTGCAGGTAGTATTCCGTTCCTGCCAATTAATCCTTCAATTTGAACCCATAATGAAAGAAATGCAATCAGATAAATACATGCAATGCCTCTAAGAAATACCCACCTTGTAAATGAATATGTAACTCTATCATTATGATTTCCCCATAACCATCGTGTTAATGTTGAGAATAATGATCGATTGTTAGCGACGAATCGGTATAATAATTCACAAAGAATTGAGAAGAATTTAAACTTAGTATAACCCCAAAGCAAAATGCTATTATTCAAAGTACGAAAGACTGCTTCAGCGCCTGAATAAACCTGACCATCAGGAAGAATTAATTGGACAGAGGATTGAAATGAAGATATAGGGATATTGGAATATTCTAAGACAACTTGTTGATATGGAACATACTCTATCCTGTTCTGTGTAATATGTTGCCATTGTGCAATCCAATACTTACAGAAATCACAATCACCGTCATAGACAAGAAGTGCTTTACTATTCTGTTCTTGCATCAATGAATTAAATCTTGTATATCATCGTAATAAAGTTAGTTCCAAGCATTATGTATCTTTGTAATTGCTTCAACAACCTGATCTATCTCAGATTCAGTGCTTAAGAGCAGGTTTTGGAATAACCAAACACTCTGTTCACAAACTAATTCTGTATTTGGACAAGGAAGTGTTCGAATGAGATCAGGATATTTCTCACCTACATGTGCCATTCCTGGTTCCATAGACAATGGCGAACGATAACCAATTGAACATGGTATACCTTCGGCTGAGAGAGCTTTAACAAAATCCTCACGAGATTTACCACCAAAACCATCTGGATTATATTTCATACAATATAGATGATAGCCGTGTTTTGTAGTCCATGGTGCATGAATTGGAGGTGTAATCCCATCAACTTCTTCCAACAATGATGAGAGGTATACACCATTTCGATTTCGTAGATTTGTTTGTTCTTGAAGAAGTTCTAATCTGACAAGTAAAATAGCTGCAAGATATTCTGAAGGTCGATAGTTCCATCCTAATCGAGGATATTCCCATCTTGCCCCACCTGGTGCGCGTCCTACGTTCATAAATGCACAGACCCGGTCATGGATATCTTTATCATTTGTTGTCACCATACCTCCTTCACCAGAGGTTAGGTTTTTAGATGCTTGGAAACTGAATGCACCTACATCACTGAGATTCCCAACCTTCTTATTTTGATATTCTGCACCGTGTGCTTGTGCACAATCTTCAATAAGATAGAGTTGATGCTTTTTTGCAATATCTTGTAATGTCCCCATTTCTGCGGGGTGTCCACCAAGATGGACAGGGAGAATAGCCCTTGTTTGAGGTGTAATAGCATCTTCAACAGCTTTTGGATCTATAGTGAAAGTTTCGGGTGAAATATCAACAAATGCCACAGTACACCTTCGTTCCAATACTGCACTTGCCGTAGCGACAAAAGTATAGTTTGGAACGATAATTTCACCACCTTCACTGAAACCATCGAGATCTAAAGCTGCTGCTAATGCGGCGCTGATAGAATCTGTTCCGTGAGGCATAAAAAGTGCATAGTTTGTTCCTGTGTAAGATGCATAGAGTTCACAGAAACGCGGTATCATAGTACCCCCAGAACCTTCATTACTACTAAAATATACATCTCTTAGTAACGGTTCTATTTTATTATTCCATTCATCAGAAGTGTTCTGTGGCCAGGAAGGCCACGGGTGAGTTTCTGTGTTCCGAACAGGAGTTCCACCTGAAATTGCCAATGTATCTGTCATTTTTATCTCCAATGATGAGTAAGATAGGAAGTTAATCATTGTCCAAATATTCAAAAATTAATATGACAATAACTATACTAACATAAAATTGAATACAATTGTATTATCAATTGACATACCCTAATTTTGCGTAGAATATTGATGGTCAGTGGTATGTATTTTCACTGATGAGAAGGATCTATTTGTTGCCCCTGCACCAAGACAGAATCTCATAGGTACAGATCTAAAAAATCTGATTGGAGATGATAGCACACCGATTGGGTTAACATAGCGTAAGCCATCAGTACAGGTTTATGGGTTGAGTATATATTGCCCAATCCCAAGAATATGAAGATACAGATGCTAAAACCAATTAGTTTTTTATCTATAGAAATTAGAAAACATAAAGGGTGGTTATATTACAACTCTTTCACGTTAGTTGCTATTCAATATTTATTGAAATGAGAGACATACTTAGTTAGTATTCAGATAGTATTTCATTCAGTTCTATATTCAGCGGCACGTTTTACAGTAGTATAGTCAATTATTAGAATCTAATAATCCACGAATTGCCTTCACTGCTGTTTCTGTATCTTGTAGTTTTTTGTTGACTATATTTGTTTCTAATTGTTCTGTGATTATGCTACTTAAATCATCTCTATTGCTAAGAGAAATTATTGAATAGTCTTTCATATACGTGTAGACCTTATATCTACTCGGCATTCTAATTGCAGTTTGTGTCATGGATAAAACAATAACCTTCTTCCCAGTACTGGCTGCTTCACAAACCATAGAAAAACTATCCGCAGTTACAATAAGAAGATCACTTAATGCAAGAATAGCTTCGTATGGTTCATCAATCATAGATGTAGAACTTGGTTCAATGAAAAGGGAACACCAATCCCTTGTATCCAAATGTGATTTTAAATACAGCGTAACTTCAGACGGAGTTCTTCGAGAAGTTGTAAGTAGTACTTGTATATTCAGTTTTGTTACAACTGAATCAATTGTATTGATTAACTGACTTACATCATCAATTGTGATAGTTTCTGATTTATCAGTTCCACCAATTAAGATTCCGATGCATTTTCGACTGTCTAAGTTTAAAGTTTCTGAATATATCGGTTCTTTCTTATTGAGTTCATCAGGAGTAATAGGATTGGGAACACCGATTGTTTTACACACATTTTCCTGTTTTTTGGTTTTATGCCATGACAGCATTGGTAGTATTGCCATGTCAAAATGTCTTACTCCTATAGGGGAGGGTCTACGGCAAGTAATAGTTTTTGCTTGATAGAGTTTTCCAAGGAGAAGATTCACGACAGCAAGAGATGAACCTGTAGATAAAACTACATCTACACTATTCTTGTTTAGAAGTGAATTGTAAATACTGGGGTGGAGACTCCATTTGAGTAGGAATTTTATGGAGTATGAATTGAGTGAAAAACATCCAAAAATACAGAAGAATATTCTCAGAAGATTATCACGTAATTTACTATGAAATTGTATATCCTGCCATTCAATATCATAATCAGTAAGATATTTTGCAATACCTAAAGACTGTTTATAGTGTCCAGGTTTATTATCACTTAAGATAACAACTTTCATTTACATTCATTATACCTTGTTAAATATATAACGTGAGTTTGATAACTTAGATTTTCTATTCGTGAAATATACGTTTGGTAATATGAATTTAAAAGAACCCTACCTACAACGTATAATAGAAATGATTTTATACCAATGAAGTATTAATACCTTGATCAAACTCACATTAATGTATTCATCTACTATTCAGTTTTATCCTTTAGTGCTTCAACAACCAGACTCTCCAATTTTTCACCTCTGGCATTATTGGTAATTAGTTTCCCATCTTTACCAATTAACCACATATTAGGAATACTAAAAATCTCATATTGTCTTGATACTGGACTATCCCATCCTTTACCACTAAATACTTGTCTCCAGGTAATGTCATTTTTTGAGAGATATTCTTTCAACCTTTTTTCATCAGTATCAAGGCTTATCCCAAGTATATCAAACCCCTTATCTTTATATGTATCATAAACCTTTTTCATATTCGGTGTTTCAGCGACACAAGGACCACACCATACTGCCCAAAAATCCACTAATAGGACTTTTCCACGATATGCTTCAATTGATATAGGTTCACCGTCAAGATCAGTTGCGGTAAAGTCTGGTACCATCTTCCCAAGGTATGCTAATCCGGGTATATATTTCTTTCTATATTCTAATGCTAATTCTGCCTTACCTTGATCATCATAAATCTTTGCTATTCTCTCTAACACATACCTATTCTTAGGGTTTGCTTCATCAAATTTCAAAAACAGATCCAACTCTTCATCAAAATGCTCAATTGTCTTTAACATATCACCCAAATAAAGCACATGTGAATAGTTGTTAGGTTCAATTAAAGTCTTATAGTTTTTAATGAGATTATCTGCTTCAACATTTCGTCCAGACTGAACATAAAGATTCGCAAGCATTGGATACATTTTGAAAAATCGAGTATTTTTTGGTAGTTTTTCAAAACCCATTTCTAACATATCAATTGCTTTTTCAACAGACCCATATATTTGAACAAGTGATTGATCCCAATAATATGAAGCATTATATACTTTATATTCAAAACTCAAATTTATGGTAGTCAAATCCTTATCAGCCATGTGATGCGAACAACGAACAAGCGATACTACATCACCAAACATTGTACGATTTTCCTCTACACTTTTTCGTTGGTCAGGAAAGAATTCATAGCTATAGCTTACAGGAAGTTCTGGGTCAACAGCTCGAGAGTAAGGAACTTTACCTCTGGTTTTATCTGCTGGACAAACAAGAATACTCTTATCAGATAAATGTTCATCATGAAGGTCTGACAACCAATCTGGATATTCTCCGTGTTCTTCCATATACGTCTTGATAGCTTTACCAATAGCGTGTAGATTTTCAGTACATAATTTCACATCTTCATTAGGATCTTGTTTTGGTGATTCATCAGCAGAGACCAAAGAAACCACCATACTTAACATTATGCAAACGACGAATAATCTCATAGGTTATTTCCTCATGTTTCAATTTTATTCTTAATTGATAAGAATTGCATCAATATTGGGCATAATTTTTATACTCTATGATTGATCTATACATTAATTTCAATTGACGATGTTGTTTAATTGAGATGTTGAGTGACCTTCTTTCTAAATTTCTCTTAACCCCATCTTACCATATTGTAAACCTACCTACAATTGAAATCTGGATCTTAGAAACCTGTAATACAATACCCTACGAATTATTATCTATTTTTATTATCAGGATTATACAATATCAGTAAGTTCCAGAATATTCTGAATTACGATTTATTTCAATGTTCACTCAAGATAGTTAGGAGAATTGTTAAGAGAGAAGTATATCGGATTTGCTATTTTTGACGGGAGATTTCAAAAAGGAGAATTCCTGCAGCTACACCGACATTTAAAGAAGATTGTCCCGGTGCCATAGGAATCCTAATTATGTCAGAACACTTTTCCAATGTTTCAGGTAAAATTCCAGTGTATTCATTACCAACAATCACTGCGTAGGGAAATGATAACTCTGTTTCATAGTAAACGTTATCTGTATTTGAAGTTGCCCCGCATACTTTCCATCCAGACCGAATTAACTCTTCAACTGCTGAAATTGTTGATGAACTATGGAATAACGGGAGACGACCGATCGCACCACGTGATGCACGTATACAATTCTTATGAAATGGACTACACCCGTCTCCACTGATCAATACAGCTGAGACACCTGCAGCATCAGCTGTCCGTATTGTCATTCCTAAGTTATCTGGATTTTCAATGTTTTCTGCGATTAACAATGAACAATTTGGAGAATATTGTAGATTGAGTTGTTTTGTATCTAACAAAAATGGAGCGTAATTGTAATGTATTGAAGCCAGTATTGTTGGAACTGGACGGGTTGTTGTGATTGACCCCATAACACCATCGTTGACATTATAGATGGAGATATTATCTGATGATGCCTTGTTTAGAAAAGTTATTCCATCCTGAGATGTAATATATTTGGAGGTATATATTATAGATTCTATTGGTAAACCATCCTTGAATGCCCGGGTAACCAATAATTCACCTTCTACTAAGAATTGATTTAATTCAATTCTCTCTTTTTCTTTTGATAGTCTTCGTATATCTGCGATAATTGTGTCTTTTTTCTTTTCTACAACCCTATTTTCTGCAGTACCTTGGCTTCCTTGTTTTATACCTTGGATTATCTGACCATTTTTAGATTTAATCTTATTATATATTAATATGTCTTTACTTCTATCTATCATCCAAGGTTTGGTGGATGAAAAATTACCTTTACAGGATCTTGGAAATTTCAGTAGTAATTCTCGTAGACTCCGTTCAGTATTAGCACATAATATGACATTATAATCGGTATCGTCCTCTTGTTCTGGAAGAAGAATCATCACTCCTTCTATTTCCTTCCATCCAGATGTATAAACCTTATAGTCAATATCCCAACTTCCTGTACGAATGAAGTTTTGATAGGATTGTTTAAATCTATTTATCCACTCACAATCTGAGTTTGAATTATCTAAGAATGTTATAACTTGTTTGTAGTTTACCAATTAAATCAGGACAATAAGTTGGATGTCCTACCTCTTTACTAAACTTTAGACAGTTTTAAGGAATACACATTTCGCCCCACTGGGTTACCTATAAGATATCACAAATTAGTTTCTACAGTTTAGATTTGTCTGAGAAACATTGAGAAAAATCAGAATACTTCAAAATGTAGATCTGCATATAACTAAACTTTGGACAGGTTTAAGGAATACACATTTCGCCCGCTGGGGCTCGGTTTTGGGTGAAGTATGGAGTTTCTACATACATTTCACCCCGCTGGGGCTACCTATAAGATATCACAAATTAATTTCTACAGTTTAGATTTGTCTGAGAAACGTTGAGAAAAATCAGAATACTTCAAAATGTAGATCTGCATATAACTATACTTTGGACAGTTATTAAGGAATACACATTTCGCCCCACTGGGTTACCTATAAGATATCACAAATTAGTTTCTACAGTTTAGATTTGTCTGAGAAACATTGAGAAAAATCAGAATACTTCAAAAATGTAGATCTGCCTAACAGTAATTGCCCAAACTACAGTACCTCTTTATATCTTCAAAATTGATCCAAAATAGATTGCACCTAATCCGAAAAAGATGTCCCATTTCATACACCTTTGTATCAAAGCACAATTATTTTTTGACGAATCCTTCCAAAGCCTTAGACCTAAATATAATAGTATTATATCAACAGAAAATATTATCAGAAGTAAATAATGCCAAGAATAATAACCAAGTATATATGGTATTGGACTAAAAATAATAACAAAACCCATAAAACCCAATGCGGTATAAACAGCCAGTCTTGTATCTATAGTTGCTAATGTTCTGACTTGAGTTTTATGGTCACCTTCTATGTCTTCAATATCTTTAACAATTTCCCGTGCAGTCGTAAATAGAAATGCAAATATCGCTGGAATGATAGTACCGTTAATAGTTCCAATTGCGACTCCTCCTGAAATAAAGGTAATGGCAGTCAAACAACTAACTATTATGTTTCCTAAAAAAGGAGTTCTCTTAAACCATTTTGCATAAAGCAAAAGCAACAGAGTAACAATAATTGCAATATAGAATGCATAGATATTGATATATAATCCTATTAGAATTCCAATACTCATTAGAATCATAGAAAATATCAATGCCTGATTTCTACTAATCCTACCCGATGGTATAGGTCTATTAGGTTTATTAATCCTGTCTGTTGAATAATCACAATAATCATTAATTGCGTTTCCAGCAGATAATAATAGTAAGGAGGCTATTGATACAAGAACGAGTCGGATATCAATGATGTTCGTGAAGGCAGCTTGGACGGCAAAAATACCTCCTAACCATGCTGAAATAAAAGCGATTACCCCATTCAACGGACGTGCCAATTCAACATACGATAGAATGTGTTTCATATCAAACTATAAAATGTGTATAATTCTTATATATAATAATGGAATATGATGGTGAAAAGCGTAGGATTTGTGACGGTGTAATGAAGTGATGGATGTTGGGTTTGTAGGATATTAGTTTTCTGTATGTTCAATAGCTTTTAGCTTTTCTTCAAGTTCTACCACCTTTTCTTGTAGTTGTTTGAACCCCCGCATAAGTTCCGGTAATTTCCGATTTGCTGCCTGAAATCTTAATTCCTGTTTATGTGGACGTGCCGGGAAACCGGAAAGTTGACTATTTGGGGGAGTATCTTTAGTGATAGCAGATTTTGCAAATAAAACACTATTTTCACCTACCGATAAATGTCCCACTACCCCTGATTGTCCAGCAATGTTTACCCTATCTCCAAGAGTACTACTTCCTGCCATCCCAGATTGTGCAGCTAAACAACAGTCTTTACCGATAACTACATTATGAGCAATTTGAACAAGATTGTCGAGTTTTGTGCCACTCTTAATCAGTGTTTCAGCAATAGTTGCACGATCAATTGTGGTATTTGCACCGATTTCTACATTATCCTCAATCACAACAGTCCCAATTTGTGGAATTTTGTAGGGACTGTTATTAGACGGATCTGGCGTAAAACCAAATCCATCACTACCGATTACAGCACCACAATGTATGATAACATTATCCCCAATAGTCACATTTTCTCGTATACTCACTTGTGAATATATCAATCCGTTTTTACCTATTTTTGTATCTGGACCAATATATACATGAGGTTTAATAATTGTCTCATCCCCAATTTCCACATTATCGGCAATTACAGAAAAAGGTTCAATAGTTACACCCTCACCGAAAGAGACGTTTTCACCAATAATTACTGATTCATGTATCCCTGTCTGAGGTTTAGTATCAGCATTCCATGCAAACAATTCCAGAGCTTTCACAAAACCCCAATATGGATTATCAACACATATTGTAGCTATCCCATTGCCTGATACTCCTCGTCCGATGATAATTGCTGATGCTTGAGTTGTAGCTATAGCACTAAGATATTTTGTATTTGCAACGAAGGTAATTTGGTTTGGTTCTGCATCTTTAATACCAGATACACCCGTAATTTCAATCTCTCCATCCCCAGAAAGATCCCCTCCAAGGTGTTTACATATATCTTTGAGTTTAATACTCATATTTTTACCTCGTAATGACGGATGTAATGTCTAAAATCTATTCTTTTTCAGGAACTTTATCTACATTATTTTCTACTGGTGTACGATTAATAGTATCAATAAGGCTTTGTGTGATATCAAACTCCTCATTGAAATATAGTGCAGCTTGCTTGCTAATAATCAGATCGTAATTTTGTTCTTTACCAACCTTCTTTATCAAATCTTCAATTTCTTTTAGGATAGGTTCCATAAGTTCCTTCTGCTTATCCATCAGAGCTTGTTCACCCGTTTGTCTTTCACGAAGGAATTCATCCTCTTTTGTTTTAATTTGGTTTTGCAGTTCTTCAGTCTGAGGTTTCTCAAGAAATAGTTCCGTTTTAGTCAATTTTTCTTGTAAAGTCCTAATTTCTCCAACTAAGCCTTCAAGTTTATCTCTTAGTCGCTTATCTGCTGTCTGTAAAATCTCATTTGCATCCTTAAATTTTCCGTAATTATCAAGAACAAACTGTGTGTCAACCACACCAAATTTAAAACTTTCTTGTCCAATACTACCACTCAACATACTAAACAGCATAATTGAGCATAAAATCAACACATACCTTTTCATATTTAGTCCTTTTATAGCAGACCACTATATAATAGTATTCTGCTTCGTGATAAAATAATTAGAATAATAAACCAAGTAAGTAAATTCCTAAAATCCTGGTCCAATAGTAAAATAAAATCTTCCTTGTGGAGGTCTATTTTGTCTATCAAATGCATACCCCCACCCAAAGCGAGCTAACATACCTAACATTTGTAATCGTGCTTCCACACCTGCACCACGTTTTAGATTAATTTGGTTAAATGGATTCATTACTGATTCATCCCAAACCTGTCCAACATCGAAGAAAAGCGCGGTTGTGAGTTGCGGTGAAACAGGTATACGATACTCGAAATTAGCAAAAAACACTTTGTTTCCACCAACAGGATTAAAATCTCCATTTTCATCTGGATCCGGATAAATCTCCCAATCTTCATATCCTCTAATAGTATCAACCCCACCCAGATAGAATCTTTCGTAGAACAGATTTCGATTATCACTACTTCTGCTAACCATATAACCAGCGCGTGAATGGAACGCAAAAACATGATTCCACCATGGATTATAAAATGAACCTACATCCACAGTATACTTTTGGAACTGGTTATCCGCCCCTAAGAGTCCACCTGAATATTCATAAGATATACTACTCGAAGTTCCACCCATTGGATCATATAGAGAAGTACGATAATCACGTGTATCTCGTCCGACAGCAAACAATATAGAACGCGTGGATCTATTTATAATCTCTCTATCGGGTGTATTGGCTTCTACATGTTCGTTTCTAAATCTTACAGAAAGGTCAATATCATAAGCAATTGGACGTCCGAGCGAAACAGATGCTCCTCTTGTTTCCCAAACGTATCGATCAGTTTCAAAGTTTTGGAATAGAGCTGTCCCCACAGTACTATAAGTCCTTCTAAAACGTCTGTTGTTATATATCCGTGCATTTAACCGAGTGGGAGTTCCAAAAATCCATGGCGAACCGAAACTTGCTTCAGCCGTATGATGATCACGTGTTCCTAACTCACCTTTTAGATGAACTCTATATGCTCTTCCAAATAAGTTATTTTGTCCAATCTCCGCAGTCCCAAAGATTCCACCTTCGCTACCGTATCCTCCACCTACACTAAGTGTTCCTGTAGTAGGAGATTCTGCTATATTGACAACAAGATTCTTTCGGCTATCATTCCGTGTATCACTTGGAACAAAATCTACTGCACGAATGAACGGTCCCATCTGGAAAAGTCTTTGACGAGCTTTACGAAGAACTTTAACATCAAGAAGTTGATCAGATTTTATATTTAACCAGTCAAGTTCGCGTCGAATTACATTCTCTTTTGTCTTTGCTAACCCTCGTATGGGAACATCGTCAATTATAATTACATCACCTTGATTGATATTCAATGCGATGTTAACCAATGCGTTAGCTTCATCATAGTAAGGAATAGGGTTGACTTCAGAGAGAAGGTATCCTTTATCAAGATATGATTGCTGTAGTTCAGCGATAGATTGTTCAAAAGTATCACGATTAAAAATCTCACCTTCAGCTGGATCAACCATCCCGCGGATCTTATCTTCTGAATAGACTGTTTTTTCACCCTTCTGAAGATTCACAGTATATGTACCAACAACGAATTGAGGACCTTCATCAACAGTAATGTCAAGCATGAGCCCAGTTTTATCTTCTGTAAAACGTTTCTCATATCCCAGAATTTTCACTTGAGCAAAACCGAGGTCTTGATAATAATTCCTTATATTTAGACTAATATCTTCTTCTTCAAAAAGGATTTCATCAAAGTGTTTTCCAATACGAGTCTTCATTTTTTTCTGAAGTTTTTTCGAGGTAATCTGGTCATTTCCAAGAAAGTTAATTTCAGTGATTCTAACACGCGGTCCTTCATTGATTTCGAAAGTGATGTGGTTAGTATTCTCTTCGTTATTAACATCATCATGTACTTGAATACTCACCAGATAATACCCTTTTTCATGGTAGAATTGTCGGATAGCACGTTCACTCTCCCATCTTCGGCGATCACTATAAATTTCTGATCTCCGTAGGGTAATTGTATCCATTAGCTTACCTGTATCTAAGTCGTCGTTTCCAATTATAGTAATCCCTTCAAGTTTAGGACTCTCTATAAAAATAAAATGTATTACAAGTCCACTATCCGATGCAGGTTTGACATCAACCTTAATATCTGAGAAAAAACCAGTATCTTTGTAAAGACTTTCAATATCCTTTGTAAGTATTTCAGAGGATACTTCTTGTCCAACTTGTGTCTGTATTAGAGTCTGTAACATTTCCTTACGCAAAGATTGTACACCAATAAAGTCTATTTCTTTTATCACTAATGATTCATCAACTATAGGAGTTTCAACTACAGAATTCTCCTCCTGACTAACCTCAGTTTCATTCTCTTGTGCCGTTTCAGTAGAAGCTTTTGGACCATATGTATTATCTTCTGATTGCCCAGCAAACGTATTGAAACATATAAATGTAGAAAAAGTAATTATACTTATAATGAGTAGTTGAATAGATTGTCTTATAATATTCATTTTCAAGTTCCTCCTTAAGCATTCGTGAGAATACATCATTTTCATGTTTATTTAGTTTTATAGTGCTTAAGTATATATCGGTGTACCACTATTGTTTGCATATTGTCGAAATGCAGCGATTAATTTTTGCGTAACTATTCCAGGTTTTCCATTCCCAATAACTCTTTGATCCAGTTTTACAACTGGAATAACTTCAGCGGCAGTACCAGTTAAGAAACATTCATCAGCAATATATAAGTCATGGCGTGTAAAAACGCGTTCATGGATTTTGAAACCTGCTTCTTTTGCTAATTCGATAACACAGTTACGAGTAACACCTTCTAATATACCTATATGTTGCGGTGGAGTGATAATTTCTTCATTTTTTATGTAAAAAATATTATCTCCTGTACATTCAACTACATAACCATCATTATTTAACATCAAAGCTTCAACCGATCCAGACTGTTTTGCCTCAATTTTTGCCAGAATATTGTTTAGATAATTTAGAGACTTAATTCGAGGATTAACTGCTTCAGGATAATTACGCCGAATAGAAGCAGTTACAATTTCTAAGCCGTGTTCATAGAAATTCTGCGGATACAATGTGATCTTATCGGCAATAATTATAACGGAAGGGGTTGGACATTTTTCTGGATCTAAACCTAAATCTCCTATACCCCGTGTTACAATTAAACGAATATACCCCTCATGAAGGTTATTTCGTCTAAGTGTTTCAAGCAGATTCTCCTTCATTTCTTCAATTGTTATTGGGATTTGCAACATAATCGATTTAGCGGAATCGAAAATTCTTTCCAAGTGTTCATCCAATTTGAAGACATTCCCATTATAGCTACGTATCCCTTCAAAAACCCCGTCACCATAGAGTAATCCATGGTCGAACACGGAAATCTTTGCCTCCGAACGTGGTACAAATTCTCCGTCAAGATAGATCAACATTCACAAAACCTTCCTGTATACAAATTATGAGTGTAGTTAGTATGAAATTTTTCCTTCAACAAGGTTTACAGTTCTGTTTGTTTGGTCTGATAATCGAGAATCATGTGTTACAATAATAATAGTTTGATTAAGTTCTTCATTGACCCTTAGCAATATATCAAAGACCACTTCACTGGTAATATCGTCTATATTCCCAGTAGGTTCGTCAGCAAGAATAACTTTTGGTTCATTCATCAACGCTCTTGCAATTGCAACCCTTTGGCGTTCTCCACCAGATAGTTGACTTGGAAAATGTGTTAATCTTTCTGAGAGACCAACACTTCCAAGCAAAGTTTCAGCTCTATCGTACATTTCGTTGCGAGTAAGCTGTCGTCCATCAGTATATCCTGATTTCCGATTGGAAATTAATTTACCCATTACTACATTTTCAAGAGCGTTAAATTCAGGTAGTAATTGATGAAACTGAAATACAAAACCGACAGAAGTATTTCTGAACTGTGTAAGTTCCCGTTCAGAATATGTGGTAATATCTTCGTCTTCATAATATATAGTACCAGATGTCGGACGATCAAGTGTACCAATTAAATGTAATAAGGTGCTTTTTCCTGCCCCTGACGCACCCATAATAGCCAAGATCTCTGATTTATCCACCTCAAGATCAACACCTCTTAAGACTTTTAGTTCAGAATCACCATCAAAGAACGATTTTTCTAAATTTACTACTCTTATTAGGCTTTCATTTTCGACTTTTATTAGGTTTTCCATCTCATCAATGTGTATATTAACTATATTCTAATATTACTATATCTATTCGTATTGTAATGCTTCAATTGGTCTCATATTGGATGCCTGAAAAGCGGGATAGATCGTTGCTAACCAACAAATTGAGAACGAGAGAAGATTGATAAAACCAACAAAAAACCAATTGATTTTTATCGGTAGTTGATTCATCTGGTATATCTCACTCAAACCCAATTCTTTTAATGAAATTGGTTGAACTAAACAATATAATATAAATGCAATTCCTAAAATCCAAAATAGCAACATTACTATATTTCTTAATTTAGTTTTAGATAAAATGAACTTTAGAGTTACACATATCTGAAAAATTATAAGCAGTACTACCAATGCGTATGCAATCAAAGGCGATGGACGTATTACATTGGTACTCAATAATTTACAAACCCCTAATCCTAAGGCAGTCCCAAGAAGTGTCCCTAACATACCAATAACACATCCCTGAATCATGAATATGAGCATGATATTACCACGAGATGCGCCAAGTGTCCGAAGGGTACCAACATCCCTTGTTTTTTCCATTACCGTCATGATTAATGTACTTGCAATGTTAAATGCTGCCACTAAAATAATTAGTGCTTCTATAATTACAGTTGCTATTTTCTCTAACTCTAATGCTGCAAATAGTGGTGCATGTGTATCCAACCAAGTGGTTGTAATAGGCATATCAATCGTATTGAATGATGAAACCTCAATCAACTCATCTCCAATAGTAGGTGCAAGTTCAGGATCTTCCAATCGAACCAATATTACATTGATATTCCCCTCCTGTTGATATATTTTCTGAGCAGTATCAACATGGATAAAAGCCATTCTACTATCATATACAGCTAATTCAGATTCATAAAAGCCGATTACAACAAAATTTCTAATTCTTGGCAGAAATGCGCCAGGGGAATGATTATCTTCCTCCAGTTTTACTACAAGCCTTAGAATATCACCTTGATGTAGTGTTAGATTCTTTGCTAAACGGGCTCCAAGTACAATACCACCTGTAACTGACTCATCATTGATAAAACTTGCTCGATCAATTATCTTCTGATCTTGAAAATCAACTGATCCTTCAACAAATTTAGAAAAACCCGTGACTGTATCCTCTACTTCAGGGTCAATTCCTTTGATATAAATTACATCCTGAATACTTTGACTGCCCTTTTGAAAAATAGCCGATTGTGTATATACTACAGGTGATGCAGCAACTACTCCATCAACCTTTTTTATGGCTTCGATTCTATCTTCATAATTATTAAAAAAGCCTCTGTCTATTTTGCTAACGGCTACATGTGCTTCATTGGCAAGAAATCTATCTCTGAGTCCATGTTCAACCCCATCCAAGACTGCAATAACCAGAATTACAGTTGCAACACCGAGTGAAACTCCTACTATGGATATAACACTAATAATTGAAATAAAGGATTGTTTTCGTTGAGAAAGCAGATAGCGTGAGGCTACAAACCATTCAAATTTCATATAATAGTTTTCTATATTCTCTTACAGTCGTAGCCTTATAAAGTATCATAAATTATGATGTATTAGGATTTTATAACATCACATAGCATATTATATTTAATAAGGTCTTCCATCTTTCCCCATTTTTCAATAGCATTTGGAAAAGAGTCTTCATACTTCATTCCAATTTTTTGTAAGACTCTCCCTGATGCAGGATTCCGTCCAAGATGAAAGGCATGGATACTTTTTAAACCAATCTCATCAAGACCGTATTTGAGTATTTCTTTTGCTGCTTCAGTACAATATCCTTTGTTCCAATACGGTTTACCAATCCAAAAACCGAGTTCTCCAATTCTGTTTGTTGTGTCAATGGTTATACCGATTGCTCCAATTAGATCACTTGGTTCAAAGCGGACATTATCTTTAAGGATAATTGCTAAATTGAAGGCAGTACCATCTTCCAAGCTTTGTCTATGTGTTCTAATCCACTCCTCCGCCATACCCTCTTCATAAGGGTGTGGTATTACAGCAGTATTTGCTGCTATATCTCTATCCCCTGCAAGCCGTTGCACCTCTGAAGCATCTTCAAGCAAAAATGGACGTAGTAATAGTCTTTCTGTATGTAGTATCGGTGGTTTTAGCATTTAACTTTCTGGACGCATCTGTGGAAACAGAATCACATCCCGTATGGAATATTGGTCAGTCAATAACATTGTCAACCTGTCGATTCCTATTCCCAATCCACCTGTTGGAGGCATTCCGTATTCTAAGGCGCGTAGATAATCTTCATCAACCATAAAGGCTTCTTCATCACCTTTTTCTAAATTGCTTGCTTGTTCTAAGAAACGTTGCCGTTGATCAATTGGATCATTTAATTCGCTAAATGCGTTCCCAACTTCCATACCAGATATAAAGAACTCGAACCGTTCAACATACTCAGGATTCTCTGGTTTCTTTTTCGCAAAAGGAGATACTTCTATAGGGTAGTCATAAATAAATGTAGGTTGAATTAGCTTATCTTCAACAAATGTATCAAACAGTTCAGCAATAATTTCACCTTTGGATTCATCCCCGGCTAATTCAATTCCAGCATTAACAACCTTAGTGTATAGTTCGTCATCAGAAAGAGATTCAGGATCAAAATCACTATTCTGTTTTATTGATTCTACCATTGTAATTCTATTCCAAGGTGGTGTAAAATCTAACTCTTGTTCCTGATATTGAATCTTTGTTGTTCCGTGTAGTTTTTCAACAGTCTGTGCAATTAGATTTTCAGTAAGTTCCATTATCTCCTGATAATCAGCATAAGCCTGATAGAGTTCAAGCATTGTAAACTCAGGATTATGATCTCTGTCCATACCTTCATTTCTAAAATCCCTTGAAAATTCATAGACTCTATCAAACCCACCAACAATTAGTCTTTTTAGGTAAAGTTCATTTGCTATTCTGAGATACAACGGTTGATCTAATGTATTATGATAGGTAGTAAATGGACGGGCACTCGCTCCACCATAGATAGGCTGTAATACTGGCGTTTCTACTTCGATGAAATTGTCATCATTTAACATATCCCGTATTGCTTGTACAATTTTCGTTCTTTTTATAAAGACATCTTTTACTTCAGGGTTCATGATAAGATCAGCATAACGTTGTCTATATCTCGTCTGCTTATCCTGTAAACCGTGCCATTTTTCTGGGAGAGGTCTTATAGATTTGGAGAGTAATTCAATTGAATCAGCAAGTATAGTTAACTCACCGGTACGTGTACGAAAAACGGTGCCACTTACTCCGATAATATCGCCAACATCAACTTTCCGATATATCTGGTAGGAATCTTGTTCAACATTGCCACGTCGGATGTATATTTGGATTTGTCCACCACTATCTTGTAGATGTGCAAAACTACTTTTACCATGATCGCGTTTGGTCATTATCCTACCAGCAATAGTGACCTTGCTATCTTCATTTGGTGTTTCATCCGCATCTTCAAATTCTTTATGAATGAGTGTCGTAGAATGTGTTGGTGTATATTGATGCGGATAGGGGTTAATTCCGGCATCACGAATTTCATTTACTTTTTCTTTCCGTTGTTGCATTAAATCATTTGATTCTTCCATATATCTACCCTCCTTCCACATAAATACTAATTCTATAACTTGTTAATTATACCCTTATTTTTGTATCTATGCAACATGAAACCAATTATGTCAATAGGTATTAGTATTACGTGTTTCCTATAAATATATATTACTTAGAGTAAACTATATAGGTTATCTAAGTTCTCGTGAGCTTATATAAACTGAGCATCTTGGATATCATTTCATTCATTTTAACCTACAAAACCATTCACAAATGTGAATATAATAACCTGTTCCACAGAAAAATTAATAAGTCTGATAATTCGAAGCCACTCTAATGTTTTCTCTTTTTTATCTCTCCCCATTGAACATACTTCTTGCCAATAGAGTTTACACTCAGTTGATTATTTACTATCGCATGTGCTCCCATGGCAGCTGCAGGACTATTTGGTTTTAGGTTATAATCTCCATCCTCAGCATTAACGAAGAGTGGATCCGTATCAATATTGTCTTCATATACAAACAGTTTGCCATCTGCTACACGTTTAATCCCTTGTAGTCCATCTTTAATATCACTGGATTTAATAGTTATCCCATTACCAGATAAAAAGGCTTCTGGATGAGTGTCATCACTATTGTTATTCCACACAATTGAATTGGTTATACTAAGAACATTACTATTTGCAGGTGTAGAACTGAAATAGATTCCACCACCCTTGGTACCCGCAGAATTTTGTGATATTGTACTATATGAGATAGTTACGCTTCCTGACCAAGATTCAAGACCTAATCCACCACCCCATCTATTTGCTGTGTTATCAGTTATCAGACATTTGGATATATCTAAAGTACAAGTTCGTGAACAGGTTATACCGCCCCCCACATCTCCAGTGTTTTGACTTACGATTGAATCCGTAATTTTTAAATTAGAGTTTGTAGAAAGTTCAATTCCACCTTTCCCATTTTGTTCAATAATTGAATCGGTTATGATATTATTTTTAATCGAATAATTCTCAGTAAATACCACACCCCGTCCACTGTTTCTTGATATAGTACATCCTTTAATTTCAATTATTAAATGGTCCAAAGAATAAACGCCATGATTAACATTATCAGAAATAATACAATCAATTAAGATGGGATTAGGACTTCCTGCATCAAACCTTAATCCACCAGATAAGTAAACACCACTACCATGATTACCAGTAATTATACAATTTTTAATTGTCGGTGATGAAAAACTACCATATATACCACCACTATATTGATGGTTACCATTTTTAATAGTGAAGCCATCTAATACAGAATCTCTTGTTTCATCATTTTGGAAAGTAAACCCTCTTGTTTCAACATTTTCTTCAGAATCTATAATTGTTTCCTTTGGTCCATTTTGTGATTTTACAATTATTTTTTTCCCATTAAAATCTATGTTTACATTACCTTCGCCTTTATAGATTCCATCTGCTACTAAGACCGTATCACCATTTACAGCAGCATCAATACCAGATTGTATGGTTGGTTGATCTGCTGGAACTTGAATTACTGCAGAAAAGACTAAAGGAGTATAACATAATACACTAATTGTGATCATTAAATATGTATATTGTCGTAATTTCATAAGATTCTCTCCTTGGAAGTTAGTCATTACGTTTCAAATCGCCCCATCTTATTATTTTCTTTCCCTTTGATGTTCCATTAAGTTGTTCTTCCTCATGTTCCTGTTTCGCTTGTTCCTGTTCTTCTTGCTCACCATCTATCTTTAATTTCGCCGTATGTCCCATTTCTATAGCCGGACTTCCATTTTTTGGTTATAGTTCCCTCTATCAGGATCAACAAACAGTGGATCAACATCGATGTTGTCTTCATAGTTTATATGTTTGGCAAAATTTACACCGAATCCCTCTAAACCATCCTTAATATCAGAATTCTTAATGGTGATACTGGGTCCGCCACCAAAAATTTCATTGTGTGTATCGTTTGATTTATTCTCCCATACTATAGATGCCGATAATTTTAAATGAGCGCCGAATAAGTTAGCATATATACCTCCACCTCTTTCCTCAGAGGTATTCTGGCTAATGGTACAATTAGTAATTATGGGTCCATCAAACTTTAAGACAACCCCAATTCCACCACCGCGTTGAGCCTTATTCTCAATGATTAAACACTTGGTAACCTCAAGTCTACCAGACGGACCTGCATAAATGGCACCACCGATTTTACCTGTATTTTCTTTGATTATAGAATTGTAAATTGTGAGTTTAGAAAATTCACTACACTCCAAACCCCCACCAGTGTTTTGGGATATCTCACAATTCATAATATCGGTATACCCTCCAAAAGAAGTTGCTCTCACACCCCATCGTGTATTTTTGGTTATTTTTGAATCAGTTATCATTGTACGTATATCCAAAAAACTAACAATTCCATCAAATTTATTATCTGAAATAGTGGAATTGATTACCTTTGTATTAAAAGATCCTATCCTAATATTTCCACTATCATTATCTCCAATGAAGTATATCCCAGTTCCCTGATTTCTAATTATACTGGTGTCTTTTATGACGACATCAGTATTTCTTCCATAAATCCCTACACCCATATTCTGATCTATTTTACAGTTCACAATAGTTGGTGAAGAATTATTAATGTGTATACCACTCCCCTTTTCATGTACACCATTTGTTATTGAAAAGCCATCTAACACTGAGTCATTTGTCTCATTCTTTGTAAAACTAAATCCGCGTGTGCTGGCATTTTCTTCAGAATCTATAATTGTTTCCTTTGGTCCATTTTGTGATTTTACAATTATTTTTTCCCATTAAAATCTATGTTTACATTACCTTCGCCTTTATAGATTCCATCTGCAACTAAGACCGTATCACCATTTACAGCAGCATCAATACCAGATTGTATGGTTGGTTGATCTGCTGGAACTTGAATTACTGCAGCAAATATTGAAGGAGTTAAACATAAGAGAGTTAAAAGCATTATTATATACTTACAGTGTTTAAATCTCATTAGTCCTCTCTGTTTTTATTTACAATTATCGTTTCAGGTCGCCCCATTTCAAAGTCATTTTACCTTTATAACTGACATTCAGTGGGTTTTGAGATATTTCATTTGCACCCATTCCAACTGCAGGACTGTTTACTCCTAACCTATAATCACTTCTATCTGGATTTACAAATAGAGGATCAGAATCTATATTCTCTTCAAAGACAAACTGAACCCCATCTGGTTCCTTACCAATTCCTTCTAAACCATCTTTGATGTCTGAATTCATAATGGTAATACTTGGTCCGCTGACAAAAACTTCATCGTGGGTTCCGTTCGAACTATTTCCCCAAACAATTGATTTGGACATCACAAAAGATGCCCCTTCTGAAAATACATACACACCTCCACCTCGTTCTTCCGAAACATTTCGTGTAACTGTACAATTGTTAAAGGTTGAACCACCCAATTTAGATTTTATACCTATACCGCCACCCCATCGTTGTGCAATATTCTGAGCAATGATACAATTCGTAGCCACAATTTCAGCCGTTGGACCACCGAATATACCACCACCAATTACTCCGGTATTTTGTTGGATAATTGAATCTTGTATCTCCAAAATTGAGAATTCGCCGCACTCAACTCCACCCCCAGTGTTTTGAGCTATTACACAATTCGAGATGAGAGTGCCACTACGTTGGAATGATGTTGCAACTATGCCCTGTAACGTGTTTCGAGAAATTTCTGAGTTATTGATATGTGTTTGTATATACTCTCTACTATATATTCCACTACCAGTATTCCCCTCAATTATAGATTTATCAATACTTGGTTGATAAATCCTATCAGGGAAAAAGACCACGTCTTCTCTGTCCCCCTCAAAGAAAATGCCACCGCCATAAGTGGATTCTGCATGGTTGTTGCGTATAGTACATTTAATAATCCTGGTATTAGAATTTTTTACATATATACCACCGCCTTGTCCTGTAAACCGTCCTTCATCCACTGCACGGTTCATCTCAATTACGCAATTTCTAATTGTTGGTGAAGAATTTAGAATATATATACCACCACCATTTGGAAAACTTCCATTACGTATTGTGAAACCATCAAGAACAGAGTCGACTGTTTCCTTATTTATAAAATTAAATCCGCGAGTATAGGGTGTCCGTGAACCTGTGATAATTGTACCATTTGGTCCGCTCTCTGACTTTACAAGTATCTTCTTACCTTTAAAGTCGAGGTTGACATTTCCAAGACCCTTATATACTCCCTTGGCAACCAAAACGGTATCACCGTCTACGGCAGCATCAATGCCTGATTGAATTGTCAGTTCATCTTTAGGTACGTGTATCGTGACTGCATAAGTATTGACAGAAATTAATAATGTCAATAGTATGAGATGTAAATATACAAAACACTTTAATTTATCCATGAGATTCTCCGTTTGAATGGATTAAATTACTTAGTAGGTTTCATCTTTAGGTATCCCTCAATAAACATGTCAAGATCACCATTTAAAACAGCATCTACATTTCCAGTTTCAAGGCTTGTTCTATTGTCTTTTACACGTTGGTAAGGATGAAGAACGTATGATCTAATTTGACTTCCGAAATCAATGTTTCTTCTTTCAGGTTGTAGTTTTGCAATTTCTTCGTCCCTTTGAGCACGTAAATGTTCATATAGACGTGAGCGTAACACCTTCATTGCAATCTCTCTATTCCTGTGTTGTGAACGTTCATTTTGGCACTGGATCATAATTCCAGTAGGAATATGCGTAATTCTCACTGCGGAATCTGTCACATTAACATGCTGACCACCTGCCCCACTGGCTCTATAGGTATCAATTCTGAGGTCTTCATTGTTGATTTCTACCTCAACACTATCATCAATTTCTGGGGTTACATGTACTGCTGCAAAAGATGTATGTCGTTTATTATTGTAATCATAAGGTGAAAGTCTAACAAGGCGGTGAACACCTGATTCAGCTTTTAAATAGCCAAAAGCATAAGCTCCCTTAACTAAGATGGTTGCACCTTTAATACCTGCCTCATCACCATTCGTAATATCAACAACTTCTGTGGTGTAACTGTGTTGATCACACCATCTTAGGTGCATTCTCATCAACATCCCAGCCCAATCCTGAGCATCAACACCACCAGCACCAGGATGTATATTTAGGATTGCATTATTTTCATCAAACTCATCATCCAACATTAATTTAAGCTCAATGGTCTCAAATTGTTGACCTATGGGTGCTAATCCAGCTTCAATTTCAGATTGGAGATCAGGTTCATTCTCCTCAATAGCCAATTCGAAGAGTACTTGAAGATCATCTATTGAACTTGCTAAATTATTAAATTCGTTGATTTCTTCTTTTAAATAAGAGATCCTTTGATTAACAGTTTGGACTCTTTGTGTATTTTCCCAGAATTCAGTACTTAATGCTTCCTTCTCAAGCTCTTCAAGTTCTTTCTGTTTTACTTCAAGGTCAAAGATACCCCCTGAGTTCTTGAAGTCGAGTTGTAAATGTATCTATCTGTGTTTTTAATTCAACCAAAATATATATTTCCTTTCTTATGTTTGTAATTGAGTTTTGTTTCGGTGATGCATTATCTGAACTGAAATTATAACTAATGTAACGAGTGTAGATAGGAGTGGAAACCAATTCCCATATTGAGTATAAATAGTCTTATTACCATCAGATACTGAAATGTCCTGTATGACATATTCATTATCATTATCTGGGGTTACAATAGTGGATTTAATTCTACCGAATTTATCTATTGTACAAGTGTAACCACCATTTGCACACCTAAATACATCTCTTCTGTTTTCAACCGCACGGAATGGTGCCATTGCTAAATGTAATTCTGGAAAAGCAGTTCCGACAAACCACGCGTCGTTCGTAAGGATACCCATAACATTCGCACCTTTATTAGCAAATTTACGAAAATGATTAGGAAATGCAGATTCAAAACAGATGGATGTACCAACTATTACTGAGTCCTTTTTATTTTGACTGTCTCCAGGTTTTGTTATAGGTAATACCTCAACAGTTTTTCCCGGTTCAAAAGGTAGAAATTGAATGAAATTGGGTAAAAAATCACTGAGTGGAACATATTCTCCAAACGGTACAAGATGCATTTTCGCATATTTTCCCAGTATTTCACCATCAGAAGATACAGACACCACACGATTATATATATCACCTAATGTATCCGGATCTGTTGCCCCTATTAACATCGGCGTATCACCAATGGAATTTACCATCTCTGAAAAAACATTATGATAGTTTATCCATTCCCCTGTTAATATTTGTCCTCTAACAGTTGTTTCGGGCCATATAATTAAATCCGGATTCTCCTGGGACGTTTTAAGTGTCAATCTAACATATTTTCTAAATATCTCAGGAAATTTTTTGGCGTTCCATTTATCAATCTGTGGTATATTCCCCGGTATCAACGCAACTTTAACTTGAGTTTTAGGAGTTGGTTCCGGTTTACTGATTACGATTACACCATAGCCAAAACATATTATAGTTAATAGAATAGGAATACCAACCGTAATTAATTCTTTTCTCCATTGCTTTCGATGTACAATAATTGATGCAATACCCGCATTGAGGAATATTATCAGAAAACTGACACCATATACACCTGTTATAGAGGCAATTTGAATACAGATAGGATTATTCCATTGTGTATATCCCAAATAACCCCAAGGAAATCCTGTCATCAACCAACCTCGAACCCATTCTAATGAGACCCATAGTGTCGCTGCTGCTGTGGCATATAGAATTCCCGATTTCCAAGGTAAATGACGTAGGATTACTGCAAAAACACCGAAATAAACTGCTGTGTATGCTACTAATAGTATATATCCAAGAAGTGTCACAAATATATTAGCATACGGATATAGCAGAGCAATCGCAACTAATAATCCTGCGAAAAACAGGAAACCTGATATATATCCAACTATAAATGCAGATTTCCAGTTATCTACTTTGCTTAAGGCGACCAAAAATGGAACTAAGGCTATCCATGCAATAGGATAAAAATTAATGTTAGGAAAACTACAAAACAGTAATATACCTGAACAGGCTGAGAGCCAAAAACGAGAGTGTTTTAAAAAGGTCAATTTAACAACCTAAATATATGCATGATTTCTCAATCGTATCACATCATAGTATAGCCGTCAATCAGAATAAGGTATATTCATCTTCAATATATTCTTCTTCAAAACATCAGAGATTAGAATCCTATCTACTGATATGATCAAGTGTATATCGTTGACTGTAGTGGAATTACAACGTGTTTATTTACCCTTCATATTTAGGGACGAATGACTGTTCCATCCATCCTTCGTACTGGTGCCCATCCACCATTGAGAGGGTGTTCCGGAAATGGGAATCGTTCTGCCAATTCCTCGTTCACATCAATACCAAGTCCTGGTTCCTCATTTGCCCAAAAACATCCATCACGGATTTCTGGACATCCGGGGAATACCTCTTTTGTGTTTTCACCGAATACATGCTGTTCCTGAATACCGAAATTGTAACAGGCTAAATCTAAGGCGACATTCGCTGCATGCCCAACTGGTGAAACATCTCCTGGTCCGTGCCATGCAGTCCGTACTCCAAAGAATTCACAAAAAGCTGCAAGTTTTCGGGCAGGACTAATTCCACCAATCTGTGAAATATGTACACGGATGAAATCAATCAGTCTATCCTTGATAAGATGTGTGTATTCATTTGGATTGTTAAACAACTCACCCATAGCAATTGGAATACTGGTTTGTTGTCGCATCAATTGAAAATAATCAACATCTTCTGGTGCAAATGGATCTTCAAGGAAGAAAAGATTATACTGCTCCAAACCTTTTGCCAGATTAATTGCTTGAATTGGCGGAATCCGTTCATGGACATCGTGTAGTAGTTCTACTTCATCCCCTAACGTGTTTCGTAGATGCTCAAATAGTTTTATAATAGTGTTGACATAGGGTGTAGGTTCAAATGCAGGTGAACTTCGCTTACCACCACCAGCCCCGTATGTGGAATATCCGGGAATAGCAACTTGTGCACGAACATATCTATAACCCTGTTCCATATACCGTCGTACATTATTTTCAACCTCCTCGAATGTTCCACCACCCGCGTGTCCATAAAGTGTCGCAGCTTCACGACATTTACCACCTAAGAGTTGGTAAACTGGCATTCCCGCTCGTTTACCCATAATGTCCCATAGTGCAATATCTACGCCACTCAGTGCGTTGTTTAATACAGGTCCATTACGCCAATATGAACTAACGAAGCTTGTTTGGAAAATATCCTCTATGTTGGTGGGATCTTTTCCAATGAGGAAAGGTTTCAGGTATTCATCTACAGCGGTTGCTACGGCAAGAGGCCGTTGTGTAAATGTGGCACATCCTACACCGTATAACCCGGGGTCGCTTGTTTCTATCTTAACAACGACTAGTCGTATTCCATCCGGTGCAGTCAGAATAGTTTTGACATCAGTTATTTCCAAAATATTGGTCTCCTATGATCTGGAATATGAAAAACTACAATGTAGTAATATTTCTTTGATGCTCAAGTTTATCAAACCCATTCTGATGTGTCAAAGAAAACATGGTTAGAGAGTGTAGTAAGTTAATGTCTAATTGTTTATAAGTTTTCAGATATATCTACATATATGAAGCATAATGTGAATTGTCGAAAATGTTACACTTTTCCTACAAAGTGTAGGATTTTTTCTAATTTATGAATTCCTGTGAATATAGATGCTAACTGGTTTTATAGATCATTTAATCCCTAATTGTCAAATTTAAAAAAAGTTACATTTTCCACTTTTTCTTATTTTCTTTGAGAATGAATTTAGTGATTTGGTGTCAGTCACTCCAACTTGCTATGGGATAAAACTCTGTAGTTCTAAAATTTGAATTTCCTAAAGAATTGGACATGGATGTTATATAAATAGACTATTGTTGTCATGTTAGATGACGTACGATTATTTTTATTCAATATATTTGCTGAATTACAATTGACACTATAATGATTTTAGAAGAAATTATGAAATGAACTGTTCGTCAACATATTATTTACATTTGTAGCCCGTTGGAGTCTGGTCTATCCACTCGAAAACATCATTCTTCATATTCGCCTCTTTTTATCAGCAAAATTATTACTTGAACAATCAAAATATAATCCATTATATCTAAACTATTTAAGTATATGTTAATAAATAAATCACATTTTTCTTGACAACACATTTTATATATGTTATACTATTAATTACAGTATATATATTTATTACTTTATTTATATAATTATTGATAACACTATTTCGTATATTAATTATTTCATTGTATTTAAACACATTGAATTATCGTCTCTAAATTCATATAATTTATACATATAAAAAAGCATATACAAAATGTTAAAAATACATTGGAGGAATTTACCATGTTTGGTCTTATTGACCCATTATATTACATAATTTTAGCACCTGGGCTTTTACTATCTTTCTATGCTACTTGGCGTACAAAGTCTACTTTCAAAAAATATTCTAAGGTCGGATCACAAAGACGTATGACAGGTGCACAAGCAGCAACAATCATGTTAGAAAAAAATGGAATTAGAAATGTGAGAATTGAACATTCAGATGGATGGCTAAGTGATCATTATGATCCACGCAAGAAAGTGCTTCGCTTATCTAACGAAGTTTATTCAAGCAATTCCTTATCAGCAGTCGGGATAGCATGTCACGAGGCTGGACACGCAATGCAGGACGCACAGAATTATGGGATGTTAGGTCTCAGAAGTGCACTTGTACCCGCAACAAACTTCAGTTCAATGTTCTCTTATATCCTATTTATGGTTGGTATATTCATTCAACCGTTCTTGTATATAGGTATAGCACTATTTACAGTATGTGTCGTTTTTTCTCTGGTTACACTGCCGGTGGAGTGGGATGCAAGTCGTCGTGCAAAAATCGGTATGGATGAAGCAGGAATGTTATCTCCTGACGAAACGCGGCAGGCAAGTAAAGTACTTAACGCAGCATTTCTAACTTATCTGGCTGCAGCCGTAACAAGTCTACTGACATTATTATATTTTCTATTACGTGCAGGATTATTAGGTGGGGATGAATAAGAAGTAATGAGGAGTTAAATAGAGGGTTATGAAATGAGTGGCGTGACATGAGGACACGCCACTGAAGGAGGATTAACCTTTACTTTCAATATCTACACCGGGCCATTGATCATCACGTTCAGTAATGTCAACGACAATTCCGTCCGGATCTTCAACTTTGAAAGCTATTGAAGGTAATTCGTTCGAGTCTTTCTCATAAGGTTTAGTGCCGTCTAAACCTTCCCATGTGATTTCAAAACCAAGATCTTCACAACGTTTAGCTGCTTCATGAAGATTTGGCACTCGGACACCAATATGAAGGTAATCTAACATACCACCTACATGTTTGGGACGATCGGGACCGTTATGTTGAAACACACGAAAATTGTGATAACCATCTGTAAGGTCATAACACTGACCATGAGTAGACGAAATTTTCAAGCCAAGGGCATCTCGCCAAAAACGGATACTTTCTTCAATGTTGGTGGTACGGACACCAATATGTACAAGTGTTGTGGACATGAATAACTCCTTAATAGTGAATATAAAGTAGACTAAGATATTTAAGTTTTATACCCATACAGTGGGTTCACGTTCTTCAGCGCGATGTTCATAGAGTAGTTTAACGTCGTCGGACATATTATCAAATACTTCACCAGGTATAGTGGCTGTATTGACACCAAATAGTTCTAAGTTTAACCACCATGGAGCATATCTGACAACAACTGCAGTTCGTCGTCCATCACTCGGATTTTCAGCATTGGAATGCCAAATACGACTGTCCATGATAAGTACACTACCGGCACTGCCAGTAGCTTGGAATTCACCCTCAAGGGGGTTACGATCTCCGATACCATCTTCTTTGCCACGCGGATTTCGTAAGTCTATATGAGATTTCGGTACAATCCATGTACCACCATTTTCAGTTGTGAAGTCTGTTAGCATCCAAAGGGTAGTGATACCGATGACAGCAGTTGGAAACGGTTGTGTTATGTGCCATTTTTGGTTCAAGTCATACGGAAAATCGGAATGATAAGCACGTACTAATTGATAATGAGGAGGTCGAATTTTATATTCTGTTTGAGAAATACGTACCTGAGGTCCAAGCACCTCACGAATTACACCGAGTAGACGTTCATTCGCAAGATGTTCAGCAAAACCCGGCATAAAACTAATTACATTGCGGGTCCAATGTCCATTATCTTTGCTGAAGGCACTATAGTCTGCTTCTGAGGTTTCTACCTCGTCACGAACAGAATCAACAACATCTGATGGAATAACATTTTCCAAAACACAATAGCCTTCTTCACGCAACTGTGTTACATAAGGATTGATAGTTTCGGACAAATTATCTGTACTCATATTCTACTCCTATGAAATTGGAATGGAAAACATATATATTCTGATCTATCAATATTCAAGTACGATTTTTATTATGACGAATTGCAGTCTTAATTAAAGGTGTTAGACGTATGATTTTACTAAGAGACCCGTCAATTCCTATTTCTCGAGTCGTGATTGCTCCCATCACATTGAGTTCACCTGTCCATAATTGGTGGGCAACATCACCACTCATACTTAACTCTACATCTGGTGAGACATCATGAGGTATTGTATGTGAGATGGTATATCCGCCATCCGCAATATTTAGAATAATTTCACAGTCCGGATCTGTGTAATTGAATTTTACACACAATTTCAAAGTCGTAAGTGCTTGCTGTGCTTCAGGTAAAGATGAAATTTCATCAAATAATTCAATTTTATAATCGTAAAGTTGGTCAGCTGTTTCAAATAATGCCATAGTTGCCATATAGCATATATGATAATATACAGGAGGTCAAATAAAAAATGTATACAAATGCATTTGAAAATTATACATACGGGTTAGAACATTATCCAGAATTGTACGATAAAGGCGATATAATAAGATTTGTTAAAAAATGGTACGGTAGACATGCATTTCGATATAAATCCCCTTTAGGTCATATTGATATTATAGGAAACCAACCTTCTATGTATGATATACATGTAACACATCTGTTTTTTAACGACGATACTACTTTTTATGAACCACCAACAACACCGGAGTTATCAGTTCTCTGTCAAACAAAGGAGATGTTGGATAGATATTTTGCTGGTAAACCTGTAGATTTTCGTGAAATATCTGTTAAGATTGACTGGGGAACTTATTTTCAGGATTGGGTTTGGGAAGCAATTCGCGAAATACCTTATGGTGAAGTCCGTAGCTACAAATGGATTGCTAATAGGATTGGTAGACCTAAATCTTATCGTGCTGTTGGAAATGCCACTGGTATGAATCCTATTTCTATAATCATTCCGTGCCATCGCGTCGTTGGTAGTAATCGGAGTTTAGGTGGATACGGTGGAGGTATTGAACGTAAAAAACGATTATTGACTTATGAGAAATTTCCGGTTCAAACATTGAAAAATCCGAGAAAGGGTGCATAATTGTGGAAAATAAGAAATATAAAGGCAAATCTACTGAAGCGATACATGCTGGAGAACAGAAAACTGAATCAATTCTGGATGAATTTCCTGAGAAAACTGGTATACCGTTGTTACCTCCTATCTACCAAAACAGTACATTTCAATTTAATAATGCAGAAGAATGTGCATCCGCCTTTGTTGATGAAGATAGTGGTTACGTATATACAAGATGGGGGAATCCGACACAGGAGATTTTAGAAAAGAAAATCGCAGCTCTTGAAGGTGGTGAAGCAGCATTAGCAACTGCTTCTGGGATGGGAGCTATCAGTTCTGCCTTGCTAACTGCCTTATCGGATGGCGGTCATGTTGTGGCAATGGAGACATTATATTCTGCTTCATTTAACATCTTAAATGATGAATTACCACGGATGGGTGTCGAAACTACCTTTGTGGATGCAACAAATTTAACTAACATTGAAAATGCTATTCGTCCAGAAACCAAGGTGATCTATCTTGAGAGTCCAACAAATCCATTATTAAAACTCGTGGACCTAAAAGCATGTGCGGAAATAGCGAAAAAGCACAATATCACCACAATTATTGATAACACCTTTGCAACCCCATGTAGTCAACAGCCGATTTCACTCGGTATAGATGTAGTTCTTCACAGTATTACAAAATATCTAAGTGGCAATGGTGCTGTTGTCGCAGGTGCAATTGTCGGCGATAAAGATTTTATTGTAAGAGTAAAACAAGGATCATTGCGTAATTTCGGAGCAGTGATTAGTCCATTTAATGCATGGTTAACTCTTCTCGGTATACCTACATTACCGCTCCGTTTTTCTCGACACTGTGAGAACGCAATGAAAATTGCTACTTTCCTCGAAACACATCCATCAGTTGAATGGGTTCGATATCCAGGTTTAGAATCCCATCCACAACATGAACTGGCAAAACGTCAGATGAACGGTTTTGGCGGTATGATTACAAGTTCTCTCAAAGGTGGTCTTTCAGCAGGTGAAACGTTAGTTAATAAACTTCAATTGTGTTCACTTGCTGTGAGTTTAGGGGATGTCCGTACCTTAGTCTGTCATCCTGCATCCACAACGCATTCCCACGTACCTACCGAAGTAAGACAGAAGACTGGTGTCACTGATGGTTTGGTAAGGTTTTCGATTGGTTTGGAAGATGTAGAAGATATTATCGCTGACTTGGATCAAGGATTAGAAAATCTACCTGCTTAGGTGTAAATCTAATTCTCTTCCTCAACCTGTAGGTCACGAATATAATTTTCTGTAATTTTACGTGATTGATGTGCAGGGTTTTGATGGAGTTCGGGATAATCTTTAATCAGTTTCTCGTAGGCATCCACTGCTTGAGGAATATCTCCTGTTTCCTCAAGAATCCTACCAACATGATATTGTGCCGATAAACGGTTATCATAATTGTGTGAGTCATCATCAGCAAATTCTTGATATTTTGAAATTGCCAGTGCCGGATCTTTGTTGGCTTCAGCAAGTTGAGCTATATAGAATTTTGTGGTAGTCGTATTCTTGTTTTCTGGGTAATCCTCTACTGCAGCTTCAAGGATAGATATAGCATTATCAAAATCTTCAAGATTCGCATACGCCCAACCGATGTAAAAATTTGCGTCCTTTCCGTATTCAGTGTCAGGATAGATATCAATTACTTTTTGGTATTCTTTCGCTGCTTCCTCATATCTCCCTTCTGCAAAGTACGCTTGTGCAATTGAAAAACTTGCTACTGCTGAATGTACAGGATCGCCTGAATCAACGACATTAGTGAATTCAATACGGGCATTGGCATAGTCATGCTGCTCAAGATAAATACTCCCAATTTGAAAAATAATCTTATAGATATTAGGATTATTACCTGATTCAATTTTAAGTGCTTCAAGCTGACTGAGAGCAATATTCAGATCGCCTCTCCCGTAATAGCACATTGCTGCATTATACTGTGCATCGGCTTCAAGCACACTACCAGGATAGGTTGCGATTAATTGATTGAATAATGCCAATGCTCTATCATAATAGGCTGAAATAGATTCAAGTGTTCCAGTTTTTTTCAGTTCTTCAGCTATTTCATAGGTTGCTGTTGCTATGGCATACATTGAATCATCGGCAAATTCACTATCTGGATACTCTTTTATTAATCTGCGCAGCAGTGCAAATCCTTCCTCATCAGTACGAGGGAGCGATCCAAGGAGATGGAGTGCGTCATCTGCCCAACGACTATCAGGATAATTTTCAAATACTGCACGACAAGCGGCACGTACCTGACGAAGTCGATCTATATCAGGATCATCATGTGTCACAGTAGGGGTATTTATTTCAAGCACTTTCCCCCACGCTTTATCTGCATTTTGGTAATACTTGGTATAATTATTAAATGGACTTGTAATTCTTCCTATCCAAAAACCTAATGCAATTGCAACAATAACACAGATTTCCACGATTATGAACTTTTTCACTCTATTCTCCTCTACATTTTGAAATCAAATATCCATCTAATTGTAAAGATGCACCTTTAATATGTCAAGTTGAAATAAGATTGATTTCACTATAATTATTGTTATATGTTTTTTGTTTATTTCTATATCTCTATTTGAGCAATTTATATGCCAACTCTATCTGCTTCAGTTTACGTAATCTCTGTTAAAATGGTAGCACGGAAATGCACACAAATGTGCATACTTCAATTCAGATTGCACGATATAGGGCATAACCACAACAAACCCAAATAAATAAGGGAATACACAACCATAAATCATCATGTACCAATTAATTCAGTGAAAAATAAAACAAACGGTGTTATAATCATAATTATCAAAACTACAATTAATTTGAACACAATTGTCTATAATTTGGTCAAAATCCACCAAATTATTCACTGTAAACAAGGTTTGCTGAAATATTTTTATCATAGATACACATTAATCAATCTTGATAAATTACAGGAAGAAAAAACCAAATGAACATTACACCTACAATACTCAGTGCTGTCACTGCTATTTCTACATTAATAAACACAGGATTGCCAACTATCACAGAAGCAATTAAAACACCGGTCGAACCTCCTGAGATGATTCGTAATAAGTTTGAATTATCACCTTTCTATCAACAGTGGATTGATGTCGAAGGTTTTCCTGTCGTCGCATCGGAAAAAGCAAATCCACATGCTATACAAGAGGCGGCATGGCTCATTCGTCACATGATTGGACATCGACCAGATATTCTCAAAGCATTAGCAGATAATAACGTTCGATTCTCTGTGATGGCATATAATGAGATGACAACCGATATACCAGAACATAGCGATCTATACCCCGATTTTTATTGGGACAGAAGAGCACGCGGACTCGGTGCTACTGCCTCACGCCCGTCAACAAGTTGCGGAGAAGAGAATCTACTCAACTATGCTGGTGATCCCTATCTCACAGAGAATATACTGGTACACGAATTTAGTCATGCAATTCACCAAATGGGACTAAGTAGTGTTGATCCTGATTTTGATAATCGTTTGAAGTCCTTATATGAAGCAGCAATGGAAAAAGGTCTATGGAAAGGGACTTATGCCTCAACGAACAAAGAAGAGTATTGGGCAGAAGGAACACAATCATGGTTTGATACCAATCGAGAAAACGACGCACAACACAACCACGTTAGTAAACGTCACATATTAAAGGATTATGATCCGGGTCTCGCAGCACTACTCACTGAGATCTTTGGGGATACAGAATGGCGATATACAAAGGCGATTTCACGAACAGATTTACCACATTTGAAAGGATTCCAACCGGATGAATCCCCACAATTTGAATGGCCCCATAATCTGTCGATAGAATATGAGAAATTGTTCGATCCTGATGGTGATGGTGGAGACAAATGGAAAGATTTAACACGACACGATCCGCAATCTTTATCACAGCTCAATTCTGAAGACGGGGACAACACTTCAATCTTGTTTGTCAATAAAACCGATACTGAAATCTCATATTATTGGATTGATTCCGATGGGAATGAGAATTACCGTGGAAGGGTCGCTGCTAATGCATTTGGTGTTCAATGGACCCGCGCAGGACATATCTGGTTGGTAAACGATAGTGCCGAAAACAACGTTGGAATATTTCAAGCAATAGATAAAACTGGTAGAGCACTTATCATAAAATAGAGTAAAGTAATGAATTCACATAATGAATATTGCGAGGAATCATGAAAAAGAAATTATTTCAAACTACAATCATATTATTTGCTTTTTCCTTAATCACACCACTATTCGCACAAAACGAGAATAGCGTGTTACAAAAAGTATTAGAAAGAGGGCGGCTAATATGTGGTGTCAACAAAGAACTTCCCGGTTTCGGATACCTCAACCAAGACGGGAGATGGGAAGGATTTGATGTGGATTATGGCAGAGCAATAGCTGCAGCTATCTTTGGTGATCCTGATAAAGTTGAATTTCGACCTTTAAAGGGGGCTGATAGATTTCCCGCTCTACAAACAGGTGAAATTGATGTCCTAATTCGCAACACAACATGGACACTCACACGTGACACTTCAAACGGTGTTGACTTTTGTCCACCTACATTTTATGACGGACAAGGCTTCATGTTACGAAAAGAACTCGGTATAACATCACTGAAAGAACTTGAAGGTGCAACTTTCGGAGTTACAGCTGGAAGCACAACTGAGTTAAATTTAGCTGATACTATGCGGTCAATTGGAATTGATGTTGAAGCCATTGTTTATGAGGAAACCGAAACCCTATACCAGAGCTATGACCATGGACGTTGTGATGTGGTCACCAGTGATAAATCACAATTACTTTCTCGTCGCCAATCCTTAAAGAATCCTGACGAACATATCATCTTGGATGTGACCGTTTCAAAAGAACCACTTGGACCTGTAACAATACACGGAGATAACCAATGGAACGACATTGTGAGTTGGGTTGTCTATGCCACCTTCTTCGCTGAAGAGTATGGAATTTCAAAAGAAAACGTAAAAACATTCAAATCTGGGAATCCTGAAATTAAACGGTTTCTTGGCGAGACAGAAGGTATGGGAGAAAAACTTGGTCTTTCGAATGACTGGGGAAGACATGTAATCGAGAAAGTCGGGAATTATGCTGAAATCTTTGACCGCAATCTCACACCCCTTGGACTTCCACGCGGTGTAAACAAACCCTGGTCACAGGGTGGATTGCTCTATGCAATGCCGTTTCGATAGACTATGTTCTTAATAGAATGATTTTCCGATACTAAATTTATCTTATATACCGTAAACTTCCAAATTTTTCGAATTGAAATATCTCATCCAAAGAAAGAATATTAATGGCGAATTATCAAGAACTGGCTAATCTCGTTTGGAATGTAGCAGACGACGTTCTCAGAGGACTCTTCAAACCACACGAATACGGCGACATCACTCTCCCATTCCTCGTACTACGTAGATTAGACTGCATATTAGAAGAAGACAACCGAAAAGAAAAAACTATCGAAATCTACAACAAATTCAAGGAAGATGTTGCCGAATATAATATACCACGCATAATTCAGAATGCAATAAATTCCAAATTCTACAACACTTCTGAGTTTGACCTGTCTCTATTGAAAGATGACCCAAACAATATCAAAATCAACTTTGATAACTACATCGGTGGATTCAGTCAGGAAGTTCGAGACATCATTGAAAATTTCAATCTGGATAGGTTCATTGATAGACTAAACAACAGCAATCGTCTATATCTGTTTTGTGATAAGTTCACCGAAGTCGATTTACATCCAAAAGAGGTTGATAACCATATAATGGGACAAGTTTTTGAGGAACTTCTGCGACGTTTCTCAGAAATGTCTAATGAATCAAGTGGGGAACATTACACGCCAAGAGATGTTGTACGTCTATTAGTTTCACTCCTATTTGCCGAACAAACCGACGATCTAAAAGGTGATGGTATTGTACGTAGTATATTCGACCCTTGTTGTGGTACAGGAGGTATGTTAACTATTGGAAAGGAATACTTCAAAGAAAAAATAAATCCAGATGCCACCATACGTTTGTTAGGACAAGAATTGAACCCACAAAGTTATGCAACCTGTAAATCAGATATGTTAATTATAGAAGAAGATCCGGATAGTATTCGTCTTGGTTCCAGTCTCTCTAATGACCAATTTCAAGGTGAACGGTTCGATTACATGATTACCAATCCACCTTTCGGTGTCAGTTGGAAATCGGACGAAGCAATAGTAAAAACAGAAGCACAAAATCCTCAAGGAAGATTCTCCGCTGGGACACCACGTTCATCTGATGGAGCACTCCTATTCCTACAACACATGCTCTCTAAAATGACTGAAAACGGAAGTCGGGTTGGAATCGTCTTTAACGGTTCTCCTCTCTTCACTGGAGATGCTGGCAGCGGTGAAAGTGAAATACGACGATGGATCATCGAAAACGACTGGTTGGAATGTATTATCGCACTCCCTGAAAAACTATTCTTTAATACCAGCATCGCTACCTACATTTGGATACTAACAAATAATAAATCTGAGGAACGCCAAGGGAAAATACAACTCATTAACGCTGTTGAATTCTATGATGGTATGAAAAGGAATCTTGGGGACAAGAACGCTATTATCTCTGAAACCCATATATCACAGATAATTGAATTATACACAAATTTTGAAGAAACCGACCACTGCAAGATTTTCTCAAACGACTATTTCGGTTATACAAAAGTCACAATTGAAAGACCCCTCAGAGACGAAGAAACAGGGGATATTGTCACTGACAAAAAAGGAACTCCAAAACCTGATACGAAATTACGAGACTATGAACGTGTTCCCCTATCAGAAGATATAAACGAATACTACCAAAGAGAAGTGAAACCGCATGTACCAGATAGTTGGATGGACAGGAAAAAAGATAAGGTAGGCTATGAAATCAATTTCAATAAGTATTTCTATCAATACACACCGCTACGATCCCTAAAGGAAATCACCGACGAATTGTTAGAACTGGAACAGAAGAGTGATGGATTGCTAAATGAGGTATTGGAATTATGATTACCGAACTGAGAGCACAAAACTTCAAGTCATGGCAAGATACAGAATCGCTTCAATTTGCACCTTTAACAGGTCTGTTCGGTGCAAATAGCTCCGGTAAAACCAGTATATTACAAATGCTGCTGATGCTCATACAGACAGCTGAATCACCTGACCGTAACCGTGTGTTACATTTAGGTGATGAACGGACACTTGTTGACTTTGGCACGTTCCAAGATCTACTTTATACACATAATACGGAATTACCCCTACAGTTAGAGTTCTCATGGAAGCCTTCCATACCTTTGTCCTTGGATTCTTTGCCTGTAAATATAAATCTCTTTTCAAGTAACGAAATTACATTCAATACAGAGATTCGTGAAGAAAATGACCGTATTCTTGTAGAATACTTCCATTACACAAATAGTAGTTATAGATTTGGAATGCAAAGGGAAGACAATGGGAAGAAAAGGAGTAGGAATCAATATGAACTCATTCATGATGGATTTAATGCTATTCGAACCCAAGGACGTCCATTAGATTTACCACCACCTGTGAAATGCTATGGGTTTCCCGATGAAGTTGGTGGAAATTATCAAAACCTCGGTTTCCTTTCAGATTTTGTACTCGCATTTGAAAAGTTGTTTTCTAATATAGCATACCTCGGACCGCTTCGCGAGTATCCACGTCGAAGATATATCTGGTCAGGTGAACGTCCCCAAGATGTAGGTATCAGTGGAGAAGAGGCAATCCCTGCCCTGCTTGCTGCACGAGCAGAAGGATTGACTTCACCTCGACTTGTGAATGTCAAACGTTCTCATAAACCAATTGAATACCGTATATTAGAATGGTTACAAAAAATGGAATTAATTGATTCGTTTTCACTTGAACCGATCGCTGAAAATCGGAAAGATTATGAATTTCGAGTAAAAAAGAGTCGAAACAGTTCTGAAGTATTGATTACCGATGTTGGGTTTGGTGTATCACAACTGCTACCCGTTCTTGTCCTATGCTACTATGTTCCAGAAAATACGACTATTATCCTTGAACAACCGGAAATACATCTCCATCCTAAAGTACAATCAGATTTAGCGGATGTTCTTATTGATGTGGTGAAAAATCGAAAGGTACAGATCATTTTAGAAAGCCATAGTGCCCTCCTTCTACACCGATTACAACGACGTATTGCCGAAGAGCAAATTGATCCAAAAGATACTGCCCTCTATTTTTGCCAAATCAACGACGGTACATCTGAAATTGACAGGCTGAAGGTTGATGAATACGGCAATATACTGAATTGGCCACAAGACTTCTTTGGCGATGATATAGGAGATTTAGTTGAGAAAACAAAAGTTGAAATGCAACGACGGAAAGTGATGATTTGATGCCAGTTATAATAGATACGAATGTTGCAGTCGTCGCTAACGGTAAATCATCGCAGGCTACTCGAAATTGTATAGATACCTGTATTAATCGGATTGAACAGATAATTCAGGGCGAAGAGATATTAGTTCTTGATGATAAATGGAAAATACTCAATGAATACCTACGTAATCTTCGCTCCAGGGGTGAACCCGGTGCAGGTGATAGATTCCTCTTATGGCTACTGAGAAACAAGGATACATTGTGTCAAACAGTTTCGATTACCCCAATCAATGGTTCAGATAACGAGTTTGAAGAATTTCCAGACGATTCTGCATTGGATGACTTTGATCCAGATGATCGAAAATTCATCGCAGTAGCCTGTGTACATAAAGAAAATCCTCCTATATTGCAAGCAGTAGATAGTCGGTGGCTGGACTTTGAAGACCAATTGCATAAGAACGGTGTGACAGTCGAATTTATTTGTGAAGATGATATACAAAGATTACATCGGAGCATTTGAGCACAAAAGTTATGGTTTGCTAAATGATTATGGAAAATCCATAGAAAACATACTAATTATCCACACACTTATAATCAGATTGAAACCAAAAATGCATCCCATACACGATTTAGTAATAAGTTTATTAACATACGTGATTCACGAAGAATTGGCTCATTTAAAATTATAAACCCTTATAGAATAAGGGTTCGTAAAATTCATTCGTGCAGGATTGCGTGAAAATTCCATCATCTCAAAACAATCAATATTAACACCTTTTGCCATTCCTACCATTCAAACTTTTCACATAATTCCTACCACTGAAAAAAGAATCTGACACAAAAACTATCTTATCCGTTTTATCTGTGTTATCCGTGCAATCCGCAGTTCAGACACTCCAGAAATAGCAATATTAGTGAATGATTATTCCGTATATTATTGGTATACAAACACATAGACAGTGCGATATTTTTACCAAAACATTCCATACCATGTTTACAAAATCAGATTGATAAAATACAACTTTTATCGTATAATTGGGACATATTTGATAAATCATAGGTATTCAATAGGATTAACTATAGGAGTAATATTTTGTCTGGGGATAGAATGACCGTAGAGGAGATGAATAAGAAATACCCAAACCAATGGCTGTTTATAATTGAACCTATAACACGCGAGAATACAACCACTCTTGAGTCAGGAATAGTGCAAGTTTATAGCACATCACGCGATGATGTACATAAGGCATCCAGAAAATTCAAAGGTGATGCAGCTATTCGGTTTACGGGGAATAACAAATCTCCAATACAAAGACCTAAAGATCCTTGGTATAGACCAAGTAATTTAAATTAACTGAAAAACAAACCCTATTGTATTTGATAAACAATAATACAATAAGGGTTTTGTGTTGGAAATATACAATTACTTTAGTTGAGACAATTTCACTCTGATTCATGCTCAGGTTTAAAGTGTTTTTATTGTTTATAAGATACTCACATAAATCCAACAGGTAAAAAACTAGAGTTACTTAAAGGGTATAACCCCAGAAGGGCGAAATGTTTGTAGAAACGTTGCAACCCTGACACTAAGTCCAGAGGGGTGAAAAAGGAAAGCCCCAGAGGGGCGAAATGTTTGTAGATAACGTTGCAACCCTGACACTAAGCCCCAGAGGGGCGAAATGTGTATCAATACGGTATTCATAGCGTTGATTCTGATTTCTGATACGCGGACAAAGTTATATCACTTAAACTGTCCATAATATAGTATATATTAGGATTCATGAAAGAAAAAGTATAGAGCCAAACAAGGAATTAAATGAATAATATTCGTGTAGACATACGACTCCGCCCCATTCGATTTGGATTCTTGGTGCGTCCAGATGATGCAAAAAATATCCTCGAAATTTTCCGAATAAATACATGTTTGTGGGGTGGTATGTTTAATCCTATTATACCTATCTTTGATTCTGTACCGTCTTGGTTAGAAGATGAAGGATTTCGATTTGATAACCCAATCCAGATGATCAACGACTATCTTGATTTCTTTGAACCCGATTTCCTTGTTGAGGCAGAGGAAGGATTAGCGGAAGGTTTTGGTTTTGATCCAAAGCGGACTGTATCCCTTGATAAAATGCTTGAGGAACCAGAAGGGAGATATGCCCATAAATACGGGTTAAGTGTCCACGGTCTCTATACGGATTTATATGCAAAAGAATTTCAATTTGAACAACGGCACAAAACACCATTTGTTGATATACAACTTAACGATACAGACCTCACCAATTTCGCTGCGTGTCTATTCGGAAGTTTCCCGACTCAAGAACGTCTTAAACATTTTGCGCATAACTATAGTGTCATATTCAATCCAAAACCGGTAGTATTAAATGGTGATACCCTCACCACACTTTATCAATCTGGGTATAGTTCTGCTTTAAATATTACTTTTCAAGAAATTGAAGTGCGGTTTAATGCACCATTATTACCAACATTATGTATATTGGACGCACATAATTCAGAAGATATAGTTGATTTTTGGAACTTACGGGCAATACATCAACTTATCTTTCCTATACCAATTCAATGGATTGAGGAACTCTCACCTTTCTGTAAAAAATTTATTCAAGATAATTATCGACGTCAACCTGATGACGCAAGTGGAAGGATGGTTGGTCCTGTATTGATGTTTTCCCGCTCTCTTTCTGAGAAAAACATAGAATATTTGGTAGAGAATTTTTCATTTATTGATGAAAATGATGTATACACAGTACAAAGATGGTCCCCCACAATCTGGTATAAATTATCAGAACAGGTGGCTAGTCCAACCCGTCCTACCATAGTAGCGGATAGAAAAGTAATGAACTTACCTTTTGATGGGGATAATCCTGAAATCCGATTAGATCCGCTTTTCCCAGATTTCATAAGAGAATATAACCTATATCGAGTAGCGAATGTTGTCAAATTACAAGATTGGAGCGATGAAGAATTCGTCGTAAGAGCACGAGACAGGATAATAAACGATCAAATTGCTTCGACCTTGCCAATAGATTATAAGCAACCTACTATATTGAAGTTTCTACCAGATTTTCTACAAAATCAACAGTTCATTTTACCTACTACAGAAGGTTTAGTGTTTTATCCGTATAGAGAAAATATTGAGGAACTGTGGAATTTAGTTGACGGAACTACAGCATTCAATCAATGGTTCAATGAAAATAAAATCCCAGCAATCCGTTCTGATGCAGGTAGAACAACAAAACAGATAATAGATATAATTGGAAGCCTGAATGATATTCGCTTTATAGCACATAAAGATATTATTGAATTTTTAAATAAGATGGCAGGTAGGATCAATAAGTCCAGTGATTATTGTGAATTTAAGAATAAGATAGGTAAAGCAATAAAAAAGGAAAATCCTAAAGATATTACTTTTGAAACACTTATTAACAAAAAAGTAGTTGAACTTGGGCAAAATTTAAAATGCTATAAGTGTAGTAAATGGAGTTGGTATTCAGTAAGCCAGATTGATTACATACTTACTTGCAACTTTTGCTTACAACAGTTTGATTACCCAATTACTAATCCTACAGATAACAAAAATTCCAAATGGGCATATCGAGTAGTTGGACCATTTGCTTTGCCTGATAACGCTAAGGGTGGATATGCTGCTGCATTATCTCTCCATTTCTTTTTTAATATTGTAGGTGGATATGATGAAGCAGGTATAACCTGGTCCACAGGTCAAGAACTAACATTAGGACCGAATAAACGTATTGAAGTAGATTTCATGTTTTGGTTTCGCCGTTTGAAAAAGATATATGGAACTGAATTATCATCTTTTGGAGATGGTTTACCAATTTTTGGAGTGGATAGAAATACTGAAACGGTGTTTGGTGAAGCCAAGAGTTACCAAAGATTTACGAAGAAGGATGTCGATAAGATGAAATTGTTAGCAGAAAAATTCCCATGTTCCATTTTGGTTTTTGCTACAATGAATGAAAAGTTGACTCCAAGTGAAATAAAACGTCTTCAGGAATTAGCAGAATGGGGTAGAGAACTTGATCCAGGAAGAAGACAGACACGAGCACCAGTGATAATTCTCACAGGTACAGAATTATTCACAACTGGCTTTTTAAGTACAGCATGGGAAGAAAAAGGAGGGAAGCACAAAGATTTATCAAAACGAGTAGCTTTTAGCAAATCTAATTTGAGAATCATGGCAAATTTTACACAACACTTATACTTAGATATGGATCTGATGCCTTATGGTCCGACAGAGAATCAAAGGATGAAATCTTTTAATCTCAGAATGGAATACTTGGAGAAAAATAGAGTCTAAACTAATGATAAATTATCCTGCTTTTAATGAGAGCAGTGTGGATTGGATTGGTGAGATTCCGAAACACTGGAAAACAATTAGGTTAAAACACGTTGCGGGGATTCTACCAAGTAATGTGGATAAACACATTTATCCAGATGAGATACAGGTCCGATTATGCAATTATACAGATGTATATTACAACGATTTTATAACTGTTGATACCGTTTTGACAAAAGGTAGTTGTACGGAAAAAGAGTTCTCAAAATTCGCTTTAAAAATAGGTGATGTCATCATCACTAAAGATTCTGAGACACCATATGATATTGGTATCCCAACATTTGTAAAAGAAGATTTAGACAACGTCGTGTGTGGGTATCATTTAACAATGATTAGATCCAATGAGTGTCTTGGAGAGTTTATATTTTGGTTTATCAAATCCGATTGGACCAGAAGGTATTTCCAATTAAATTCGAATGGGATCACCAGATTTGGGTTGGGGAAATCGTCAATTGAAAACCTACTTATACCCATACCATCTGAGTCAGAACAAACCCAAATAGCCAACTTCCTCGACCGAAAAACAGAACAAATCGACCAACTCATCCGCATCAAAGAACAAAAAATAGAACTCCTACAAGAACAACGCACAGCACTCATAAACCATGCAGTGACAAAAGGACTTGACCCAAATGTGGAGATGAAACCATCCGGTGTGGAGTGGATTGGAGATATACCAAAACATTGGGATTTGTGCTTATTGAAATACACTGCCCGTTTAATTTACGGGGATTCTCTAATTACGGAAAATAGAGAAGATGGTGTCGTACCGGTTTATGGATCGAATGGAATAATCGACACTCATTCTTCAGCTAATACATTATCACCTGCAATTATTGTCGGTCGTAAAGGCTCATTAGGTAAAGTACAATATTCGGATAGCTCATGTTTCGTTATAGATACTGCATTCTATATTGATAGAAATACAACTAATGTAAATTTGCGTTGGCTCTACTATGTCTTAAATACTCTTAAATTGGAAAGATTTCAAAATAGTATTGTTCCAGGTTTAAATCGTGAAAATGCTGAAAGTCAACATGTACCACAGATAACAATTGCCCAACAAACACAAATTGCAGACTTCCTTGACCAGAAAACCAAGCAGATAGACGATTTGATAAACGCGGAAAATAAAAAAATAGAACTCCTCAAAGAATACAGACAATCCCTCATCTCGGAAGCAGTAACAGGTAAAATAGACGTCTGTAACGAGGCATAAAACCATGCAGACATACACTGAAGAAAACTTTGAAGAACACATAGAAAAACACCTGATTGGTTCAAACTACAGATCTGCAGACACCATCAGTTATGATAGATCACTACGCCTAATGCCAACTGAAATACTACAGTTCATCCGTGATACCCAACCCAAAACTTATCAGAAGTTAGAACAGCAATACGGACAGGATACACCCAAGAAACTCCTTGACCGTATCAGCAATCAAATTGAAAAACGGGGTGTATTGGATGTACTTCGGAACGGTGTAAAGGATAGAGGGTGCAACTTCAAACTTACATACTTCCTACCATCAAGTGGTTTGAACCCAACCCATCAAGAACTATATAAGCAGAACAGATTCTCAGTGATTCGTCAACTCAAATATTCACAACAAAATGAGAAATCACTCGATATGGTGTTGTTCCTCAACGGTCTACCATTAGTTACAATGGAATTAAAAAACAGTCTTACGGGACAGGTTTTCACAGATGCAGAGAAACAGTATCGAAATGACCGTGATCCAAGGGAACCCCTATTCCAATTCAAACGGTGTCTGGTACACTTTGCTGTTGGAAACGAAAAGGTGTCTATGACGACCCGCCTGAATGGACAAAAGACAAGATTCTTCCCCTTTAACAAAAATATTGAAAATCCCGTAAATCCAGACGGACACAAAACCGCATACCTCTGGGAAGATATACTACAACCCAATAACCTGATGGAGTTAATCCAAAACTTTATTCATGAACAGGAGACGACTGAAAAGGTCTATGATCCGAAAACTCGGGAAGTAAAAGATGATAAACGGAAATCTCTCATTTTCCCACGATACCATCAACTGGATGTAATACGTAAATTAAAGCAGGCAATCATAGCAGATGGCGTTGGCGGAAAATACCTTATCCAACACACTACAGGAAGTGGGAAATCAAACTCAATCGCATGGTTAGCACACCTACTCACACATCTATACCAAAACCCATCAGATAAAAATCGTATTTTTGATTCGATTATCGTTGTAACTGACCGAAAACTGTTAGATAAACAATTGCAGGACACAATAAAACAGGTTGGACAGGTCGAAGGTGTTGTTCATGCAGTCGATAAAAACTCCGCACAACTCAGAGAATTTCTTGAACACGGAAAGAGTATTATCGTCTCAACAATCCAAAAGTTCACTGTCATTTCTGATACCATCGGTGAACTCAAAAGCAAATCCTTTGCTGTTATTATAGACGAAGCACACTCCTCACAAAGTGGTGAATCCGCCAGAAATCTTAGAGTATCCCTTTCCCAAGGTATTGACAGAGAAGATGTTGACGAAGATGATGAGATGGATGATACTTCAGACATAGATGCGAAAATACTTGAACAGATGCAACAACGGAGAATGCAGGATCATATCTCATATTTTGGGTTCACAGGTACACCCAAGAACAAAACATTAGAACTATTTGGACATAGAGACGAAGTGGGTAAATTCATACCGTTCCATCTATATTCAATGCGACAGAGTATCAGTGAAGGCTTCACCCTTGACGTATTGCAAAACTACACCACTTATAAAAGATATTTCCAATTAGTCCAAAGTGTTCAGGAAGATAAAGAGTATGAAAAATCTCGTACGCTACGAGCACTCACCAACTACGTAGACCTACAACCTCGTAGTATTGAAGAAAAAACACGCATTATTCTGGATCACTTTACTAACAAAACACATAAAACAATTAGCGGTAAAGGACGTGCAATGTTAGTCACCCGTTCAAGACTTCACTGCGTAAAATACAAATTAGAGTTTGATAAACAGATGAGGGAAATGGGATTAGCCTACGAATGTCTGGTTGCTTTTAGCGATACTATTCACGACACAGATAGTGATATGGAATACACTGAAAACAATATGAATGAATTACCACCAAACACTTCGATTGCCGATGCCTTCAAAAGTCCACAGTATAGAATTCTGATCGTGGCAAACAAATTCCAAACAGGGTTCGATGAACCCATGCTACATACCATGTATGTGGATAAGAAATTGGACGGTCTCCAGTGTGTCCAAACATTAAGTAGATTAAACCGTGTTACATCTGGTAAGACTGATACATTGGTACTCGACTTTGTGAATGATCCCGAACGTGTACAGAACGCATTTCAAGAATATTATCAAATGACAACCCTTTCTGAAGAAACGGATCCGAATCTACTGTATGACAAACAAAATCTGTTGGAAAGCTTCGAATTATATGATGACCATACCATCAATGAATTCTGTAGTATTTATTACGATCAGAGTAATGAAAATGTCTTATTACAACCTATTCTTGATCCAGTCGTTGGTAAATGGAGAGAACTGGAAAGGGAGAATCGCGAGGAATTCCGTTCAACATTACAAAGTTATATTAGACTTTACGCTTATATCACACAACTGATTACCTATGATGATATTGATTTAGAAAAACTCTATATCTTTGCACAAAATCTTAATAAGAAACTTGATAAACGTGAACAGGAAGACCTGGGTGATCTCTTATCATCTGTTGACTTAGATTCCTTAAGGATACAAAAAACGTATGAGAGCTTAAATATTTCTCTTGATGATATGGATAGCGAAGTAGAAGGAATTAGCAGTGGAGTTGGTACAATAAATGAACCTGAGCATGATTTTCTATCAAATATTCTACAAGCTTTGAACGAAGCACACCAGACAGAGTTTACTGACGAAGATAAGGTTGATATCCAGACCATTCAGCGAAGAGTGAATGAAAACGAAGAACTACGACAAGTTTTCGAAGGGAATAATACCGATGAGAACATCAAGTATAAGTTCAATGAGGTGTTTGATGATATTTTATTTGAATTTCTTAACAACAGAATAGATCTCTTCAACAAACTATCAGAACGAGAAATTAACGCGTCTATCAAGGAACATCTATACCGTGCCTATGTTAAAAAGATGGCAACTCCCCTGCAAACAAAGGATTAGATGTATTTCTCTTCTGTAGAAGGAAACTCCAATTCCCGACGCTTACATATCTTCTTTGTAGCACAATCTGTTAGATTGTGCCTGTGTAGGACGCAAATTAACTATAGGTGTCAATTTACGCATTAGACTCTTCTGTATGAGGGAACTCCGATTCCAGAATCTTACATTCTGTACGAGGAATCCAGATCTTAAAGATCTTATGCATACAATATGCAACAATTCGACTATTCCTTACAAGAGAATTCTGATGGGTAAAAACGCTTTTCCACGTAATCTGTGTAATCTGTGGTTCAGAAAAATATGATACCATTTCTTAGAATTAACATCTCTTATGTAGCATAAACTTCCCGTTTGTGCAGTATTTCAAGACAGAGTCTAACTTCTTCATGGAATAATCATCTATAAAAGTGGTATAATGTGTAATCTGTGATTAAGACAACTATAAATCGAATCATACAATACAATGGCAAATAATACAACAAACATACCTTTCTGGCGTGATATACGTGTATTACGCGTACTATTCCAAATTCTCTTTCTTGTCGGTGTCATCCTATTAGCTGGTTTACTCTACACCAACATGCAAAGAGGGTTAAAAAACCTCAATTTAGAACTAAGCTTGGATTTTTTAGAGAATGAAGCAGGATTCCTCATTTCTGAAGGCATAGAATATGATCCATCCGATACATACTTAAAAGCATTTTGGGTCGGTGTCATGAACACTCTGCGTGTAAGTCTCATCGGTGTTGTCTGTGCAACACTACTCGGATTATTCTTCGGTATAGCACGTTTATCCAGCAACTGGTTAGTTCGCAAAATAGCAACTGTCTATGTAGAATGTTTCCGTAATATACCACTCCTACTTCAAATACTGTTTTGGTATACTGCCATACTAAGGTTTCCATTAGTCAAAGATAGTTTTTCACTCTTTAACTCAGTTTACATCAACAACCGTGGTATCTATATACCCGCACTTCAATCCGGTACAGGTTTATCAACTTGGATCGTTTTTCTATGTGTAGGATTGATCATTGCAACTATCCTATATATCATACGATGGCGACAACTCAAACAGATGGACATCCCCGGTTTTCGTGCAAAATGGGCACTTCCCGCTTTTGTTGTTGTCGCTATATGTGGATGGTTTCTCACACCAGGAAAACCCTTAGCAACTGAATTACCAGTTCTTAATGTATTCAACTTCAGTGGAGGTCTCCGACTTACACCTGAGTTTACCGCTGTTCTCATCGGACTCTCTGCATACACTGGAGCATACATCGCAGAAATCGTAAGAAGTGGAATACAAGCTGTTTCAAAAGGACAACGAGAAGCAGCAAGAGCTGTTGGATTAAATGGAGCACAGACACTACGTTTAATCATACTCCCACAATCAGTTCCAATTATTATTCCACCCCTTACAAGTCAATACCTGAACCTTGCGAAAAACTCAAGCTTAGCTGTTGCAATGGGTTTTCCCGATATGTTTGCTGTTGGGAACACCATATTGTCTCAAACTGGACAATCCATACCTGTTTTTGCTATGGTAATGCTCAGTTATCTAACCATAAGTTTAACTACATCCGCTGCAATGAATTGGTATAACAGTTGGATAAACCGTAAAGGACGATCATAGATAAATACAAAGGACAGAACATCGTGGCAACAGAAGAAAAAGCACAATCACACAAACCACCAAGAAACGTTCATAGTCCACAGGAATGGCTACGACAAAACCTTTTTAATACTTGGTATAATGTCATTCTTTCACTGTTATCCATAGGATTTATACTGTTTATTTCAAAAGGAATATTAACCTGGGCGTTTACAGAAGCAAAATGGAGTGTGATTCCTGCAAACCTTCAACTCATTCTCATTGGATCTTATCCACGTGACCAAATATGGCGTATCTGGACAGTAATATATCTATTAAGTGTTCTATTAGGAATGAGTGCTGGGATATGGCATGGCATAGTCCGAAGGTTCGCAATTATTCTTGCTTGTGTCTGGTTAATATGTGCGATTATACCATTCCAGTTAGCAACACGTGGCTTGTTTTTGGGTATAGTAGTATCAATTGCTATATCCTATCTCATAGCATCTAATAAAATCAGTTGGCATCGTTGGATAGTAATTGGATGGCTACTCTCCTTTCCTATGACAATGATAGTGCTTCGCGGATTCGGAGAAAATGCTGTTCTCACAAGCAATTGGGGTGGATTACTTTTAACACTTATATTAGCAATTGTCGGAATATGTGCATCCTTTCCACTCGGTGTATTTTTAGCCCTTTGCCGACAAAGCAAACTTCCCGCAATTCGGTGGATTTCAACCACCTATATTGAGACAATACGTGGTGTACCGTTGATAACTATCCTGTTCATGGGGAGCGTCCTAATTCCAATATTTATGCCGGAAATGAATATCGACCAAGTCGTACGTATGATGATCGGTATCACCTTCTTCTCTGCAGCATATATGGCAGAGAATGTACGTGGAGGACTTCAAGCAATTCCTCGTGGACAAACTGAAGCCGCACATGCATTGGGTCTCAACTATCCAAAAACAATGTTATTTATTGTCTTACCACAAGCACTACGATCCGTAATTCCTGCGATTGTAGGACAATTCATATCACTATTTAAAGACACATCGTTAGTATCTATAATCGGGTTAATTGACCTGTTAGGGGTAGCCAAGAGCATTACTGCAAATAGGGAATGGTTAGGTCTCCAAGCAGAGGTATATCTATTCGCAGCCGTCATCTATTTTGTATTTAGTTATTCAATGTCTTATGTCAGCACAGAAGTTGAAGCCTCACTCGGTGTTGGAAATACATAATACCCTAAACTCAATGTTAGAGGGAACTCTGATTTCCGAAAACCTCACTGGGAATGCCTAACATCTAATTTCCACAAGGAAACAAAAATGGATAATAAAGAAAACACAACAAACGATCCAATTATTGTTTGTGAAGATATACATAAATGGTACGACGATTTTCATGTTCTCAAAGGGATTACCACATCTTTCCAAACAGGTGAGAGAGCAGTTATCTGTGGTCCTTCAGGTTCAGGAAAATCCACATTTATCAGAACAATCAATCGACTTGAAGAACATCAACAGGGTAAGATCATCGTCGAGGGTATTGAACTCACCAACGATCTACGTAATATCAATCTCATTCGTCAAGAAGTCGGAATGGTGTTCCAACAATTCAACCTGTTTCCACATTTAACTAACCTACAGAACATCACATTGGGACCAATTCGCGTAAGAAAAATTGCCAAAAAGCAAGCTGAAACTGAAGCATTGGCTCTATTAGATCGAATGGATATTGAAGATCAAGCAAATAAATATCCCACGGAAATTTCAGGTGGACAACAACAACGTGTCGCCATTGCAAGAGCATTAGCAATGGAACCCAAAATCATGCTCTTTGATGAACCCACAAGTGCACTTGATCCTGAAATGATTTCGGAGGTTTTGGATGTAATGCGTGAACTTGCACAATCAGGAATGACGATGCTGGTTGTCACACATGAGATGGGATTTGCTCGTGAAGTTGCGGATAGAATCCTGTTTTTTGATGAGGGGTTGATAGTAGAAGATGCACCCCCAGCAGAATTCTTTGATAACCCAAAACATGAACGGACAAAGTTGTTTATATCACAAACCTTACAACATTAAATTGTAATTCTTATATTATTGGTTAGCTTGTATAAGCATTATCGGAATTGCTTCTGACATGGATGGTGTATAGGAAGAGAGTAGAATCACATCGCTAACAGGAGGACGTTGTAGAACATCTAAGACTATTTCTTGAAGTTCGTTAGATATATCTGACAAACCTGTTAACGGAAAACTCCGTGGACCAATTTCTGTCTTCTGGGCAAGTATGGAGTATTCCATTAAGGTTACTCCAATCGCTCTTTGTTCATTCTTATTTAGACGTAGTAGGATATGGGGTGTCAACTCAATACCAGTTGCATCTTCACTCGGAGCGAATGAGATATAAAGTGTATCACTAACTTCATCATAGTTGTAAATTGTTTCTGTCATTGATGGTTTCACCCTATTTGCTTTTGGTATGCTGTTACAATATAGTTGTTGGCGGTTGGTTTACCTTCCAAATCTTCTTTGAAACCAAATAGAACGATCGCTATTATATGTGTATTTTCTAAGTATAGGTCATCGAAGATTTGATTATAACGATATTTCTGTGGGTTTAATGTATCTTGTGTTCGTCTTCCAGAACGAATCGAAGTCCTGAGATGTTCCTCATAGTATTTCATCTCAGGGTGATTAATTGAGTCTATTATGTGTTGCCAACGTTCATTTGTTAAATAAATCTCATTACCATAACGATCATTTGTTGTCCAACGAGTACCAGTTAATGCCATTACTATACTTAATTATTCAATAGAACCTATCAATTTAAACTTTTTCCTATTATAACATATTTACAATAGATAAAACACAAAAACTCCATTTTCACAGGTTTCACCGTATGCGATTAAAGGATAAAATAGCCATAGTCACAGGGGCAGGACGCGGAATCGGTAAATCCATAGCATTACGATTCGCTGAAGAAGGGGCAAAAGTCGTTGTAGATGATCTAAACGATGAAAACGGAACAGAAACCGTCACTGCAATCACCGATGCAGGTGGTGAAGCACTGTTTATCAATGCAGATGTCTCCAATTCCACTCAAGCCGAAACACTCATTACAAAAACAGTAGAATCCTACGGTACAGTAGATATACTCATAAACAACGCCATCTGTTCCACTGCCGATGTCCTCAACAACAACTGGGAAGCAAACCTATCAGTAGCACTCCAAGGGACAAGCAATTGTACCAATGCTGTCATACCCATAATGCAACAAGCAGGTGGTGGGAGCATAGTAAATATCGCATCTGTCAATGGTCTCATAGGACTACAAGGAATCCATGCCTATTCTGCAGCCAAAGGCGGTGTCATATCCCTAACACGCTCAATGGCAGTCGCTCATGGAAAAGATAACATACGGATAAATTGTATCTGTCCCGGCACAATCCAAACCGAAGTCTGGGAACCCATGATAGAACGCAATCCAAAGATCTTAGACGAAATCACACCATGGTATCCTTTAGGACGAATCGGACAACCCATAGATATAGCAAACGCAGCCCTATTCCTCGCCTCAGACGAAGCAAGCTTCGCAACAGGAGCAGTCTTTGTCATTGACGGTGGATTAACCGCCGGCAACCACCAGTTTCCGATTTAAGCCATTGAATAATTGACAGGCTTTAATTTAAGGCATTGAAAAATATTAGTATGTTCTAATAAGCAACATTAAAAATCATTTATAATAGATATTTTTATTATAAAAACTCTTGACTTTATATTATCATTGTGTTAACCTATAGTTTCAAAAAGTAAATGCCATAAACACTATAATTTCGACTACCCTTAGATTAATATATCAAGAAAAATGATTGATATTCTAATATATTCTGTAGAGTATTTCGTTTGATATTCTACTGAGTTGATTTTTATCATACTACCACTCAAATTATCTCGTTTTAATTGTATATTATTATCGAAATGAATCAATCCAACAACTTTAGACTTAATGGAAGCAGAGACTAACAATTTATGGTGCAACACAAATTACAATCGGAGGATTCCTACTGGGGCCTATTTAATACATGAAATTATAAAAATCCGGCAATAACGTTTTACAGCGTATCTCATAAATCGTATTATGATCATATTTTCTTTTAATTCTCCATATTTCCTGTTAAACTGTACTTTATATCCAAATATTATTGAGTGGCAGATTTAATGGAACTAAGTGATAAAGAGTGGGCATTGATTGAACCTGAGTTGCCTTTACTTCCATCAGGCATACGAGGAAGACCTTGGCGTAATAACAGAGAAGTATTGGAAGGGATTATCTGGATACTTCGAACAGGAGCACCTTGGCGGGATTTACCTGCTAAGTATCCACCTTACCAAACGTGCCATCGTCGTTTCCAGCTATGGTCTTGTGATGGTACACTTGAAAAAGTATTAGTACCGATTACAGAGAAACTTGAGAAGCGTCGTCAACTGAATATGAGTGAGTGTTGTATTGATGGTAAGTTTGTAGAAGCAAAAAAAGGGGTACTTGTGTAGGGAATACGAAGTGTGGTAAAGGTACAAAAGTTGTAGCGATTACAGAAAAGCAAGGAAGACCTATTAGTATTTTGATTTGTAGTGCTTCTTGTCATGAAGTGAGTCTTGTTGAACCGACATTAGATGCTTGTTTTGTGAGTGAGACCCCGGCAGTACTGATAGGAGACAAAGCATATGACTCAGTTCCTTTAGATGCGTTGTCACGGGGTAGAAGTATTGAGATGATAGTCCCTCATAAAAAGAACCGTAAGCGTGTTGCGACAAAGGATGTTCGTAGTTTACGTCGGTATAAACACAGTTTCAAAGTAGAGTGTTTTTCAGTTAATTGGAGGACTATCGTAGTTTAGTCCTGCGTTGGGAATATCATACTGAATGCTACTTAGGTTTTGTGCTTCTTGCTTGTATGCGTATGTTAATAAAGTATTTATGAGATACGCTCTAGTAAATGGAACACTCGAAACAAGCTTGATATTGATTTAAGAAGTAATTCTTACTTTATTAATAAAGGATTTTGAGACCAGAAAATATCTGTATTCGACATAGTATAAATGATGAATTATACCGCTTTACAGTTCTCAGTACTCCTATAGTTGCAGGTATGATTAAAAATTTTAAAGTGTTGAAGATTTTGCATTTGACCAACCTACTTACAAAAATGACGATTAAGTAAAATGAAAGAAGATAGGGTTTGTATAGATCTAGTCACATATCTGAAACATACTTGAATATAGATTAAGATTTTTTCGATGCAGAACATTTTCCTTTACAATTGACAACAACACTCTGATCTCTATCCTTTATACGTCTATCCTACCAAACCATGACTAGTTTATTAATTGGTATGAAGACAGTTTGATGAATTACTTGAAAGGTTTCCTTCTGTGTCAATCAAATAAGTATTCACATTCTATAATTCAAATTGTAATCTTCAATGGAGCCCTGAACGCAATAAAAATGGCTTCAAATTCACATATGGATTCGACATGATGAAAACTCAATCTGAAGGTTTTCAGATTTATTATTCACTTTTCCACGTGATTACAGGAACAATAAACCGTGAAAGGAGGAAGTAACAAACCATTTTTATATTGGATTGTAATACTTATTTTTTGTTTACATTGGACAGAAGTAATAAAACTCCAGACATACAACCTGTTATGTTGAATGTTAATCAAGTCATCAGAGACCTGTATCTTGGAAGGTTATCCACGTCAATGCAAATATATCAAGACTTGATTAATTTTACAGCAAATGGTAAATTGAAATTAATAAATCCGAAACAGAAAACTATAACAGAAAATAAAAACAAGAAAAGGTAAAAGGAGATCACAACAATGCATCCATCAAGAAAATCACTTATTATGGACTTCTTCAAGAAAAGTCCCAATATAGAGATTCACACATCTGAAGTAACTGAAGGGGTTAAAGAATCCTTCGAAATTCATGGTAAAAAGCTACAAGACATCAGCACAGATGTCAACCAACTTTCTGGTGAAGGAAAATTGATAAAAATCAAACGAAAAAACGGTTTCTACAAATACGATCCAGACTTTGAGCAGGAAGGGGAATTCCACGATTTTTCTGATGTTGACAAAGTTACTATTTTCGGTAGAGATGGGTATAAATGTGTTATCTGTGGACTTGGACAAGAGGATGGTGTTGAAATCGCTGCGGACCACAAAATTCCAAGGTCTAAAAATGGAGAGAATTCCCTTGAAAATGGACAAACGCTCTGCAATAAGCATAACTCAATGAAGAAAAACTATTCACAAACAGAGGCTGGTAAACGGTATTTTATAAAGATTTTTGAGGATGCTTTGAAAGTAGATGACAGCCAAATGATAGCATTCTGCAAAGATATTTTCAATGTCTATGATAAACACGGTGTAGATCATCATATAAAGGTATAACAATTAACATACTAAGCATTAATGATAACAAATGAAATAAATAATGTACTGATTAAGCACCATTCTAAGCAACTTTATAGTGAACGAAAAACACATTACTGCAGGAGATTATTAGAGCATAACAAAATTCAAACGACTTCTTGTAACAAAATTAGTAAAATGGCTATGAATGTTGAAATTAAACATCAAAATACACAATCCGGTTTAAAGCCAACCTTCTATAATATTTTCCCTAACAAGAGAATGAATAATTGATCTTGAAAATGTTTTCGTTGTTTCATGGCACATCTAACTAAAATAATCCTTACATACCATTATATGCCACAAACTCAAATCAATAGAATAAATCACGTCACTATTTCCTAATATTGGATCAATTTCTATACTGAAGGGATAGGTAGTTCCAACGTGTGAAATGTCTGCCTTAATAACCTACTTCACCAAAGACAAACTTTAGATTTAAAATGTGTATTCCTTAATATAATGTCCATAGTTCAAAAACACAATTCGTTTACATCTTAATATTCTTGTATTGGATGGATAATGGAAGTCCAAATATCTATACCAAATAATCCTTACTAACCACAATTCAATCTTGACCACCTATACCACCAAAATACTCACAATACACAGAAAACCCTTCCGCGTAATCCGTGTAATCCGCGTAATCCGCGATTCAGGAAATACCCCAAAATTCTTCAACCAATCACTGATAGCAGAATATAAAAAATAAATTGAAGAAAAAATACCCATCCACCATCTAACATACTAAAACCAACAAACTGAAAATTGAAATTACAGAGTAAAAACACACAATTGGAAGTTTTAGAATTCTATGACAATTAAACATAAAGACACACTACAAAATATATTATATTCATACAGGTGAAGGATAAAGCAGAGAAAAATAGAGAATTGTAACTTTTTTCAAATTTCGAAAATTCTTTATGTTTAACCCTATAAACTCAGTATTGGTATGGGTTTATAGGGAATAGGAAGAAAAAAGAAAATACTACACTTTGTAGGAAAAGTGTAACATTTTCCTACATATAAATCAGATTAGTCGACTAAGATAATCCATGATTCAAATAAAATACAATCATACACAATATACACAAATATGCTATAATCTTAAACAATGAATGATTTTCATAAATGTATCTATAAGTTTAGCATAATCCCAGGAGAACACTATGGCAACACAGGAACAAGTCGACTTTTTTCAAGAAAACGGATATCTCAAATTCGGAAAGGTATTAGATGAGGACGGTGTAGAAACCATGCGAGATGGGTTAGACGCAATTATACAATTAGAACTCACTGAAGGCGACGACTCATCTCCAGAATTCAAATACGGACACGATCGCAAAGAGGATACACTCAACCGTGGAAGTGGACATCCAAGAGCAATACATCAATACGTCAACATGTGGAAACGGGAAAAGAGTTATGAAGCAGCAATACATAACCCCTTAATTGCTGGAACAGCACGTGCATTATTACAAACACCAGAAGTTAGACTTTGGCACGATCAAGTCATCTCAAAACCACCAAAAGACAACGGACACTTCGGATTCCATCACGATTTCTTCTTCTGGCCCCTCAGTCCACCCAACATTGTGAGTTGTTGGTTAGCATTAGACGATGCCACTGTTGACAGCGGATGCATGCATGTTATGCCGAAAAGTCATAGAGATGAAAGATTCAATGTTGAAGCAAAAGCTGCATTTGATGCTGCAACGAGAAAAGCACAGGACGAAGGTCAAGATCCACCAGAAAATCCATGGGCAGAAAGACGAAACTTAGATATTACTCATGGGATTCCCGTAGAATTGAAAGCAGGGGAGTGTATGTTCCATCATTGCCTAAACTGGCACGGTACACCACCGAATGTTACAGACCATCAACGCCGTGCATTTGTCATGATATTCATGGCACAAGATGTATGCTATAACAACAAACAATCACCCAGTCATGTGCTTGTACCAACAATCGAAGTTGAAGATGGTGAACCACTTGTTGGAGATGCGTTCCCTGTGGCTTAGTCGTTAGTCCAGACTTTTATCACAAGTGGGTTTCATTGATATATGTAATCATGCATAAACCGACACCTTATCACGGTATATTCGGTTTCTAACACTCTGAAATTTTATTGGCTAACACTTGATAAAACCTTTCCAATTGAAATACACTCATTACGATTTTCATCTACATTGGACTAATTTACTGTAAAATTTGGTGTCTCGTAGGGACGCAATGTTTATAGAAAAACACCACAACAGATACTGAATAACTACGATAGTCGATACAACTAAATCAATATAATACATTGTAGAATTCACATTTAGATAGATGCACATAAATTTAAATTTTCAGAGTATTCAGAGTAAATCAGAAAACATCTCTATATTGAAAATAGCCATTCTGCCTTACTATAACTGACCTTAGAGCCATTATCAGATATTATCCATCAATACTTACTCTGAAATTTCAGAGTAAGTGAGAAATTAGATTGAACGATATCACTGACCAATTCAAACAGATAAAACCATTTATGGATTATAATTGGAATGGATATATTTGGAAGCAATACTCTATAGGAGGGACCTTTAGGTCGCGATGCAGAGATAGTTCCTATAGAATCACAACGGATGTGTAAAGTTATTGGCATTAACAGATTTTTTAATACCCAAGATCGGAATGAGAGTGATATTTTAGATAATGAAGTTCATCCACCGATAATCAAACTTACGATCTTAGATACACAATCTAACAGAAGTTGTATATTTGTTTCCAAGTTTGGTTATTTTAAGAAAAGCATAACCAAAATCTAATAACTATTAACTAATAATGAGGCATAATATCTGAGAAATGGTATTATATGGAAACTTTCATTCTTACTTTAATGAATCCTCACCATCCGTCAACCATTCCAAATCGAACTTCGCAAACGAAATCGTCTGTGATGAATGCTGCTCACCACGCTCATATAAACAGCAGATATTCATATCCGAATCAACACACAAATCAGAATAAGCAGCTGGACCATCATGTAAAACCTTACCAGCATTCCAACTACGACATTCATCATAACTAATTCTTATAGTCATCTTCTCTCGCGACTCACTCGCAGGATTAGAAAATAGCACACGATTCTTATCATGGTTATTTACATCTGTATAACGTACAAGACTTGCTTGACAGATAGGTTCAATTAAATCATCATCATAACCAAATTCAGTAAACGTATCTCCACCGTCAGAACTCCATGCATAAGCACGACGTTTCGGTGCAACATAGTTACGGCAGTTAAAATATAGATCACCATCCACAGTTTCAACAACAACCGATTCGTTTGTACCGGGTTGTGCGTCACCTGCCATACGCCACGTCTCCCCATGATCATCACTAACAATCAAATGTGAATATCCCATCTCAGCATAGTTACGGCTCTGTCCAAGAACATGATCACACGGAATTACCAGTCTTCCACTTGTTAATTGAATACCATGACACGGACCTGTAGCATACCACGTCCAAGTATCAAGTTTTGTATCACCAGTAATCTCCTTCGGTTCCGTCCACGATTCCCCATCATCATTACTCGAGGTAACCCAGACAGTACGCGGAGCCTCACCTGCAATAATCTTGCCTTCACCACCATCCGAATAATTCTTACAGAATAGTAACCAGATTGTTCCAGTATCTCTGTCAACAACGGGTGCAGGATTACCATCCGTATCTGCTCCTGTTGATACAGCGACTTGAATCGGTTCCCAAGTCTCACCGTTATCAAAACTACGTTTCAATACAAGATCAATATCACCAGAATCCCCACCACCCTTACGTCTACCTTCACAGAATGCTAAGAGTGTCCCATCGTTAGAAGCTACAATGGCAGGAATACGAAATGTATTATAACCCTCTGTCCCAGATATAAAAAGTGGATTTTCTGTCTTATACATTTACTTCCCTCATAATGAAATAGGGTGGAATACTCATTCCACCCTATGTATGATTAATCAGTTTTCAGTTGTCCCCATGTCAGAGCCAACTTGCTAATAGGTTCAACAGGTGCAGGATCGTCAAGTATTAATTCTCCTGCTTCCTTTTGATGGTCAGATATACGAAGTCCATCCACGACACAATTCGTTGGAAACTTAGGATCCGGTGGAGATGCATTATTGACTTCAAATGACTCAGCAAATACTGTTGGTCCACGGTCAGTATCAGTTTCAGCTGCCAATTCTCCATCAAGGAATAACTTCAGTCCATCTGGTCCCCATGTTCCTGCCATGTGGTGATGTTCACCCTCTTTCCAATTTAATGCCCCACTATCGGCGTTAAACCAACCCCCTGCACTCTTTACACGCATACGTGCTTTAGCACCTTTATCAAACTGGAGAAAAACTGCATCCGTACCACGCTTATATGTCATAAACAAGAAAAGTTCACCAGCAACCGCAGAAATATCCATACCCATTGTTACCCACAATTCCACTGTTCCTTTTTCAAGATTTATGAATCGATCTTCTACTGGAAAATGAATGACATCACCAACTTCCTTACTGACAAACCCGTTCCCGAATTTACCGGGAACAAATTCTCCACCATCTACTGTTCCACCCTCTTTTTCCACATCCGCTTGACTTTCCAAGGCGGAAAAGAAGGTCTCTTTTGCCATACCAACTGAACAACAAAGTAGTGTAATTAATATAATACAAAATATTCTCATAATGAGTCTCCTTTTAAATTTAAAAAAACAGAAACGCTATACAATCCAATAGTCAAGCCCCAGAGGCGTGAATTGTGTGTAGAAACCCTATAGCATCCAATATTCAAGCCCAGAAGGGTGAAATGTGTGTAGAAACCCTATACAATCCAATAGTCAAACCCAGAGGAGTGATATATGTGTAGAAACCCTATACAATCCAATAGTCAAACCCCAGAGGGGCGAAATGTGTATTGATTAAAATATCCAATATATAGTTCAAATTATTGAAATGACATTATACTTATTTGAATGGATTTTGCAATGAATTTAGTAATCTCTAATTCGGTTTTATACATAACACATATACATAGGGAGATGACAACTGTTGATTGGGAATACGCACTGCAGATAGAATATTCCCCACTATAATATCTGTTAGATTCACACACTTACAAAGCACATCATGTCCAAACCTACCAATCACAGAACGCCATGGTGAATAATCCACTACACTTAACTTGAATGGACCGCCAGTAAAACCAAATTCTGTTACATCAAGACCGACAGATTGATGGAGATCTTTCAATGCAGAAGGAGTTATAACCTGATGTGTTGCCAGGAGTTTTGGACTTGCAACCCTGGCTATTGGTGTATACATACCGCGTAGATTAGGTAAAATCGTTAACATTTTACCACCCGGTTTTAGTAGTTTACCTATATCATCTAAAACTCTACTTGGTTCGGTAAAATGCTCAAGCAATCCCATAGAAAATACAAAGTCGTAATCAGATGTATTTGATTTTATAAATGTAAAGATGTCCTCACAGAAAATCTTAGCGGACACATCTGCAAGTGCAAGATTTCGTTGCGCAAGCTGACAACCCAATTCCGAAAAATCTACGCCATAACAATCACTTTCGTAATTCTTGCCAAGATAGGGTAACCATAAAGAGTCGGCACAACCCAACTCTACCAATTTGGGTTGCCTAATACCAGATAATCCTTTCTCAAACAACTTAGCAAGGTGACGGTTCGTTACATATACCCATCGAAGATGGCGAACCTTGTGTTGTTGACCATCCCAAAGTTCTGTCCAATAAGATTCATCCGTTAATGGAGTTACATCAGAATCCATTCTTAACTCTCCTCCAAAACAACTACATTGTATTCAATAAGAGGACAGAGGTCACACAGTTGGTCCGCACAATAGTTCTTATAAAGTCGAATCATACCTTGATGGATTCTGGCTGAATATTTAATCACATTGGCAGGTTGTGATTCAGAATATATCTGCTTTCCTACCTGTTTTATGTGTTTATTCTCCTGCACCTTTTTAAACTCTCCATATAGCTTCAGAATCGCATCCTGCAGTTTACTACTTTCTGATTCAACCGACCATATATAGGCAAGAGGCAGAATTTTATTCACCATAATATCTAATGCCCTTGACTCACCTATAAGTTTAACATTCTGCGAAATTCCTTTACCAAAGTTAGAATGCATACTCCAATAATCTGTAGGTTCAAGCATCAATAGATCAAGTAGTTCTTTCTGAATACTCTTTAGTTCTTTCGAGGTATTTACCAAAGCAGCTTTTTCACATGTACCAAGAAAATACATCATCAAACTACCTTTACTTAAAAAAAGTAATTGGCTCATTGCAGCAATCCGACGAGTTGGAAAATTGCTTGGACGAGTTCTCCCAAAACGCCACTGCGTAGAATTCATCCGATCCACTTTCGAAGAATGATCTGATGCTTCCCATAGAGTCTCTAATGCAACAATTAACGGATCATTTTCCTCTTCTTCTGGTAACGGTTTATCCATTTGGGAGGGTAGCAAACCAGCAACACCGAATAACAACGCTTGTATCTCATGTTCTGATTTGTTATCTAACTCATTAAATGGAACGCGTTGTGCTAACTCTCGGAATTGTTTACTATTTTGGGAATACCCCAACGCTTCCATAATTCCCTCATACAAGATCTGTTCAAAATTCAATCGTGTTCTTAGCAACCTTATTGCATCAGCTTTTTCAAGAAAACGTTCCGTCCCCAATGACTCAAATACCTCTTGAAGTTTAACTATGTCCAACTGATTACCTGTTACCCTACACGATTTTGTTTTCTCCTCATCTGATTCCACTCTCTGGTCAAACAAATCTCCAATAGGTGCATCAACATATTTCAAGAGTTCAAGGGTTGGCACTCGCTTCCCATTCTGAAGCCGAGTACGCAAATTGAAATCGTCATCAAATAAAACTGTGTGAAGAATAACCCTATTATATCTGGAATTCAAATGATGTTTATGAACATACCATTCAGATGCTTTGACATGGATTTCTACATCACCAACATGCAGTTTGCCGTCTATTTCAATCTCAGCATGCATAAAGTCTGGTCCATCTTCATGGTTCCAAACACCCGGTTTTAGTACACGTACCTGCTTACCAGCAATAGAACTCAAATTGGAATTGATAAACCGTTGATCATTCCACACTTTCTGGACAAATGCTTCATCAATCTTGTCAAAATCTGGTTCATAAATCTCATCTATTTCTCGAAATTCACCGTTGATGTGTTCAATTGATTGCAAATGGGTTTTGTTTATTTTACTGTTTTCATTCATATTGTTATTTTTTTTTGAATTGAATCTACTGCTTAGTCAAGTGATAATCGATGGGTATAGTCGTTTTAGTTTTATACGTGCATCATCTGTAGTAAACCTCCAACTTGTTTTGGTCTGTTTTTCATTTCTTCTGTTTTGCCATGC